>JABDFX010000055.1 GCA_013286315.1 Bacteroidota bacterium | reverse complement strand
CCAACAGCAAGGATCGTAGTTCCGGGACGACATGGTTCGTATCGGGGCATTCAAATCCGGTTGTATAAACAGCCGCCAGGTTCAACAGGAATAATCTGTTTGCCAGAAAAAAATGGCTATAGGAATTTAATTGACCTGTTATTGAATCAGCTTCAAATGTTTTGATTGCTTCTTCGCTCCTTTTTATCAGTTGAATCAGTGAGTCTTTTATCAGAGGCGTTTGATTTAACGACAATTCGGCAAGTGACAGACCAGCTCCTTCCCGTCGATAGGGAGGTTCAAACTTCTCGAATACTTCATTCTCCCATTCTACCGGGAGGGGTCCGTTTATTTTACGATAAGCATTTGGTTCAAAATAGCGCAGCCAGAAATCGATATTTTTTAATTTTAAACGGGCAGCTTCAATCTGGCCGTGAAGTGATCTCAGGTTTTTATCGGAAGACAGATCGGTGCGTGAAATGAAAGTCTCTAAAACGATCTGTTGTTGCTTGAATTCCAGCAGTGAACTGTTATAAAGAGTATTATATGACTTATTACCTTTTTTACTAAATGAAAGACAGAAAATTGTAAATATTGTAAACAGAATTATTGTGAAGGCTTTCATTTTTCAGACGAATTAAGGCACTTTATTTCATGGGTACCCGCCACGAAACGGATTGACAAAGATAAAAACTTCTTCCGGCACTTGTAAGATGGTAATAAAAAGGTGCTATTTAAATGATGTCCACTGAATTTATTGTTTATGAATGACTGCTTTCGTATCGAAAATTGTATTTATTGAAAGATTTAACTTATTTTGGACTGGCTGTGCGGACCCGCGTTCGTACGAAGCGTTTACTCCATCCCATTGAGAATTTAAGCGGAACATCAGGCGATTATGAATTCCTGCTCAAGTCCGTCATGTGGCCCTTCTGCTGAAAATGAATAATAAGGGATTTGTGTCCGATGAGGTAAAAAGAGGTTTCAATTTATTTATGAGCCGTGCTAAATGTGCAACATGTCATTTTGTTCCCAATTTCAATGGTGTTAAACCTCCCTATATAGGATCAGAATTTGAAGTTTTGGGAACTCCGGCTGACACCAGTTTTAAGGACTTGAGCTCAGACAAGGGCAGATATATGATCAATAAAGCACCCGAAACGCTCCATGCTTTTCGCACCGGATCGATTCGTAATGCAGAGTATACGAAGCCTTATATGCATAATGGCGTTTTTAAATCTCTGGAGGAAGTGATTGACTTTTATGATGCCGGAGGAGGTCAGGGTAAAAAGCTGATTGTAGCTAATCAGACATTGCCGGGTGATTCCCTCCATTTAACCAAAAATGAAAAAAAAGAATTACTGGCGTTTATATATTCTTTGAATGAAGATATTATTTTCGAAGAACCACCCGCTTCATTGCCTCCTTCCAATGATAAAGCACTGAATAACCGGAAGCCGGGAGGAGAGTATTAAATTTTTTGGTTTATTTTTAATCAAATGATTAAAAAATGTATCGTTTCATTAAACGCCTGAACGGTTTACGCAGGAATTTAATTCCCGGGATGATCTTTTTTATTTCCGGTATGTTAATAGCTGGGAGCGGTTTTGCGCAATCCATTGACCCCACTCTCTTAGTGAATCAGTGGCAGGCTTCCTGGATAGCAGTTCCTGGTGAATCTCCTGCCGGTTATGGAGTTTATTTATTTAGGAAGAAGATTGATCTGGACAGTAAACCGGATTCGTTTGTGATCCATGTTTCTGCTGATAACCGGTATAAATTGTTTGTGAATGAAAAACAGGTTTCCCTGGGACCGGCCAGAGGTGATCTGGATCATTGGAATTTCGCCAGCCTCGATATTGCTCCTTTTCTTCATCCCGGCAAAAATATCATTGCCGCACAGGTTTGGAATGAAGGAGAGTGGAGGCCCGAAGGACAGATATCACTTAGAACAGGATTTATTTTACAGGGTACAGATAATAAAGAAAAAAAAATAATTACAGACAGTAGCTGGAAATGCACCCGTGATTTCTCTTTTCGTCCCATCCGATTTAATACACCAACTTACTATGTAGCAGGACCTGGTGAACAATTGGATATGAATAAGTACCAGGCAGACTGGAAAAAACTGGATTTCCCAGATGACAATTGGAAAAATGCACAGGTTATTATGCCGGGAATTCCCAAAAACCTGATCGGCGGATATGGAACAGTCAGCGGATGGCTCCTGATTCCTTCCATCATTCCTCCTATGGAAATGACAACTCAACGGCTTGTAAAACTTAACAAGGCTGTAGCCGTTCAAATACCTGCCCAGTTTCCGGCAATTAAAACAGCAATTGAAATTCCTGCCCATACCGAAGCAACCATCATACTGGATCAGGGTTTTTTAACCAATGCTTATCCTGAAATTATTTTCAGCGGCGGGAAACAGGGATCTGTTAGTATGAGCTATGCAGAGGCCTTATTTACAAAATATCCTGCGAAGGGAAACCGGAACGAAACGGAAGGAAAAGAATTTATCGGAAGACAGGACAGCATAATCTCCAATGGAGGCAGGGCACAGGATTTTACACCACTTACGTTCAGGACATATCGCTACATACAAATAAAAATTACAACACAATCGGATCCGTTATCCATTGAGGATATTTTTGGAACGTTTACGGGATACCCATTTCAGTTAAATGCCAGGATAGTAACAGGCGACCCTGAACTCAGCAAAATATTTGAAATCGGCTGGCGAACCGCCCGGTTGTGTGCGATGGAAACTTATATGGATTGTCCATACTATGAACAACTGCAATATATCGGTGATGCAAGAATACAGGCATTGATTTCACTTTATAATAGCGGTGATGAAAGGCTGCTCCGGAATGCCATGAATCAGATGGATGAATCGCGCCGGCCCGAAGGGGTTACGCTCAGTCGTCATCCTTCATATACTCCCCAGTATATTCCGACTTTTTCATTCTGGTACATTGGAATGCTGCACGATTATATGATGTATGGGAGGGACAGTAATTTTATAAAGGCGAAACTATCCGGTGAAAGACAGATACTGCAATATTTCAGAAGATATCAGGTAGAGGATGGTTCATTGAAGGGCGTTCCATACTGGATGTTTACGGACTGGGTTGAACAAAAGGGCTGGAATTCCGGAGTAGGACCAATCGGGCTGAATGGTAATTCGGCATTATTCGATCTGCAATTACTTTGGGCTTATCAATTAGCGGCTGACCTGGAATCCAAATATGGTTTAGCATCCTACGTTTCTCTGTATAATCGATACGCGGATCAGTTGAAAAAAACCATTCGCGACAAATATTGGAGCGTTGACAGAAATCTTTTTGCTGACCGGCCAGAAAAAGATTATTATTCACAACATGCCAACACACTGGCGATACTCACAGGTATTATCAACGGCCGGCGGGCATATGATATTGGTAAGCGGATGCTCATTGATAGTTCGCTGGCGCCAGCTTCCATCTATTTCAAATTTTATTTACATCAGGCACTCGTAAAAGCTGGACTAGGCAACGATTATCTGAATTGGCTGGATCAATGGCGCGAAAACATTAAAATGGGCATGACGACCTGGGCTGAAATATCAGATATTAATAAAGCCCGTTCGGATTGTCATGCCTGGGGTGCGAGTCCGAACATTGAATTTTTCAGAACGGTGATGGGGATTGAAAGTGAAGCACCGGGTTTTGAGATGGTAAAAATTGAACCCAGGCTTGGGCATTTAAGAAATATCAGTTGTGAAATTCCCCATCCCAGGGGCAAAATATTTGCGAGTTATCAAATGGAAAATGGTAAATGGAAAATTCAGATCGGGCTGTCAGGTCAAACGACGGGACGTTTAATTTGGAATAAAAAAGAATATCTTTTGAAAGGTGGAAATAATGATTTTACTTTTTGAGCCAGTGAGAATATTCAGGGTACATACATATCCAATTGGAGACGCGTTTCCTCAAGGTCCAACTCCCTTTCTATTTTGCGGATAATTTCTTCGCTGGCTTCACCGGAGCGGTGAAGTTGTTGTAATGATTTCCTTTCCACGCCAATCAGATCAATTTGCAATTTTGAATATTCATTAAATATATTAGCAACATTGGGCGCCTCGCCGCCGAAATAATCAGCGGGTAAATCTGTTTTCTGCAAACGGTTATATTTTATTTCGTATTTGTTCTTGATATTATTTAATAGTTCCCCGCTAATCAGTGAAAGGTTTTCTTCTATATGCTGGATCGTGTTGTTTACTACTTTTGTCCTGACTTCATACTCCTCTGCAGCAATGGAGTATGGCTCAATTTTCAGTTTTTTAATTACCCAGGGAAGCGAGAATCCCAATAATATCAGGGTTGTAAGTATTACACAAAACGTGATATAAATTATCAGGTTTCGATTGGGAAATGCGGTTCCATCAGACATCAGCAACGGAATGGACAAAGCGGCGGCCAGTGACACCACGCCCCGCATACCTGACCAGCCAAAAACGACCAGGTTACGCGGATTAAAAGGTTTTTTGGCATTTATTCTTTTTGACAAAGCCGGGATCAGACTTCCCGGAATAATCCAGATAAATCGAACGATTATAACAACAGCGCTGATAGCAAGGCCATAGAGGGCGAGCTCTGAACCGGAATAATCTTTAATGCCTTCCATAACACTGCGTAATTGCAAACCAATTAAGATAAAAATCAATCCGTTTAAAATAAACAGGATGGATTCCCACACCGCATATACCATGATCCGGCTTTGATTCGTAAATATTTCATTCGAGCGAAACGATAAATAAAGTCCCGTAGTTACAACGGAGAGCACACCGGATACATGGAAATATTCGGCGATCAGGTAAGATGCAAATGGGGTCAAACAAGTGAGGGTAACTTCAATAACCGGCGTACATATAAAATTTTTATGAACGAGATACATCAAATTTCCGATGATCAGGCCTATAGAAACGCCCGCCAATACTACCCAGATAAAATTCAAACCTGCCTGCCAGAAAATAAAATTGCCGGCCATAACTGCCGCCAGGGCATACTTGTAAGCGATCAGTCCGCTGGCATCATTTACCAGACTTTCACCTTCTATAATAGTGATAAGTCTCGGGTCCAGTCCAAGTCCCCTGGTAACGGAAGTCGCAGCAACCGCATCAGAAGGAGATACGATGGCGCCAATTAAAAAGCAGAGCGGCCAGCTAACCCCGGGTATAATATAATGGGCCACGATCGCAACCATGGTTGTAGTTAGTAATACCAACCCTACCGCAGCCAGCGAAATCGATCTATAGTAAGTTTTAAATTCATGCCAGCTAGTATTCCATGCTGCGCCATATAACAACGGAGGGAGAAAGACGATAAAAACAACATAAGGCTGTAATGTAATAGTGGGAAGACCCGGAACCAGGCTGATCAGCAATCCTGATAGAACGAGGGCAATGGGGAAAGGAAATTTGAAGCGGTTCGATAACACCGCCAGGAATGCAACACCAAACAACAACATTACAATAAGCGAAATATTTTCCATCCGAAAACAAATTACTATACCCGCGATTTTTATTTTCAAGGGGCAACAAACCTTCATTTATCTTTTGCAAGCGCCTGCAGAAAACCCAGGGCACCGGATGGACAACGATTTACCTGCTCCCGGATTCTTTCTGCCGGTGCTGCATTGGGATCTATCCATTTCTTTTCAGAGGGTTTGAAAACCTGGGGCAATTGTTTCCAGCATCTGGTAGAATGCTGGCAGAACTCAGGTTTCCATAAAACAGTAATTTCTTCGTTTCCGTATTTAATGGTCTTCGTTTCGCCCGTTTTGAATACGAACGTCCGAACCCTAACACCGGATTCCAGAATTTTGGAAATCGGGCAGTGACTGGCTATTTCCTGCAGTTTTATTTTCCGTTCGTCCGGTACATTTTCATTCAATATGAGATCCCGGTCGATGACGGTCGTCAGTACGTCATTTACAAGTTCCTGGTACATATTCACATTAACCGTAATCGAAGATATATCCCAGTTTTTACGATCAATATACATTCGTAAAGTAACCAGAACACAGGAAGCGACCGACGATAATAACAAAGTATAAGGGTCCGGCCCCAGATCCTTCCCGCCACCGGATAAGGGTTCATCAGCGATGAATTTTCCGTTTCGCCATTCTATGCTGCATTGATACTTTTCGGTTCCTATAACAGCATGCACCGGCTTTTCTAATTTATATTTCATGATTTTATTTACAATTTAAAAAAATGGGATGAAACAACCCGGGATGAATGTAAAAGGATTTTATGATTATGGAAGATTCAAAACCAGACCGGCGGTATTGCCTTTTAATTACCTTCACATACAATAACGATTGCTCATGACTTTTAAACTCTTTGAAGGTCCCTTCACTGGACTTTTGATATAACCGCTGATCGTAACAAATAGAAGCCTTTGAAAACATATAGAAAAAAATGAGAGGTTTAAGCCCATAGTTTCAACAATTTTCCATGAACACGAATATTGTGCGGACTTTATTATTGGCGTTTGCTTTATTCTCTACCCGGTTAATGGGTTTTACCCAGACAATCCCCCATTTGCGCGTCCTGGTACTCACGGATATTGAAGCGGATCCGGATGATACGGAATCCATGATCCGCTTTCTTACTTATTGCAATCAATGGGATGTGGAAGGATTAATTGCGACCACCTCTATACATCAGAAAACAAGAGTGGCTCCTGAAAGTATTGTCAGGATATTGCAGGCATACAAACTTGTGCAACCTAATTTATCAAAACACGAGAAGGGGTATCCGGAATATGATTTTTTACTAAGTAAGGTAAAAAAAGGCTTACCGGAATATGGCATGCAGGCGGTGGGCGAAGGGCACGATTCAGAAGGATCAGAATGGATTATAAAAGTCCTAGAAAAAGATGATCAACGTCCCGTCTGGATACCCGTGTGGGGAGGTGTCAATACATTGGCGCAGGCCATTTGGAAAATAAAGAATACAAGAAGTAAACAAGAGGCTGAAAAATTATATGACAAAATCAGGATTTATACGATTTCAGACCAGGATGATGCAGGACCCTGGATACGCAAAACTTTTCCCGATATATTTTACATATGCAGTCCTGGTTATTCTTACGGAAGGGCAACCTGGCTGGGAATGTCTTTTGGGTTTCCGGCTTCAAACACGCTGGTTGTGAGTAATGAGTGGCTCGCTAAAAATATTCAACAAGGTCATGGTCCGCTGGGCGCAGCATATCCGGATGTTGCCTATGGAATGGAGGGTGACACACCTGCTTTTCTTTCCTTGATCTCCAATGGCCTGAATGATCCGGAACATCCAAATTATGGTGGCTGGGGAGGAAGATATGAATTTTACTTACCGGTCCTGGATACCTCAGCTTCCATATTTCCGAAAAGACCCAATTGGCCGGTGGATGAACCGGAAACAAGGCCTCTATGGACAAACGCTGAGGATTCTGTAATATCTGCAGAAGATAAAAAAGGGTATAAGAGCATACAGGCAACAATCTGGCGATGGAGAGAGGAGTATCAAAACGATTTTGCTGCAAGGATTGAGTGGACCACAAAAGAATACAACCGGGCTAACCATCCACCTGTTCCCATGCTGGCCAATGGGGATCATATGACCGTAAAATCGGGTGAATTGTTTCATTTAAGTGCGAATGGCACAACAGATCCTGATGGTGATTCCATGAGTTATTTATGGTTTCAATATCCAGAGGCTGGAACGTATCATGGATATGTCAATTTCTCGCCTTATGCAAGGAATTTGTATGATTTGCCGGTTACGGCACCCCTGGTTGATCACGAGGTCACGATACATTTTATTCTGAAAGTGACAGATAAAGGATCACCTCCTTTAACGAGATACAAACGGGTGATTGTAACCGTTCAACCGAAATAATCAATCACCGGTTAGTATATATTGGACCCGCAAAGTATCAGGTTTCTGAAATCACTGACCGGATAAGCGCATATTATCTCAGATTGACAGTTGGGTAATATGCCTGTAAAATCCTTCAATAATATAAGTTCCGACGGTTGCGCCGCCATCTTGTTTTCCGATGGAATTATCCTGGTAATAAGCGGCCCGACCATGTTGCGCTTTCATTTTCGTTGAAGCATCCAGGCCTTTCAAAGACGCCTCTCTCGCTGCTGAAATACTTTTAACCAAAGATTCGTTAGCCGATGAACGAAGGGCTTCCGCTGCCGGAAACAGAGTGTCAATGATAGTTTTATTACCCGGAACAGATTTTCCTCTATCCATGATGGATCTGGCAAAGGCCTCAAAAAAATAAGCTAATTCTTCCGGACCGATTTCGTCATATGAGTCGATGGATTTCCCTCCTTTCATAAATCCGGTAGCTATCAGTGTTCCCATCGTAGAGGGTGACGTTTTGGCAATAACTATTCCCAAACGCGTGAGCAATTTTCCGGGAATCTTTTCTTCCGATTTAACGGCTTCTTCATGGGCAGCTGCAAAGGCTTTTGTCATTGTAAAGCCCAGGTCTCCGTCGCCCATCACACTATCCAGTTCCATCAGTTTATCCTGGTTAGAATCTATGATGTTTTTAATCTGAAGGATGATCGATTGAATATCTTTTATCCTCAACGTCTCCATAGGATGATTATTAAAGTTGAACCTGAGTAAAAAAAGGAGAATTGGCGGGTTTGGACAAAAGCCTCTTTAATTCTCCATCCAGTTTTAACAGAGAGATGGAAGCGCCCGCCATTTCCATGCTCGTGGCAAATTCTCCCACATAAGTATTGAAAACAGAAATGCCTTTTGCTTTTAATATCTCATGCAGTTTCCTGGCCATGATATAGAGCTCTTCTTTAGGAGTTGCGCCGAGTCCATTTAATAAAACAGATACTTCGTCTCCTTTTTCGTAAGGCAGGTCTGCAAGAATTTTATCTGCCATCTGCTGTACGATGTCATCCGCTTTTTGCAAAGCGCCTCTGCGAATGCCGGGTTCGCCATGAATACCCATCCCGATTTCCATTTCATTATCTCCAATGGTAAAAGAAGCCCTGCCGGCTTCCGGTACGATACAGGCTGTTAGCGCAACTCCCATGGTACGTATGTTCGCACAAGTTTTTTCAGCAATTCTTTTTACTTCTTCCAGCGATGCCATTTCCCCTGCCAGCGCACCGGCTATTTTAAATGCATAAAAAATACCGGCGACACCTCTTCGTTTTCCCTCTTCACCTTTCGGAGCGGAAGCCACATCTTCACCGGCAATCACCTGCGCAACTTTAATCCCTTCCATATCCGCCATTTCCGCAGCCATATCAAAGTTCATAATGTCCCCGCCATAATTTCCATAGATATAGAGCACACCCGCTCCCTGGTCAATGGATTTGGTTACTTCCAGCATCTGATCCGAACTGGGCGACTGGAAAACGCCACCCACCGCACATCCATCCAGCAAGCCATCGCCCACGTAACCCAGAAACAGAGGCAGATGACCCGATCCGCCGCCCGTAGCAATCCCGACTTTGTTTTTTTTCTCTTTGTTTGTTTTTACAATGCAGCGCAGATTACCATCGACGGTTGTTAACTGATCCGGATGCGCAATTAATATTCCCTGCAGCATCTCGTCCACAAAATGCACCGGATCATTCATTATTTTTTTCATCTTAATTCAATTTTTTTTATGATGGGAGAAAGACGTCAATATTGTTTTGCAATGATAATAAGGGAAAGTCCCAGTAAGTAAAGTATGAACATAATGACCAGCCATTTATTGACCGAGCTCGGAGCGCGTTTAAATTCTTTCCATACCAATACGCCCCACAGAACAGCGATCATCGTTGCACCCTGGCCCAGGCCATAGGAGATGGCTGTTCCGGCTTTTTCGGCGGCCAAAGTCATCAGTGAAAATCCCAGGCACCAGATCAGTCCGCCGAGAATCCCGACCAGGTGATCCTTGCGTGTGCCATTCGTGAAATAATCTTTTCCTGAAATAACGGGTCCTGTCAAGGGTTTTCGCATCAGGTAGTAATTCCATAAAAATGAAGACGCCATCAAACCGGCTGAAAAGAAAACAATCGCCGTATAGGGCGTCAGTTTCCCGGCTTCCGGAACAACGAAGGTGGATGAAATTGAATTGACCAGCAGGGGATAAAAAAATCCCATAAATATGCCCGTCAAAATGGACAGGACAATTCCTTTCATGATGGATTTTTTCCCTTGCGAGGGGATCTTGCTGTACGCCATCCCATCCAGAATAATAGCTGCAACGATACAGGCCAGTCCGGTAAAAAGTATCGAGGGATTTCCGAGTGGTTTGCTGATATATCCTGAAATCACACCCAGAACCAGCGCCAGCCCTACGCCAATGGGGAAAGCGATTGCCATTCCCGCTATATCAATAACGGTAACCAATAATACATTCGACAAATTGAAAATTGTTCCTGCCAGGAGCGCATAACCCAGGTTTTTTGATTCTGCCTGTGAAAGATCTTCCAGAAACGGACGCCCCCCGGTACCATGACTTCCCAGTGTAAATGCCAGGAGAAGTGAAAAAATTAAAACACCCAGAGAATAATCCCAGTAATAAAGCTGAAAAAACCAGTGCTTACCGGTAAGCTTCATGGTATTGGCCCAGGAGCCCCAGCAGATCATTGTTATAAGGCATAAGATGACCGCCGCGGGATAGGACTCAATAATGACCATAGGAGAGAAGCATTCGTTTAATTAAAACTAGTTTATAAAGCGAAGCGCAGGATTATCCGGTGGAATAAAATTTCATATGAAGTAGTAATGATGTAGTTCCGGTTCTGTTACAAAAATGAAATATATAAAATAGTCGATTTCTTTTGTCCTCTCCATAAACCTTCATTCGACATAAATATATCTATTCATCTAAAAAAAAAATCATGAAAGAGTATTTATTCCTGCTTCGGGGTGGAAAACCCGTGACTGACAAAACAGAAGCTGAAAGAAAAGCTGAAATGCAAGCCTGGGGCGCTTATATGGGTAGCCTGGGTGAGAAGGGACATTTTATTGGTGGATTGCCATTGGTTTCCGGGGGTATGGTGGTAACACCTGAAGGCTTAAAATCCGAGCCTGTCAATTCCGGTAAGGAAGGTATTGTGGGCGGTTACCTGATCGTCAAGGCTGAAAATCAGCAGAAAGCAGCAGAGCTTGCAAAAGCTTGTCCGCATATTGCCAATGAAGGCAATATAGAAGTGAGGGAAATTGCACCCATGCCGGCCATGTAAGTTCCTGCAGGTGCCGCGGGTTCCCGCGGCACTTTTATGGCGGCACGGAACCAGACAGGTATTTCGGTCACAAAATCTACCGCCCTGCCACTTAACTTGTTTTGTACAAGGGTGCGCACGTTCTCGTAGATTTCTGCCATCCAGTGCCCGGGTAACAATTTGAAGGAAATCAGCGCCAAATGCTGCTTTTAAAATATCGATGATGACTGACTGCTACATGTAATTTATCCATAGTATGTTTGCCCAACATACTATGCTATTTAACTCTTTTCCCTTTTTACTTTTTTTTCTGACAGTAACAGTGGCATTTTATGCTGTCAATCATACATGGCGATGGCTTTTGTTATTGATAGCAAGCTGCTATTTCTATGCTTATTTGATTCCGGGTTATTTATTGGTTCTTTTTTTAATTATCGGAATTGATTTTGCTGCCAGTATATTGATCGAAAAAAATAAGGGACATAAACGCAGATTTTATTTGGGCCTGAGTATTGTCAGCAATCTGGCGGTCCTGTTTATTTTCAAGTATCACAACTTTTTTGTTGAGAACCTCCGGTTGATTTCAGCAAATATTTCTTTAAATCCGGTAATTTTTAAAACCTGGAAATGGGCGCTCCCGATCGGACTTTCATTCCACACTTTCCAGGCCATGTCCTATACGATCGAAGTATACCGGGGAAATCAAAAGGCAGAACGACACCTGGGAATATACGCATTGTATGTGATGTTTTATCCCCAGCTGGTGGCGGGTCCGATAGAACGCCCGCAAAATCTCATACATCAGTTTTATGAAAAACACCCGGTGAAATTTCAAGGAATCGTTGCCGGCTTAAAACTCATGTTGTGGGGATATTTTATGAAAGTCGTTGTGGCCGACCGGCTGGGAATCTATGTGGATTATATTTTTAGAGATGTCGCCTTTCATAGCCGGCTGGCGTTGATTACAGCAGTCTTTTTTTACTCTTTTCAAATCTATTGCGATTTTGCGGGTTATTCGCTGATTGCTATTGGATCTGCCAAAGCGATGGGTTTTACATTATCAACCAATTTCAACAGACCTTATTTAGCTCTTTCCTTAAGGGATTTTTGGCAACGTTGGAATATTACCCTTTCCCGCTGGTTCAGAGATTACTTATATTATCCTCTGGGTGGGAGCAGGGTGGCGCCGTCAAAATACATTTTTAATGTAACCGTCGTATTTATTCTAAGTGGTTTATGGCATGGCGCAAACTGGACCTTCATTGCCTGGGGTCTCTTACATGGTATCTATATATTGGTCGGTCATCTTCGCAGGAGCCGGTTCCCAAAGTTTATTTTTAATCCCGTCGTGGAAATCACTTTTACATTTCTTCTTGCGAGTTTTGCCTGGATATTTTTCCGTTCTCAAAACTTACAGGAAGCATTTATGGTAATTAAAAGAATATTTAGTCCGAATACACCGCATATAATTGATGGAGAATTTGAGCAGCGTTCAGTGCTGGTTTATTCCCTGGCCGGCATCATGACTGTTATGATCACAGATGTGATGGCGGAATTCTTCCCACGGAAACAAACGATACTGCACAATCGAAGAGGCTGGGTCAGGTTGGCAGCCCCGGTCGGTCTGATTCTGATAATTATCTTATTTGGTGTTTTTGATGGTGGTCAGTTTATTTACTTTCAATTTTAATACCGTATGAAAACAACGGAATTTTTACGGAAGTTTTTTGTCGTTGTGATCTCGCTCTTTCTGCTGGACAAAGGATTGGGGCTCGTTTTACAGCATTATTATTTTAAAATCAGACGTGGGGAACTGGCCAGAACGACATATGCCATTGATTCCTGTATCTCCGAGACAGTTATCCTGGGATCTTCCAGGGCCGTCCATCACTATGTGTCGCCTGTTATCGCTGATATATTGAATAGATCCTGCTATAATGCGGGCCAGGATAAGCAGCGTTTGATTTATTGTCTGGCAATATTGAAAACGATGTACCGGAGATATTCGCCAAAAGAAATTATTCTGGATCTCAACCCTACGGCTTTTGAAAAAAATGAAAATGGATTGGACGAACTGGGCACACTTCTTCCATATTATTCGTCGCATCCTGAAATAAGGCCCATTTTGAATATGCGTAACAAGTTTGAATGGCTGAAAGCGCGATCCCGCCTCTATTGTTATAATTCATTGCCATTAAAAATTATTTTTAATAATGTATCAAACCAGCGGGACACAAATGAAAAGAATGGCTATGTGCCGCTGCTCAATAGAAAAGCACTTCTTCCGGATTCTGCAGGGAACCTGCCCGCTACACAACCCATTGATGACCGAATCGTAACTACCTTTAAAAACCTGATTCAGATGACGAAAGAGCATAACACCGCATTATACGTTGTTGTTTCCCCGATTTATTTTCGAATTCCAAAAGACCTTATGTCCTTGTCCTGGGCTAAAACGATTTGTATGGAAAAAGGAATACCCTTTCTGGATTACAGCCAGGATAACCGTTTTCTTGGGCACGGCCCGGAAATGTTTCTTGATGACGGACATCTCAACGATTCTTCGGCGAGACTTTTTTCTGCAATTATGGCTACGGATTTAAAAAAGATTAAACAGTAACCGGATATCTAGTTAGCCCCTTCCCTGATTTCATCATTGGCATTCGTAATGACGCTATCACCTTTTGTGAGGTTCCCGAAAACTTCTGTCGAGTGACCGGATTCATTTCCCGATGTGACATCCACTTTTACAATCTTACCGGACTTTACCACCAGAACATATTTTTGTTCTGTAGAAGTTACAATTGCTGATTTCGGAACCCGGAAGCCGGAAACATTTCCTTTTGAATAAATGATTACGTCTGCATACATACCGGGTGAAAGTAATTCATCCGAATTGAATACGTCGGCTTCCACTCTCTCTGACCGGAATTGGGCATTTACGTTCATGGATTCCCTGCTGATATGGGCTGTAATTTTTTTGCCTGGCAGGGCGCTGGTATAAAAAGAGATTGTGTCACTCACTTTCAATGAGCCGGACAGGTTTTCCGGAATATCTACCTGCAGACGCAGTCTGGAAATTTCCTTTAGCTCAAGCATGGGTTTGGAATCCTTTGATTCCGCGCTGACCAGTGCGCCGGGATGCACATTTCGTTCGGTGATCACACCGCTGAAGGGTGCGGTTACAACCAGGTATGCCTGCATGGTTTCCTGCATTTGCCAGTTGGATTTTGCTGCATTACTCACGGCGCTGTCTGATTCCACTTTGGATTTTACAAAAGAAAGATCGAGCGGCGATATCGCTCCGGGCGTCTGGGAGGCTTCCAGTAAGCGATTGTAGTGTTCCCGGTCTATTGAAAGATCTGCTTTCGTCCTTGCATATTTTTCCTTCGCCTGCATCGTGGACTGCGCAAGTTCCGGCGCTTCGAGTGTCATCAGCAACTGACCCTGATGAACTTTTGAACCGATATCCACCTGTACATTTTTTACATAACCGTTTACTTTGGGAAAGATGCTCACTTCCTGGTAAGCAGCCAGCTGGCCGGGCAGTTTGATCATACTCGTTGGACCGGTTGTCTGAATAACGGACAGAGCATAATGTGGTTTTCTGTCCACCTCATTATCCTTCGCTTTTTCCGGCTTCGCCGAATTGCAACAACAGAAAAGTGTAACCAGAAAAGCACCCGGAAAAATAATATTCTTCATGTATAAATAATTATTTGTTTTCATCTTCTGCGAGCAATGAACTTGTTTTAAAATCTGTTTTTTGACGTATCCAACCATAAACCAGTGGCACAATCAATAACGCAGCTAATGTGGACGCCGCCAGACCGCCGATCACGGCTCTGCCGAGGGGCGCGGACTGATCACCAGCCTCACCGAGACCGCTCGCCATGGGGATCATGCCGGCAATCATGGCCAGGCTTGTCATCAGGATGGGACGCAAACGTATGCTGGCACTGGTATAGGCCGCTTTAAAAGGATCCTGGTATTCCAGTCGCAAAGACTCCGCATTCGTCACGATCAGGATGGCATTGGCAACCGATACGCCGGTCGACATAATAATACCCATATAGGACTGCAAATTGAGTGTTGATCCGGTGACCAGCAACATCAGCATCGAACCGAGTATAACCGCGGGCACGGTAGAGAGTACCGTGATGGCCAATCCGAAGGCTTGATAGTTGGCAGCCAGTAATAAAAGAATTACAATGATGGCAGCTATCAGGCCATTCTGAAGTGATTGCAGTGTTTCGGTCAGCAGCGAGGACATTCCTTTCACTTCTGTCACTAACCCCGCAGGTGGGGTCCCCATTTCGCGGATCGCCTGTTGAACCACAGTGGTAGCTGAACCCAGATCCTTGTGATAAATATTTGCGCTGACGGTAACAAAACGGCGTGGTCCGCTACGGTCATATTCGCCGGGTAAACTGTCAGTTGTAATTTCGGCAATATCGGATAGTACGGGGCGCATCTGGCCTTTTACAACAGGAACCGATTGTAACTGTTCCATGGAATTCATATTGTATTCTGGCACTTCAATCTGTGTCTGGTACGTATATGCACTTTTTGTATCAAGCCAGAGATTTTTATTGGTAAACCGGCTGGAAGAAGTTACATCTATAACACTTTTCGCCACATTATCCAGCGATAATCCCATCAGCGCCAAACGACTTCTGTCAATATGTATTTGAATGGTCGGCATATGCAGGGGTTGCACAATCTGGACATCCCTCAGGAAATCTACCTTGCGAAGTTTTTCCATAAAGGCTGTTGCATAGGATTGAATATCCTCCATATTTTTGCCAGCCACCCTCACTTCAATCGGTGTGGAAGCACCCTGCGCCATGATTTTCTCGGTCGGCTCGATAGGTTCAAAAGAAACCAGCAAAGCAGGATATTTTTTTAATAAATCCTGCCGGATGGTTTCCTTCAGTTCTTCCATCTTTACTTTATATTCTTCATCCAGGTTTACCTGTATGACCGCTTCCTGGGTGCCACTGTTAAAGATATAGAGGTTACTGGCACCGAAACTGCTGGGTACAATGCCGACATAGGCTGAAGAAATGGATACATGATGATCCACAATTGAATCTATGATAGATAAAACATCTTTTGTAAGTCGCTCAGTAACTTCCAGACGTGTGCCCTGTGGTTCGCGCAATCGCAATTGTAGTTGCCCGTTATTTGTTTTCGGTAGCAGATCCTTTCCGATATGGACAAAACAAAATCCGGCCGCACTGATAATAACAAGCAGATATATGATCACTATTATTTTCCTGTCAGGCATCCAGTTTTTTAATCTTCTGCCAAGACCCGTTTTCATTTTTTGAAAGAAGCCATTATCCTCTTTATGATCAGACTCTCTGAGGCCATGGTTATTCACTTCATCAATTTCATTTTCATCCAATGCCAGTCCGGCATGCGCATGTACTCCGGATTGATGATATTGGAATTTTTCAGCCTTTAGCAACCAGACGGATATGACGGGCACCAGTGTTTGAGCTGCCACAAAAGAAACGATCATCGCAAAAGCGATAGATAAGGAAAGGGGAAGGAACATGGCCCTGGGAACACCGGTCATAATAAAAGCAGGCGCGAAAACAGCCAGTATACAAAGCAGGATCAGAACCAATGGGAATGAAATTTCTTTACAGGCATCTTCAATGGCCTGTTTTTTTGGTTTGCCCATTTCCAGGTGCTGGTGAATATTTTCAATTGTCACCGTCGCCTGATCCACCAGGATGCCAATGGCAAGCGCCAGGCCGCTCAGCGTCATGATATTGATGGTTTGTCCGGCCAGTTTTAAAAAGAAAACAGCGCCCATCACGGCAACGGGAATGGTGATGATTACCACCAGGCTGTTCCGCCAGTCGCGCAAAAACAAAAGGACCATCAATCCGGTAAGTATCGCACCCAAAATACCTTCGGTCATCAGACTCTTCGCTGCATTAATGACAAAAATCGATTGGTCGAATTCATAACTGATATGCACATCGTCGGGCAACAGGCTTTGCATCTCGGGCAATTTTCCGCGCAGCGTTTGCACAACGTCCCAGGTGGATGCGTCCGCGGTTTTAACGACCGGGATATACACCGAACGTTTTCCATTCACCAGTGCATAGTCGACAGTAATATCTGCTCCGTCTGAAACGGATCCAATGTCTCTTATAAAAACGTTGCTGGTTCCATTACTTTTTATAGGTATATCTTCAAATTTCTCCACCGTGGATTCCAATGAATTCATAGTTGTAATGAACATCGTTGAATCCACACGCAGATTACCGGATGGTGAAATGGAATTGTTTTTGACAAGTGCATCAACCACTTCATCTGCGGAAAGATTATAGGCTTTTAGTTTTTCCGGTGTCACATTAATAACAACTGTTCTGGCATTGGATCCGAAAGGTGGTGCGGATGACATACCCGGAATGGTTGCAAACAATGGTCGTACACGCGTGAGTGCCAGATCAAATATTTCTTTCAGCGAACGCGTTTTGCTGCTGAAGACCAGTTCTCCCACGGGTAAGGAAGATGCATCAAACCGAATCACTTGCGGAGGCAACGCGCCGGGCGGGAAAAAAGCCATCGTGCGGTTTACCTGTAAAGCCACCTGTGCGGAAGCTTCGGCCATATCCGTAGATTCATAAAAGGTCAGCTTGATCAGGGTTAGACCCTGAATATTCTTACTCTCGACATTTTTAACACCGTTGATGTAGAGAAACTGATCCTGCATGCGCGTTGCAAAAAATCCTTCCATTTGCTGGGCCGACATGCCCCCATATTGTTCTATCACATAAATAGTAGGCGAGTTGAGCCGGGGAAAAATATCTATCGGGATGGTTCTGACCGCCATCACGGAAAAAAGCAGGATGGATAAAAAAAGCACCAGCACAGTAATAGGTCTTCGCAATGCGGAACGTACCATATAATGAGTTATTGAATAGATTGAATAAATCCGGCCAGATTACCGATTGCGATGGCCTTATCAAGCTGGGCCAGCCACCAGTCGCCCATGGTTCCTGCATAATCATTTAAAGATCTGTCCAGCACAAAAGCTGCATTGGTCAGATCGATTAATGTGATAATACCGGCCTTATACTGCGCGATTTTCTGATTATAAGTATCCACGGCGGACTTATACTGAATCGGTAATTCAAGCAGATTTTTTTCATTGATATCGATGCTGTTTTGTGCCTGGCGGGCCGCTGAAGCCAGGCTGATCTGTTGTTGCTTTAATTCCAGTTCCGAAGCTTCTCTTTCAAAACCAAAGGTTTTTAACCTGTCCTTTTTATGAAGGCCATTGAATAGATCATATTGAAAAGAAATGCCCGCCAGGTAATTGAACCGCTGGTACCCGAGACCTTCCGGTATGGACTTATACTGATCATCATAAACAATACTGGAACCACGGGCCCAGGATGCGGCGGTCAATGAGATTTTCGGTAAATAGCTTTTGGAGATCAGCCGTTCGTTGGAAAGAAATACCTTATTCAGACTTGCAAAATATTCAAGTAACGGGTTTGCAAACGTATCTGCCGGCATTTGAATGATCTCTTTTCTTTTTGCGATCGACATCAGGTTACTATCGGCGACAATCCTTTCTGTTGTTATGCCCGTCAGATAAGAAATTTCCTCCCTGTCATTTTTAGCCTGCTCATCGAGCTGGTTGTACGTGATCCGGCTTTTGGATAATTCTGCCTTTGCAAGGGAAGAATCTGATCCCGGTTTTATACCGCTCATCGTAAGCGCACGGATGATATTGAAAATCGTATCATATCGTTTTACAGTTTCTTTTTCTACAGCCATCCTGGCTTCACTGATCATTAGATTGAAATAGGCACGGCATATACGTCCGTGCAAAATATACATCTCTCTCTGAAGATCTGACTGTGAGAAGGCCTGTTCGGATTTCGCATAATTGATTCGGGCATTTTTGTATCCGAAATCAATCAGATCATATTCTCCAAACAGCACGGCGAGATTTCCGGAAGCGGCCTGGTAGTCATTTGCGGCCCGCACGCCGGATGACGCGGATGGTATGATTCCATAAGAGTAATAACTGCCTGCGGTTGAATTGTCCGTAGCGATATTCACCTGGTCATTGAATCGGACGGCCGGCAGGAATTGGTTGCGGGTTTCAGTCACATAAGCTGATGCACTGCTGACCAATGCCCTTTTTTCCAGCAGCCTGGGCAGATAATGATCGGCGCTGTCATTCAGGGCCGACAGAGAGAGAAACGGTTTTTGAGAAAAAATATAAATAGGTGACAGGAATATGTTAATCATTATCAGCGCCACCCGGTTCCCGTTTCGGAAACTGGACATATAATATGGTTAAGATGAGTAAACTTGTTTAATGAAATATTAAACAGTAACAGGTGGGCCGCGTAGAGAAGGAGAATTGAAAGAATAATTTGTCAGCGGATCTTCCTCATGTACCAGAGGCGCCTGGGTTATGTAATTTAATGCTACCAGCATGTCCGGCACGGAGGGTACGGTAAAAAGGTATTGAGGATGAAACCTTTTATTTAGTTTAAAGTTCGAATGTTTTGAATGCGTAGGAATTAAATGATGATTCGATTTTGAAGAAAATGCCGTGTTATTGATCGAACTGTAGTCACAGGAAAAATAGGAAACATTATTGGATGTTCCGTTCAAATGAACATTAAACTGCACCAGGAAAAATGACAGGTAGATGAAACCCGCCATTATTTTCAAACAAATATTATGTAGAAACTTTTTTTGCATGGGCTCGACGCTGGAGGCTTGACGCTGGAGGCAGGAGGCTAAGTAACGAGTACTTGCCTCCAGCGTCACGCTTCCTGCGTTAAACGCAAAGATAATGAATTGACCGCTGCAAATTGTTAATGTAATTTTCATCCGGTCTTAACATTCCGTTCACGTGGCAATCTGTCCTTTGCTTCATTGATTCATAAAATGATAAAAACGAACGCCATGCAACAGAAAAATCGTGGGTTTCAGCAGACTTCTATACGAAATGCGATCATCGGCCTTTTCCTTTGCGGACTTTTTATGCCGGGTTGTAGAAAAAATAACACGCCATCTTTTCCGGGTAAGGGTTCTATAGAAAATGTTAAAAACGTTGTAGTGATTTACCTGGAGAACCACAGTTTTGACAATCTCTATGGACAATTTGCCGGAGCCAACGGATTGCAAAACGCCGATCCGTCTAATATTACACAGGTTGATTCAAACGGTAACCCCTATACCTTTTTACCTCCGGTTTCAGGAACGATGGCATTCCCGACCAACCTGCCCAATACTTTTTTTAATATTGACCAGTATGTGCCGAATGATCAGATGACACCCGATGTGTTGCATCGTTATTACCAGGAACAATTACAGATCGACGGAGGAAAAATGGATAAATATGCTTTATATAATACGTCGGCCGGCTTGTCGCAGGGTTACTATAAAACCAGTTTATTACCCTTACTGGAACTTGCTCAGAAATATACACTTTGTGATAATTTTTACCATAGCGCCTTTGGGGGATCGTTTTTGAATCATATCTG
>JABDFX010000054.1 GCA_013286315.1 Bacteroidota bacterium | reverse complement strand
GCCCAGACCGGGCGCGGATTATTTTAAAGGCAAATGGAATGTGCTGGTAAAGGGCACACCTAGTGGTGATACGCGGATGATCGTGTTGCTGGAGAATAAGAATGATTCTTTGACTGGTGTTATACAGGACACCACCAGTACAGAAATTTCTAAGATCTCCAAAATAGAACTGACAGACACCTCGGCAACGGTTTATTTCACTGCACAGGGATATGACGTGGACCTTGTCATGAACAAAAAAGATATCGATCATATCACCGGCAGCCTGATGAGCATGTTTGAAGCTGAAGGTGAACGGATAAAGAAATCTCAATAAGGACGTCAGATAAGCCGAATACCCAAATGCCTGAAATCATCAAGTTCACTGTCGTCGGTTGCAAGATCCGTGATCATTCCGCTGATATCTTTCATATCACATACCTTATAATGTTCGGTAGTATGTAGATTGGAACTGTTTACGAGGGCAAATGTTTTATTGGCATTTCTTAGCATGGTTTGTTTTACTTCTCCATCATTTTGAAAAACGGCGCTGATGCCAAAGTCCTTTTGAAGAGCACAGGTACCCATAAAATAAAGACTGGCGATATATTTATTCACCTCATGACAGGTCTGACCGCCTGTGTTGGTTGCTGTTTCACGATCGTACTTTCCACCCAGTATGATCAATTCTATATCCCTGAATTTTGAAATGATCGGAACCAGCGCCATATTATTCGTTACCAGCCTGAAACTGGAGTTGGCAGGAAGATGCGTCGCAATTGAACAAATGGTGGAACCTCCATCCATAAAGATCGTTTGCCCCTTCTTAATCAGCTGTTGCGCCTTCAAAGCAATCAATTCTTTTTTTTCTGCTAAATAGCCGGTGCGATCCTGGAAACTGAGTGGGTTCTTTGAAATGGAAATCGCGCCCCCGCGAACCTTACATAGCAAACCATTGTTGTGTAGAGACTCAATATCCCGCCGCACGGTATCTTCAGAAATATCTAAGTCTTCCGACAAAGTCTCATAAAAGACCTTGCCTTTTTTCTTTATCACTTTAAGAATATGATTAAACCGCTCTTCTTTTAACATCGTGGTTGAGTTAAAAAATTTTATATCAGGCCCATGGCATGCAGCTCCCTTTTCAAATCTGTTTTTTCCTGTACATGAATCGTTGCGAACCCCATTTCTTTTGCCGCCTAGATATTATTCCTGTTATCATCAATAAAAAGGGAGTTCTCAGCTTTCAGATGATATCGTTCAAGCATGATTTCAAAAATCTTCCTGTCGGGCTTGATCATTATCTTTTTTGTACATGATGAGGCCTAGGTCATAACCCCATGCCGTGAAATAAACCGTAGCCGAAGTGTCTGTCAGCTCTGCTTTGGAGACTTTAGAAATTTCTGTCTGCGTGATGTCCTGAACAACACCTGTTATAGAATCGTTGCTGTTCTCCAGCAGGAAAAACAACCGGATATCACCATTTGGCGTGCCCTTTATCAATACACTCAATTTGCTTTTAAAATAATCTGCACTTAGATTGGACTGGGCAAATATATTTGTTGACAGCAACAGGAAAAACAATAACAGGGATAAGAAATTTTCTTTTTTTCTTAATTGATGTTGTTTGTGTTTTGTTTTTAGAATTTCCAGGTATGAATTTATTTTTCTTTGTAGAATTAATAACTATTAATTGACTGAATAACTTACAAACGCAGCCTTCTGGCTGTCAGGACTCCATGAAGGAGTGTTAATGGAGCCCGCCCCGCCATAAAATACGGGTGTAATATCCTTAACAGCCTTTGTTTGGAGGTTCATCAGACGCAGTTTGACGTTTTTGCCAAATGGGTGGTTTTGTTTTTCGTCAGTAGTATAAGCGATGTAGGCAATCCATTTATTATTTGGTGATGGGTGGGGAAACCAGTTGGCATTTTCATCAAAGGTCATTTGCTCTGGCTGTGAGCCATCCGGATGCATGCGCCAAATCTGCATACGGCCGCTACGGTATGAATGGAAATAAATATACTTGCCATCAGGAGAGTAATCGGGCCCATCATCTAACCCTACAGCATCAGTTAGCCTTTTCGCTGGGCCTCCTTCCACCGGTATAGTGTAAACATCCAGGTTGCTAAAGTCCCCACCGCAATATGCTATTGTCTTGCCGTCAGGACTCCATCCATGCCAAAAAGAAAGATCCTGAGATGTTATTTTCTTCGGCTGCCCGCCTGTAACAGGTACGATATACACAGAAAATTTGTAGAGGTTTTGTGATGGATTGTCCGTATCGAAGCTGGTAATTGCTATTGATTTACCGTTCGGTGAAAGCCCGTGGTCGTCCATGATTTGATTAATTGACCCGGTGTTAATTACAGTTAATTGCTTCGTAGCCAGGTCAAGCCTGTAAATTTTACCTCTAAAGTTTACGACCAGGTAATTGTCAGGATGCCAGTTGGGTGCTTCGTAATCACCATTGGCAACTAATACCGTATCAATTTTTCCTGTATTTATATCAACCGTTTGGATATAGCTCGTCGTGTCGTGTTTACTTTGTGCAAATGCAAAGGCCGAGAAAAGCAGGCAGAAAAACATCATGCCGGCTGGTTTGAAAAACGGCAAAAAAGCTGTATAGCAGGCCCATCTATAGATTTTCATTTTAATATTCTTATTGAGTTTTCTTTACCCGTTCACCTTCAATATCTAATGCGTTCATCAGGTTGCCGGTGACATGATCATTATCTTTTTTGTTCATGATAAGGTTCAAATCATATCCCCATGCGGTGAAATAGACCGTGGCCGAAGTATCTGTCAATTCTACTTTGGAGATTTTAGACATATCTGTACCAGTACTGTCCTGTACAACACCTGTTATTGAATCTTTGCTGTTCTCCAACAGGAAAAATATCCGGGTATCTCCACTGGGTGTGCCCTTAAGCAAAATACTCCATTTGCCTTTAAAATAATCCGCGCCCTGTTTGGTCTGAGCAAACATGTTTGTTGACATTATCAGGAAGAACAGTAAACAGGATAAGAAATTTGCTTTTTTCATAATTGACGTTGTTTGTGTTTTGTTATTTAGAATTTTAATTTATGCATGATCCCGCGTGGCAGTTTTAATAGCCGTGCATTGAATGGATATATTTCTGTTACTTTTCGCTCATATTTGTATTGCTGATAAAAGCAATCTTCTTTCCGTCCGGAGACCATGACGGTGTGTTGATAGTGCCCTGCCCGCCATATACATAGGCCAGCACCCTGGGAGTTCCTTTACCATCCATGGGCAGCAGGCGTATATACACATGTTTGTAGGGCGGATGTATGCCTGCCGGTGTTTCTTCAGGAAGGAAGGAAAGGAACACAAACCATTTTCCATCGGGTGAAATATGTGCAAACCAGTTATTGAGGCTGTCGTTTGTAATTTGTTCCTGGTTGCTGCCGTCGGGCTTCATGCGCCATATTTGCATCAGTCCACTTCGAACAGAGTTGAAGTATATGTACCGGCCATCAGGTGTATATTCAGGACCATCATCCAGGCCTTTGGCATCTGTAAGCCGTACTTCGGGGCCGCTGCCGTCTGCCGGTATTTTGTATACATCAAATTCCCCACCCCTGTCGCCGCAGAAGACCAGGTATTTTCCGTCGGGGCTCCAGCCGTGTGTATACGAGGGACCTGTTGGCGTTATTTGTTTAGGCTCGCCGCCGGTTATAGGAACCGTCCAGGTGATGGAGCGGCCATGCACGTAACTGCTGAGGGCTAGCATCTTCCCGTCAAAGGAAATTACGTGGTCGTTGTTGTTATGGGTAACCGTGTCGGTATTGATCTGCACCGGTATGCGGGTGGCAATATCAAAATTGAACAGCAACCCTTTGCCATCATTAAAAATAAAGCTCTTGCCGTCGGGTGTCCAGTTTGGCGCCTGAATGGAATAAGGCACTTTATAAATTATTTCTCGCCTGCCTGATGCTACTTCAAGCACTTCCAGATTGCTTCCCAGTGACATCATTTGCGTAGTACGGTCGCCCTTTAAGGGCACGGTTATACTTACGTTGCTGAACACCCCGGTTTCAAGCACATCGGCGTTGTGGGAGCCAACAAAAAGACCCACATACACTTCGTCGCCAAGATCCAGCCCGGTTATCGTGTCTGTTTGAAAGAGTTCGCCGTAAATGGCAGCACGCATAATATATACCCCGCCTTTTCTTTCCAATTGTAAAATATTAGCGTGGGTAAGTTTCAGTTTATGCTCTTCGGTTTGAGCGCCGGTGGTGCGGCGGAACTGCAGGGATGTGAGGCCGTCACCATGTTCAACCGCATTAACGTGCGCAGCATTGCCATCCAGGCTCTTGCGTACCATCCAGCCAACTTTGCGATGGTAGTTAACCCAGTTGCCTAAAAACTCAGCCCTGGTATATAATATAAAATCGCCTTTCATTTTCTTCCACACATACTCAAATTCATCATGGTCGCCCCAAACATTATAGCCTGCGCCGGATATTATATACTGCCCTGTTTCAGGAATATAGGTGGCAGAGCCAGGCTTAACACCCGTACCCACGTCGCCATGGGATTCGAATATGCCTACGGCATTTTGTGCTGAAGCGGGTTTAACGGCAATAAAGGCAAATAAAATCGTTGCATATACCGGCAATGCGTTAGAGAATAGTCGTCTCATTTTATTTCTGGATTAAAATTCAGTAAATGTTATCACTAAAACAGATCAGGCAAATTAACAGCAGCCCCATCAAACAACCTCGTTTTATACTACATCCAAACCCCATCTCAGGCCAGATAAAAGCAAGTTTCTTCTTTTTCACCTCATCATTACCCCATCACGTTACATATATAGCTCTTCAACGTTTGAGGGGTGGTAAAAAACGCCCTACCTTTATTATCATGTTTACCCCCGTATTATGAAATCTGTTTTTCTGTTTTTTTAAGCCCGTTTTACGGGCGGACGACTGGCGGGCAATTTTTATTTATCAGGTATACTACCGGCGGCGTCCCAGGCTGCAAAGAGTTCTGCAGCAGGCAACTGTCCGTTTTACATACGCACCGCATTATGCACAGCATTCTTCAACTGCCATATCAATTTTTTAAATGAAAGGACTGCCTGCACTTTTTTTCTTTCTTGGGGCTATTTCAATCTGCCGCGCGCAAAACACCATCGGCCTGCCGGATATTATTAACTATCCCAAGGACGTTTACAATGCCGGCACCAATAACAGGGACATTGTACAGGATAAAAACGGCATAGTCTATTTTGCCAACTATGAAGGACTGCTAAGTTTTGACGGCTCTCACTGGAAAAACTACCCGCTGCCCAACCGCAATGTGATCAATTCACTGGCTATAGGCAACGACGATAAAATATATGTTGGCGGTCTGGATGAGTTTGGTTTCTTTTCCCCCGATAAAAACGGAACGCTGGCTTACACGTCGCTCAAAAACCTGTTGCCTGAAAATAGCAATACTTTTTCGGATTGCTGGAATATAGTAGCCCATGGAAGTGACATTTTTTTCCGCGCCATGGAGAAGATCGTTCAATACAATAACAAACTGCTTTCCGTATATCCTTCGGATGCGGGCTGGTTGTATTTGACTGAAAGCAACAACCGGCTGATATCGCAGGACGCCAAACGCGGTTTGCTGGAATTCAGGAACGGATTATGGGCGCCCTTTGCAACAAAAAATGCCATGCCCGCCAATGCCATTGTCAGCAGCATTTTCCCCTTTGGAGAAGACAGCAGTTTTATCGCAACCATCAACAGCGGTTTTTTTATACTGCACAACAATGTTATCAGTCCCTTTATATTTAAAGATCATAACCCTTTTATAAAGGAGCGTGTGCTTACTGCTATTGCATTAAACAAAGACTGGCTGGCGATAGCCACTAATTTAAATGGAGTATATATAATAAACAAAGCAGGCGAAATAATTCAAAACCTGTCACGAAAGGAGGGGCTGCAGAACAACAACATACTGAAAATTTATCTCGATAACCACAAAAACCTGTGGCTTGGCCTTGACAACGGAATTGATTTTGTCGCATACAATAATGCCATAAAGCATATTTATCCGGAAAAGCTGAACGAAGGGCTGGGCTATACTTCCATTATATTCAACGACAAACTGTATATAGGAACATCCAATGGCCTGTATGTTGCGGGCTTAACCGGCAAGCCGGATATAAGCCTGGAAAGCGGAGAGTTTAAGGCCGTTCCAAACACCAAAGGCTCCACCTGGGGTCTGAGTGAAGTAAACGGAAAACTTCTGCTGTGCCACCATGAAGGGGCCTTTATAGTAAACAACGACCAGGTAACACAGGTTGACAACATAACTACTTACTGGCAGTTTTTGCCCTACAACAATGTACAACCTTCAACGATGGTGCTGGCGGGCACCGCTCAGGGCATCGATTTATTTGGCTATGAAAACAACCGGTTTGTAAAAAAAGCCAAACTGCCTGGTTTTACAACTTCATCCCAGTTTATCGCGTTTGAAAATGCCGACACCGTTTGGGTGGCCGATCCTTATTACGGGGTGTACAAGATTGATGTTACTCATTTGGATGCTCCCCGCATAAAACTGTACACCGATAAAAACGGGCTGCCTTCAAAACTGAAAAACCACCTGTACAAAATAAAAAACCATGTAGTGATAACTACTGAAAAAGGTATTTATGAGTACAACCACAAAACAGACCGGTTTGAACCATCAGCCTTTTTTAAAACCATTTTTGATGAGCGCAACATTCGCTATCTGAACGAAGACCCCGGCGGCAACATATGGTTTATAGAAGATAAGAACCTGGGCGTTGTTGACCTGCAGGGTAAGACACCGGAAACTATTTACTTTCCTGAGCTGAACGGCCGTATGGTGGCTGATTGTGAATTTATTTATCCTTATAACAAAAGCAATGTGCTGGTGGGGTCCGAAAAAGGCTTTTACCATATTAACTATGAAGATTATAAAAAGAGCGGTTACCCGCTGCAGGTTATTTTGGGTCAGGTATATGTTTCAGGTAAATACGATAGTCTGCTATTCGGCGGTTATTTTGGCGAGGTCGGCAGTCCGCAGAAACAACCAGCCAGAGATTTTTATAAGATATCCAGCAAATGGAACAGTATACGTTTTGAATATTCTTCTCCATTATACGGTGCGCAAAACAGCCTTAAATACAGCTATTTATTAAAAGGCTTTAGTAAGAATTGGAGTGAATGGAATATCAAAACTGAAAAAGAATATACCAACCTGCCAGCCGGCGATTATGAGTTCAGGGTACGCTCCAAAAGCAACCTGGGCAATGAATCGGGTATTACCAGTTATTTTTTTAAGGTGTTGCCGCCATGGTACCAGACAGTCTGGGCATATTTGACATACATACTGTTGGTGTGCGGGTTAGTTTATGCTGCCTATTTCTGGCAGCGGAAGATATTTATTGAGCAGCAGCGGAAACATGAAGAAGAACAAAAAAGGCAGCAATACCTGCTCCTGCTTGAACTTGACAAATCGGAAAAAGAAATCGTGAAGCTTAAAAACGAAAAGCTGGAAGTGGAGATTGAACATAAAAACACACAGCTGGCGTCAACAGCTATGCACCTGCTGCAGAAAGCAGAGCTTCTGGGCAAAATACGCGAAGAGTTTGTACGTATAAAAAACGGGACGAAGAACAGCAGTGAGGAAGAACTAAAGAAAATAATGCGCATACTAGGCAGGGAAACCCAGATGGACAAGGAGTGGGAACAGTTTGCCGTGTACTTTGACAATGTGCATAGCGACTTTTTGCAAAATATAAAGATCATATACCCGGCACTGAGTGCACATGAACTTAAACTTTGCGCTTATCTGCGCATGAATCTTACAAGCAAGGAAATTGCCCAGCTGGAAAGTATCTCCGTACGGGGGGTGGAATTAAGCCGCTACCGCCTGCGCAAAAAACTAAGGATTCCCACCGAAACCAGCCTGTTCGACTTTTTAATGAATGCGCAACTTCGGGGACAGGAACCCAGGCTGGCGAACGACACAATGCAACATGTGTGAGCAGGCACGATCGTGAAACGGCAACTAACACAGGTGATCATTCTTCAAATAAAAACCGCCCCTTTTCTCAGGGGCGGCGGGAAAATATTATTAAATCAGGAATCTTATTTTGGCATTTTAGCTCCGACCATATTCATCATCGTTTTGCCGGATTGAACCGAACGGTGTTCTGTAATCTTGCCGGCATCGTTGAAAGTAAATAAATCTACATCCCTGTATTTAAATGATTTGCCGGTTGGTTTTATACCCATCAATGGATTTTTAAAAGTACCGGAATAATCACCAAAAACGGCTACATGATTCCCGTCTCCGACGACCATGAAATTTTCTCCCTTATAATCCGGGAAGGCTGACAAAAATCCCTTGACCATACTAATAATCGTATCACGACCCTTGATGGGCGCCATCCCTCCATCGCCATAATCTACTGCGTCCGGAGTAACATCTTTAAATGCTTCATCCAGTTTTCCGGAACTGAAAGCCTGTACGCTGGCCAGTGCCGTCGCCTTATTTTTTTCGAGCACACTGTCCTTCGCCGCATAGGCAGCGGCAACAGAATCTTTACCATTATTCATCATCGGGGAATTGCTGTTAGTACAGGAACTAAGAAATACAGCAAAACCAACTAAAACAAGCAATTTTTTCATATTTGATTATTTTAAGTTTAGAGATACCAAAAGGTAAAAAAAATTTGAAGTCCGGCAAAAAAACGGAGATACTTTATCTCAACCAGGATCATTGGCAAATATGGCTTCAAAGCAGGCCTCCGGAAATGGAGACATCGGAAAATTTCTTGTTGATGACTATCAAAGAGATCATGGAAGTAAATTAGCGGTCTTTTCAAATTCCGCAAGTGCTATGTTTCAGTTATTGTCTTCACTCTCTATATACAACAATTTAAATTACTTATTTTTTTAAGGGATATGAATAAGTTTTTTACGGAATGCAATAGGTGGTTGGGCAAGCGACTTTTGGTTCCCAGATGCAAGTAATAGTCAGTAATGTAAATAACAAACTGTTATCATATAAATCGAGTTAATTTATCTTGCTAAACATTGATTTATTTTGTGAAAAAAATTTTCAAATTTGTATATGTGAGTTATATTGTGTTTGCAATTGGAATTTGTGAAAATCAGATATACGCACAAAAAAAAGATTTCAATTGGCCTGTTCGTTCGTCCACTAGCAGTTCTTTCGGTCTTTCTTATAATGCAACGCCCGTTTCTATTGGATACATTTTGTTGAAAAACGGAGATACCCTCAGGGGGCGGATAAAACTTCTTGTGTATTCGCCAGCTATTACTTTTATTTCATTTGTACCCACTGGTAAGAATGATAAAAACGACGTCGTTAATGTGCAACGGGAGAGGATTAGTTATGTAAGGCTCTATTCCGACTCTTTAAGGAACAGCAATAATTTTACTGATTTTGTAAATTTGGAAAATAAGGATCTTTGGCGCCTTATAATACAAAATGACGGTGTCATAATTTACGACAATTACAATCCAGGCGATAGTGAACCCTTAGGTGAAAGAATGAGACTCGTTACCATGGGGAACAATATAAAAATATATGGAAGTTCAATTTTCCACACCGAAGGTCCTTCGCCTCTTTTGCTTCGATTTATCAACAAGCGTTATAAACAAAAATTCGACAGCAGTTTTTTCCCAGACGACAATAAAATGATAAACTACATACTTGCAGAAGAAAATGAAAGAATTCAGATTAATCCCTCCAAACATTGACAACTACTAAAATAATTATTGTTTGGAGAATTTGTTGTCATTAAAGTCAAGAATGTGCTTGCCGGGTTCAGTTGCTATGTAAACCTTTGTGAACAGATTCGGATAATTTTTCTTCAACTCACCGGCCAGCGGTACGGGAAATTGATTGTTGTCGTTGGAAATTTATACATCGCCTTTCGTTATTTCTTTTCTGGCAATCTGTGCAATTTCTTTATATTTTTTATTGTAAATATCAAAGGAAAGTTCATCCCAAATCCATAAGCCGATTAGCAAGGCGACTGTTGTACCGATTACGAGACCGCCGACATTTATGAAAGAATGTGCTTTCTTTCTTCCCAGGTTGCGCCATGCTGCTTTGAACTAGTTTTTAAACATAAGGAATCTGATTTGTAGGTTCGGTATAACGGGTTTTAAATAAAAATCGTAAAATGATAAAGGAGCTAAACACATGCCGTATACGGATGCAGTTGGTTTTCAATTAGGTAGCGATTCGATGAAGCATGGATAGCAGCCTGAACGTGCATCCAGTGTCCGATTTAGTTACAGCGACACCGTCCAATGCCATTATAGTCTGCGGTCCATTTATGTTATCAGGCGGTGTTCCGTTTGTACACGATTTCCATGATCTTTGTATTTTCCTTTTATGGCAAGAAAAATATTACTCGGACTGTTGATGCTGAACGCATCATGCTGTTTTTCCCAGAAAAAATCTCCGGATAAAATCGTCGTGCTCACCTTCGACGATGCGTCCCAAAGTCATTATAGTTATGTAGCGCCGCTGTTGAAAAAATATGGCTTTGGAGCAACTTTTTATGTATGCGAGTATCCGCCCGACTTCAGCGATACCGTAAAATACATGAGCTGGTACGATATTAAACAATTGTCGGATATGGGATTCGAGATCGGCAATCATACATGGCATCATGTCCGTATCGACCACCTAAGCAACGATTCGCTCAAATCAGAACTGCGATATATAGAACGCAAATGCGATACGCTGAAAATTCCCAAACCAACCAGCATGGCCTATCCGGATTATGTAACGGATGCAACAAAAATTCCTGTACTCAGTCTGCTTGGATATACTACTGCCCGAGTAGGAGGCAACCACGCCTATAATCCTGTATACGACGGTGCCTTTTATATTCCCAGCTTTACCATGAATGCACACAATGAACAGGAAATAATCGATGCGTTTGCCTTTGCTAAAAACGGACATATTGTTGTACTCACGGTTCACGGCGTTCCGGATCTTGCGCATGATGCATTAAGTACCACGCCCGCTGTTTTTGAAAATTGTATGAAATACCTGTATGATAATCATTATATCGTCGTATCCATGCGGGCGCTTACAGGATATATAAAATGAGAACCCGCGGCTCATATAACGGGTACCCGCTCAGAATATGAAAGATATCTTATTTTTAATTTAGCGAATGAATGACTAAAAAGGGAAGGGATTTTTAACCGCAACAGACTAAAAGGAATGGCGAAATCAATAAAGCATATATTAAAAAAGACAGGATCTTATAGGGTGAACGGAAGTTTATGGATAGAGTTTAATGACACGCGATTTTTCGGCCCTGGCCGTTCAGAGTTACTGGAGCGAATTGACCAAACCGGATCCATAAACCAGGCTGCAAAACAGATGCACATGTCATATAAAAAAGCATGGGAGATGATTGCAGCGCTTAATACGCAGGCCAAACGGCCACTTGTCATTCTTCATGCCGGTGGTGAAAGAGGCGGAGGGTCTGAGATTACAAACGAGGCGAGGGAGTTGATAGCTTTCCACCGTCTCCTGAGAGAACGATTTACAGCTTTTCTGGAAAGAGAGTCCGGAAAACTTCAGAACGACTGATGCTATGCGGAGATCTGTATTTTTTTTGAATACCGTTATATATTCAGGAATATAACGCAATCCGGTTGTAATTCATTCTTCAATAATAAAACCAGTTTATGAAAAGGAGACTAAGCAACACACTGCTTTTTATTTATTTGGCAACATCAGTAAATCTGAATGGCCAGTCACAGGCGCAGGTATCTGTACCAAACTATCCATATGTCAAAGGCTACATGAGTTTCATTATTCCCTGGGTGAAGATTGATAAAAATCAAACGACCTGGCAATTCCAGGAAGCCACCACCATCGGTTTCCCCGTAGGTCTAAATGTCTATTATAGTAAAAAATTTGGTTTCAGCTTTGAAATTACTCCATCAATACAATGGTCGCAGCCTTCCGGTAAGGCGGCCACTTCGAAAACAAGCAACCTGCTGTTTGATCCGGGTCCGATTTTCCGATTCGAAAATGGATTTAATTTCATACCCCGCCTGGCATTTGAAACGCAGGGTCGTTATGGCATTACGCCAGTCTTTAACAAGGTGTATGCACGAACAAGGGATATTGATTATTGGTTCTCTATATCCCTCCCCGCCCGGTTTGGAAATAGCCAGCCGGCATCAATCGGTTTGAATTTGCAGATCGGATTTACTTTTAATTGACCTGGTTTATAATTCGTGACCAGCCCCCTGCGTCCACCCAAATCCGGGTAAATTGAAAATTAGGCTACATTTATGTCAAACACTACTGCAATGAGTCAACTTTCTGTAAAAAAATTTATCACTTATTTCGCCCTCGCCATTTTCACCGGCCTGACCTTTAACGCATCTGCACAATCCATCACGGGTGATCAGATCAAGGAGCAATTCCTCAAGGATTGGCAACGGGCGAAAGCTTACACACTTGACTACCTCAACACAATGCCGGCCGACAAATATTCCTTCAGGCCAGTCGACAGTATCCGCAGCTTCGCGGAGCAAATGCTGCACCTCGCCTGGGACAATGTTTTCCTGAACATGGTCGCCACCGGTAAAAAGATAGACTGGGTGCCCGGCCAAAAGTTCAACTGGCATGAAGGTGAAAAAATCGATTGGCCCGACGGCTACCTCGAAAATGATCCCACTGCGCAGGGCAAGGATTCCGTCGTATATTATGTAAGTAAAAGCTATGACATTGCCCTACAGTATATCAAAGGACTGGATCCAGGCAAATATGGCGAGATTACGGGCATGCGCAATATCACAGACACCCGCTATGCGTGGTTGCTCAAGGCATTCGAGCACCAGACCCACCACCGAGGTCAGACCACGATTTATATCCGCCTGGTGGGCGTCAAGCCACCCAATGAGAGGTTGTTCTGAGTGGTCTTCTCATGCTGGGTCATCATCAGAAAAGATCCTGCTATGCTTCGTTTATATAAAAAATATTGCGCGGCTATGGTTCCTAAACGCCGTTAAGTTTCCCAGAAACCAAATGGTTTAAGTAAAAATTTGCAATGAGCCAGGTTTTGTAATGATGACAGTTGCAAAGGGTCTGTTTTTACGATCAAAATTTCGAAAAGCCGACCATCGGCTTTCATACATTAAGAGATTTTAATCAGTTTCTAATCTCTCTTTAAGAACACCTTAATCATTTTCTAATAGCATTGGTTAACCTTTATGCCGGATGAAAATGCCCGCATATGTCAGGTAAAAACCATAATAAAATAATTATATGTGTTATTCTGCTAATTCAGAACCTGTCGGCAAGTGCACAGAAAAATATAGAAAAAAACTTCACCGCCGGGGATTATGAGGCCCTAAAGTATATACGCTGCATACATCTGTTTCTCCCACAATTCCTGGAACAAAAAAAATGGACTGAGCTTAATAATTATATGCAGAACTGGAAAAATTCCGAAGCGCCCAGCGACGAGCTCATCTTTTGTATTTCAACCCTGGCGGATATCGAACAGCAAAAATTTTCGTCCATCGCAATACCCTGCGATTTTTTATACTTCCTGGATGATTACGCGAGGGAAATGAAAAATATCAGGAAGGAACCGGCCAAATTCAGGTACTATATTAATTTAAGTGAACATATTTATTACAATGCGTCGACGGAGTGTACGAAACTTTTGAATATTACGCAGTCCTGGGCGAATCGTCTTCTTTCCAGCGGTAAACTGAATGCTTCTGAAACATTTCTTTGTCAGGTATTTTCAGGTCAGACTGAGCTCCCAAGGTCAGAATTTTATACTCTTAGAAAATTAATGCCGGAACTCGATGCATTTCAACATCAGCTGGACACATACCAGATTAGCCGTTTGAAATCTCTCAGGGACCGGCGTGCCGGCACTTTTAGTTTAATCTTCGGGACCTGGATGCCCACCGGATATCTTGGGACACTGGGAATTCATCCCACTGTTGGTTATGCATTTGGACTTAGGAAAAAGAGAAACGAATATGATTTAGTGGGAATAGGACGATTGGTCAATTCTACGGCGCAGAACTATTCTATTCTAAGAAATGATACCGTTTACACCAGAAGTTATTTCGGAGGCGGTTACGTAGGCTTTGAATTTACCAGATACCTCGTTCATACGATAAAGTGTGACTGTGGGCCAACTTTCGGCGTTGGATATGATGAATTTGATATCGCGTCAGATACGGATGTGAAGTTAAACTCTTTATCGCCAGCTAAAATATTTACGCTCAATCTGAATACGGGTCTCCGGTTTAAATATTTCTATCACAAAGCGCTATTTGCCGGTTTGGTTCTCAAGTATAATTTCATTCATTACGAAAATAAAGGAGGTACAGATTTAAGAGGCAACTCTTTCTCCATTGATATTTTGTGTGGCATATTTTAAAAATTCCAGATTTAAAATCTTTAACTGATGAAAAAATCAGCCAGCGTAAAACTTGTTCTTATTGGTGCGGCACTTGCATCCTGCAATCGCATTATCATTCCATCGCAAAGTCCCGCCGATACTGTCTATGATTCCAGCCTGGTTGCACCACCAGCGATCGACAGTGATTCATACAATAACTCATTCAATTTCTGTTGCAATGAGATTCTTCCTTTATGGACCTATTCTTTTAACCTCAACCCGTATCCTTTATCCATTTCGCAGACAGCGTATAATACGGCCCGGCTATACAGAAGGGGACATTTCTGGAGAAACAATCATTTTATTATCCGCGGTGGCTGGGGAAAAACCGGGGAAGTAGCAAATTCTTAAATCTTACAGTAAATGAAACGAATTTCAACGGAGCCCCGAAACAACTGGCAGGCATCAGTGGAAAAGCTCGGCTTTGGATTTCACAGTTCCAACGTTCCTTATTGGGATGAAAGCGCGTATTATTCCTTTATGATGGAAGAAATTCTTCAAATTGAAAATGCCACTGCCTGTCTATGGGATCTCTGTCTCCAGGCGGTGCAGTATGTGATCGATAAAAACTTATATAGTCGGTTTCAAATACCCCAAAACTTTACTGCCTATATTGAGAACTCATGGAACGAAAACCATGCTTCCATTTATGGAAGGTTTGACCTTTGTTACAATAACGGGCAGATAAAGCTTTTGGAATTTAATGCCGATACCCCAACGAGTTTGTATGAGGCTGCCATTGTTCAGTGGTTTTGGATAATGGATTTCAATGATAAAAAGGACCAGTTTAATAGTATTCACGAAAAGCTGATCGCCTATTGGAAGTATGTGCACGTTTATTTGTATCCGGGAAACTTGTATTTTGGCTGTGTTAAAAACTCGCTTGAAGATCTCACAAATACAGAATATCTGCGGGATTGCGCAATGCAGGCCGGCATATCTACGAAGCTGGTTTACGTGGACGATATTGGTTGGGACGAAAAATGTTCTGTTTTCAGGGATGTACAGGATTTACCAATGAAAAATCTTTTCAAACTTTATCCCTGGGAATGGATGGTAAGCGACGAATTCGGCGAAAAAATATTGCAGGATAAAAATCGAATGCTTTTTATTGAACCTGCGTGGAAGATGATCTTGTCTAACAAAGCGTTGTTGCCTTTGCTCTGGGAACTATTTCCTCATCATCCTTTACTTTTACCGGCTTATTGTAAGCCTGATAAATTGTCCGAATATGTAAAAAAGCCTCTGCTGTCCAGAGAAGGCGCTAATATTGAAATTATAAGCAATAATCGCCTGGTTTGTCGAACAGACGGACTTTATGGAGAAGGTCAATTTATTTATCAGGAATTTTTTCAACTTCCTGAATTTGACGGGAACTATCCTGTTATAGGCAGTTGGGTTATTGGTGGGGAACCCGCTGGAATCGGGATCCGGGAGTCAAATACACTCATCACGGACAATCTGAGTAGATTTATTCCGCATATTATCTAACATATTCAGTTCAGTGCGATACAAAAAGTACTGTGACCCAATTCCAGTGATTTGGAGATATTCATTCTGTCGTGTACTAATTTTTTTGAGGTATCGAAGACATATCAGGCTCTACGACAGTGAAATTTGAAGGCGGGGTAAATGTAGAAGATGGAAGACTCTTTTTTTCATAGCTCATCAGCATACCTGAACTCTGCAAAGTTCCTGTACCGGTATGCCATTTTACGATGACGCCGTCTACACCGGCATCAGCTAATTTTTTTTGGGTAACAGAACCTTCCGGATAGTACAAATAGGGACCCACATACCATAGATGACAGCTACCCAGATCTTTTGTAAGCCAGAGATCAGTTTTAGAGGGATTGAATTCAGAATTTTTCATTTTCGTATTCAATTTGGAAACTACAAAATGCGTACAGTTATATTCGCCAATCTTTTCACTTCCCAGATTTTGGACGTCAACTTTTACGGCATCGAGCAATGATTCGCCTTGTTTGGATTGCCGGTAGAACGTTTCCATGTATGGTCCAACGATCGCACGACTGGTCAATGTTTGAAGACGTGTTTCCTGTTGTTTGCTGAAATCATACAGGATCACGTTCTGATCTTTTGTTGTTGGAGTTCCTATGGACGATTTTGTCTGAATATTTGTAGACTCTACACGGCCTTTAGAATCATTCTCGTAAATAGTCGTCAACACTTTTCCGACTTGTCCTGCCATATCGTAATCACTTTCGTATTTAAGAACTCCATTAAATACCCCGGTCGGGGCTTTTAAAAAAAAACTAAAAAAAGTAAACAATATTATATTTTTCATAACGAAATGGTTTATGTAATAAAATTACAAATAAATGAAAAAGGGGACCATAAATCCGATAACCGTTTTTGAAAATTAAAGGGGGACAGCAGGATTTTCTGATACGACGGAGTAGTTATTTATCCCGGCCGACTACTACCAAGCATGCTCATTTTAACTCTGCCCGCACCGACATAACGTTTTTTCCAATAGGGATCGTCCAGGTTGGCAATGCTGACTCCTTTTGAAACAGCGGCGTTAACAAACATACGGTTTCCAAGGTACAGGCCTACATGAGAGACAACTTTATCGTCTTCCGTACGGAAGAAAACCAGGTCACCCTCTGACAGGTAAGTGGATGATCCAAACTTGTCTATCCAGTCCGTAAAAAACTGCTGAACAGATGTGCGGGGAATAGAAATGCTATATACGTTCAGGAGCAGCTGCTGTATCAGCGAAGAACAATCAATACCATTTTTATCTGTACCTCCCCATTTGTAAGGAGTTGACAGCCATTGGTCTACAAATTGATATAGCTTGATATTCGTGATTTGAGCGGGGGAAGTGTTCAAATAAAAAGCATATTTTTTCTGCAGGGCGCTATAATCGTCAGGGGCAACCGGAGTGTTTTTTTCAGGTACGATATCTGAACTGCCTCCTACTATAATTTCGCCACCTGATGGACTTACTGATTTGCCAGACGAACATCCACACAGCGATGAAAAGGAAATGAACAGAAGGAAAATGTGGAATTTGAGGATCATTTATTAAAGTTAATAAAAGAAACTTTATCCTGTTAATGCTGAAGTTTTAGGTATTTTCTTAACTTAACAGTACCATCATTCTCTCTGTTCAGGTTTCCGACCCTTATAAAAACGCAGAGCCCCTTTAAATTTATTTATAAACAACTTGCAATTGACCTCCTTACATGAATAAGAGGCGCTCCATCTTTCGCATTGATGAGCAGGTTTTTTTTACCATGGCTGCCGTTTGTGTGCTGTCTCTCATCATATTCGGGTTTCGCATGGCGACCCACCATGTCTGCACACCTGTGAAAATTCAGTTTGGTGATGATTCTATGATTGCCGGTAATATGGTCCGTTTCAGAGCCGAATCATCTACAGGAAATTTGTTTTCCTGGAATTTCGGGGATGGTAATACAATCGATGAAGAAAGTACTACCACAAACCACACTTATAAAAATCCAGGGAAATATACGGTGACCGTTTTGGTAGACGGGGAATGTCTGGATATTCAAAATATCTTTATCAATGAAGCGCCCCTGATCGTCAATACCAACCTGCAGCCAGTCATCGCAGCACCTGACACAGCATATACCAACCAGCTGATCAGGTTTTCCGATATATCAGCGTCATCCGTTAGCTGGGAATGGAGTTTCGGCGAAACGGGCGGTCCGGATGCATTTACCAAAAGCGCGAGCTATTCGTATGCGCAACCGGGAGTAAAAAAGGTATTTCTGAAAGTAAATAACCGGCCGGACCTTGTGGTTGTACATTTTATTTATATTATAGATAAGGAAGCGCAGGAAAAGCTAAAAGAGAAACCAAAAAAAGAACCCAGCCGGGCACCGGTGATTGTATATGTTCCTTCCAAACCTTCGGTGGATCCGATCGGTAACCAGATAGCCCAACCGCCTCCCAAACAGGAAAAAGAACCCGAACCCAAAAAAGCAAAAGCACCGGATATTTCGCACGAAGACATGGAATCCATGTTGAAGCAGGTAAGCGCCGGTTCCAAAATTGCCAATGATTTCTCTGCCTATCTGTGTGGCAATCTCTCCATGCCGGTATTTTATAATGGGAACGCCATGCCGTTTAATAAACTTTGTGAGTCGTTAATAGAATTAAAGGAAAAGAAAATCAAGAAAATAACGGTTGGAATTACACGCAATGGCGTTACAGGTTGTATTGAATCAATGACGGTTTCAGTTGAAAAGAAAAAAGGATTTCTCGGACTGTGATCACAGGTTCTCAATAAATTTAATCGCAAAAAAATGCCCAGTTCAACTGCAGACATCATACTGGATGAGGATTCCAAACGGGTCGTAAAAATTGCACAAGCCATCGCCAGGGAAAACATGAATCCTGAATTCGGACCGGCGCATTTACTAAAAGCTTTGTTGCACAAGGACGCCGGTCTGCAGGCCATACTTAAATCACTGGACAAGGATATTTACTACCTGGAGGAATGGGCAGATGTGCGTATTGAATCCATAAAAAAAACTTCAACGCCAAAGGATCAGGTTGCAGGTGATGCGATGATCGGGGAAGTGATGAATGAAGCCGATAACGTCAGGTTGAAATTTTTAAAGGACGCGATTGAACCAAGGCATCTTCTGGCTGCTGTTTGTACACCCGGTGTGGGTTTCAGTTTTGAACAGCTGAAAACGCTTCCGCTTCAGAGGACTGAATTGCTTGAATCGCTTACTGATACGGAAGAATTGCAATCTGTGCTGGGTAAGAATAAATCATCATCCAATGGTGAAAATTCCAAACCCGCTGCACAACATGCATTGTTGAAATTCTGCATTGATAAAACACTTCAGGCCAAGGAAGGAAAACTGGATGCTATTATCGGCCGGGACAAAGAGATCCGGATGATGTCTGAAATTCTTTGCCGGCGCTCCAAGCCCAACGTCCTGATTCTTGGAGAACCCGGCGTAGGCAAGTCTTCCCTTGTAGACGCATTTGCACTGGCGATCCTGAACCAGCAGGTACCCCAGCATTTGCTCAATGCCCGGATTTTTGAACTCGACAGCGGTTCGCTGATAGCCGGTGCTTCCTACAAAGGGGAGATTGAGGATAGATTGAAAAGCATTCTTTCGGAAATTAAACAATTCGACAAGGCCATTCTTTTCATTGATGAGATACATACACTGATCGATAAGCAGGGCTCTGCTGGGGGCGCCGTCAATATGCTCAAACCTGAACTGGCGAGAGGAGAACTCACTATAATCGGAGCGACAACAGTGGAGGAATGCAGGAAATTTATAGAAACGGATGAGGCGCTTAGCCGTCGTTTTGAACAACTGGTAGTGGAAGAACCGGACCCGGCTGTTTGTTTCCAAATGATGAAAACCATTATGCCGCATTATGAAAAGCACCACCAGCTGAAAGTGCCTGAAGACACGATCCGGGAGACCATCCGGCTCGCTAAGCGATATATTAAAGACAGACGATTACCGGATGCAGCAATTGACCTGGCCGACCGGTCCATGGCGGCGCTTCGCCTGATCAATGATACCGGAAGCCGGGACCTGGAAGCATATAAAAAAGATTTTGATATCTGGGAGCAGGAAGATGCCGGCGCCACTCCGCACACGATGGAAGAATATCAGTGGCTGCTGATGCAAATGAAAAGTAAACTGAGCCCGATACTGTGGGGGCATTTCCAGTCGGAAGAAGATCCGGCAGCGATGACCGATATCAGCCTGGTAAAAAATTATATCCGCAGTGCGCTGGAAACTCTTCAGTCAGCAGCAGTCACTAAACATAGTTCATTGGAAAAAAGCGATGTGGCAGCCATCGTATCATATAAAACGGGTATTCCTATTGGCAAAGTCCAGACACAGGAGCGAGAGCGTTTGCTGAATATGGAGGGCTCTTTGAATCAACGGGTTATCGGACAGGATCATGCCATAAAGACCATCGCCGAAGCGATCCTGGAATCCAGATCAGGGCTGAGTAAGCCTGGTCAGCCCATTGGTTCTTTTTTCTTTCTGGGTCCGACAGGCACCGGAAAAACGGAACTGACTAAAACCTTGGCCAACTTTCTGTTCCAGGACGAGTCTTTTATGATTCGTTTTGATATGTCTGAATTTAAAGAAGAACACTCTGCAGCCTTGCTCTATGGAGCACCCCCGGGATATGTAGGTTATGAAGAAGGAGGTTTGCTTGTAAATAAAATCAGGCAGAAACCCTATTCGGTAGTGCTCTTTGACGAGATAGAAAAAGCACATACTTCGGTTTTTGATATTTTTCTACAGATTATGGATGAGGGGAAGCTGCATGATAAACTGGGCAAGGAAGGTGACTTTTCAAACGCTGTGATCATATTCACATCCAATATTGGCAGTCAGTATGTGGTGGAATCTTTTAATAAAGGTGAAGTGCCTTCATCCGCTAAACTGATGGAAATCATGGCCCAGCATTTCCGGCCTGAATTCCTGGGTCGTCTGACGGAAATCGTACCCTTTGCGCCCATGACGGAAAAAATGGTACAGAATATACTCCGTGTGCAACTGAAATCCCTGTATGCTGCTTTGGAAAAACAGGGCATTGAGTTATCTATAACGGACCGGGCCAGCGAAGTGCTGGCAAAACAGGGATTTA
>JABDFX010000053.1:65-21188 GCA_013286315.1 Bacteroidota bacterium | reverse complement strand
TCACCGTTTCTGGTGCAGACGGGAAATATTGAAATGGAAATCGGTGGCAGTCACGGTTTCGATCAGTCGGTCGATTATGGCATCAGTCTGAAAGTTCCACGCAGCCAGCTGGGAAATAAGGGCAGTAACTTTGTAAAGCATGTCGTTGAGCAGGCTGCTGTGAAGGGCATTCCGGTTAAATTGACGGATGCAGTCAGTCTGAATGTTCAGATCTGCGGGGCAATCAATAGTCCGGATGTAAAAGAAGATATGGATGCCATGGTCGACCATGCGGCAACCGATCTGAAGAAAGAAATCGATGATTTTGTAAATGCCAAACTCGATAGTGCGAGACAACTTCTGCATAATCCATCGGCCTTTGAGAAAAAACCAGTGTATGTACAGACCAGCTATAAATCAAAAACTGTAAAGACAAAAAAATCTGCGAAATCCCCCCATAAAAAAGCAACACAAACAAAGGCAAAGAAGAAACATAAGAAGGTGGTGAAACACTATTCAACTTGACAACAAGTATGGAAGACTGGAAGACTGGGGTGACTTATTCTTTCACAACTACTTTCAGAAGGATGGTTTTTAAATGTGTGTGTACCTGCAGAAAATATACACCCGTCGCCTGATCTGACAGATCAAAAGCCGATTGAAAGACGGTTGATCTATATATCCGTTCTCCCAGGGCATTATATATATCTGTTGACATAACCTGATTCTTGTCACCCGTATATAAAAGGTTGAATTTTCCGTTTAAAGAAGGATTGGGATAGAGTGCTGAATTTTCAGTACCGCCCATGTCACATGGTTTCACCTGAATGATGTTTCCATAATTCGTATTCCCGTCAAAATCTGTTTGTTTCAGCCTATAATAAGAAATCGCCTGGATCGGCAGCCTGTCGGTATAACTGTATTCATGTTCCATAGATGAATTGCCTGCGCCCTGAACCGTTTCGAGCTCCTGCCATTTTTTTTGATCAATGCTTTGTTCAATAGTAAAATAATTATTGTTGGTTTCAGTTGCCGTGCTCCAGTTCAATTGTATTTGCTGCTTATCGCAGAATCCGGAAAGCGAAAGTGACTCAATGGCGAGAACGGTTCCTCCGCCTGGCAATATGTAAGCCAATGACCCATAAATAGAAACGGCCCCCGTGGTTGACAGTGCCCTTCCTTCCAGTATCCCGCCTGCACCCATAGAAATCGCCGCGTTGTTCGCAATGATGGTTCCGCGCATGAAAGTTCCGGCGGCCATGGGTACCGCACCTTCTACTTTCCAAAATACATTGGCAGCCAATGCGCCGTTAATCAAAGTAACCTGGGATGATGCGTTCGTTGAAAATGCCCCGCCTATCTGAAAAATAAATACTGCATTGGAATCGCCCTGTGCGTCCAGGAAAAGGGTTGTATTCAGAGAAGCGGCAGCCGGTAAATAATAAACGCCCGCTGTCAGGATCTGTCCGTCTCCGAGTACGGGACCCGGAAAGGATGTTGGAATATCACTGTTTAACTGGTTATAAGCAACCAGCAGATCCGCTGTTGCCTGCGTTGTGACAGCATCCGCATTGTATATCAAACCTTTTAATCCGCCGAACCCGGTGATGGCGCCTGTGCCGGAGCCTACATTACCGGTGATCGTTGAAATTCCGGTGCTGCTGACTGCACCCGTTGTAGTAAACAAAACAAAATTTGCAGCGGTACCTAAGTTGGGGGCCTGCGCTAAGATAAAGTATGGGAAGGTTATAATAGTAACAACAGTTACTAGAAATGAAGTCAGGTTTTTTTTCATAAGTAGGATTTAGGATGCGGCAGAAGATATGGAAGGCCGAAGGTTACTGTAAGATAGATAAACAAAAAACCAACTGCAAGCTTTCAATCATCGATATCAAATAAAATCATATCCGGGGTAAGCAAAAAAAAAAATCACAACCGCATCGATATGAATGATGGTTGTGATTTTGATAATAAGATAAATGACCACTGAATTTTTGCGCAGGATATTGGATCTCGAACTCTCTGAACTGATTACTGGACTGGTTTGTTAGGGTGCAATATTCAATGGTCACCGGTTTTCACAGGATAATATTTCTTTTGGTCTCTATTCGAATGCTAGGAGAGTTTTAATTTCGGTTTAATACTATAATAAATAATGTTGTTTTGTTTAACCCTGGTGAGGAGCATTCTACAAATTTCTCTATAGATGCTCCCCATGGTGGGTCGCAGGTGGTTTTTGGGTTTGGAAAGAAAATGTTTCATAGGGCCTGGGATTGAAACGTACAAATCGGTCGTTCGGGTCGGTATTAAGAATGTAAAGATTCGGTATGGAATTTTGCATTTGCTTTGAACTGTAAAGCAACAACAACTCATGCGGTTAATAAATAGAACAAATTGTGATAAAAATGTACACAATTTTGCGGGTTGTTGTAGTTGGAATCATACAGGAGCATAGGTGTTTATACGCATGGCAATCAGTATAATTGCCGCAGGGATCAGGTAATAACGGGAGTCAGGTTCGGAGCATCTGAAGAGCCTATATTAATTTATGTTCAAATGAATAAAGTGTTAAATCTGCGTTGGTCCTTAGACTCAGTTTGGTCATGATTCTTGCCCGGTAGGTGCTGATCGTGCTGACGCTTAACGAAATTAGCTCCGAAATATCAGATACGGATTTTCCGGAGGCCAGCAGTTTTAACACTTCGAACTCCCGGTCGGAAAGATATTCATGGGTAAGTTTTTTGCCATCCTGGTCTACGGCGGTTACTAATTTCTCTGCAATCGAAGAAGTGATATATTTTTTCCCTAACAGAACATGGTTGACGGCTTTTACAAGATCCTCCGGAGCGGAATCCTTATTGAGATAACCCGATGCGCCTGCCTTTAATACCCTGATCGCGTACTGATCTTCGTGATGCATACTGAGTATCAAAATGGGGAGTTTGGGATGAGACTGCCTGATTTGCTGTAATACATCCAGCCCGCTTCTCCCCGGCATGGATATATCCGAAATCACGGCGTCCCATTCCTCCTTATTTACTTTCTTCAAAAGTTCTTCCGCATCGGCAACTTCTTCAATCAGAGCTGACGGAAATGCATCCTGCAGAATCTGTTTCAATCCTTTGCGTACTACGGCATGATCATCGGCAATTAAAAAACGAAGCATTTGAATAAGGTTTAATTATTAATCTTCATGGAATGAAAGGGTATCCTGATGGATAACGTAGTGCCTTTGCCCTTTTCGCTGACAATTTCATACTTTCCGCCCATCATCTGGGTCCTTTCCCGCATGCCCAAAAGACCCAAAGTTTTCTTGTGACCAATTTTATGGGCGTCAAATCCCTGGCCATCGTCCGAGATGGTCAGGAGAAGTTCTCCGGACATTTGCTGCATGGTTATGAAGGCATTTTTAGCCGAGGAGTGACGGGCGATATTGGTGAGTGATTCCTGACAGATTCTGAATAAACCAATCGCCATTTGTGGCGGGAAGTCAAATTCGGTCATGTCCTCAATGAACCGGGTGGTAATTCCGGTTCTTCTTCCAAATTCCTCGCACTGCCATTCAACGGTTGCGATCAAACCCAGATCATCCAGCATGCTGGGCCGAAGATCAGTAGCAATTCTTCTCACCGTTTTTATGGTAACATCGAGCAGTTCGAGTGTACTATTTATCTTTTTATTTATTTCTCCGCTTGGTTCTGCACTCAGCCTTTTTGACATCCAGGACATGTCCATTTTCAGCACGGTCAGTTGCTGCCCGAGTTCGTCATGTATTTCGCGTGCAATGCCGGCCCTTTCCTCTTCACGGATATCCTGAAGATGTGAGGCCAGCTGGCGGATCTCTTCGTAGGAATACTTCAGGCTTTCTTCTGCTTTTATTTTTTCAGAGATATCATTGGCAAGAATCAGTCTCGCCTGTTTGCCTTCATGTGTAAAATCATTGGCATAGATTTCCACATTGATAATTGTGTGATCCTTTTTCTGGTGACGCCAGATGCCATGATAATTTTTTCCGGGTTTATTTTCTCCGGATTCTGACAAATAACGTTTTTTATCTTCTTCGGGCCTGATTTTAGTCGTATTTAACGACATGAATTCTTCTTTGCTGTATCCATAATGATTTACAGCCGCTTCATTTACATCGACGAACCGGTCGTCTGATGTAGAGATCAACCACATAGGTACGGGGCTTCTTTCAAACAGTAATTTGTATTTTTCTGCCGACAGGCGCAGTCCCTGTTCGGCGACCTTGCGTTGGGAAATATCTCTTATAAAGACACAGAAAAAATCATGTTCGTGTTGTTTGATAGGAGCAATGGAGATTTCAATCGAAAATTCTTTTCCTTCACTATTTAATGCAGTGAGTTCAACGACCCTGTTTATGAAGGGGTTTTCTTCCGTTTGTTGAAAATGCAGGAACTCTCTTTCCTGCGCTTTCCGGTATCTTTGGGGAATGATCGTTTCATTCAGATGTTTTCCTTTCATTTCATCTTCCTTCCAGCCAAAGATTTTTTCAGCCTGTTGGTTCCAGTCCGTGATGATGCCGCTTTTATTGATACATATAATGGCATCGAGCGAAGAGTTCATGATCAGTTGTCTGACTTCTTCGCTATGCCTTAAGGATTCTTCAGACTTCTTTTTTTCGGTGATGTCACGAAAAAATACCGACAGGCCGTCGGAGGAAGGGTACATATGATTTTCAATCCAGATGCCCAATGCCGGCGCATACGATTCAAAATGAACATTTTTCTGATCCGAAATGGACTTATAAAATTTTTCATGAAACATTGTATGTTCTGCCAGAGGGAATTCGGTCCAGAAGTTCTTTCCAATCAGATCGGCCGGGTTCCTTTTATGAATTTCCCCGCTTTTTTTATTTGAGTAGGTTACCCGGGCATCGTTGTCGAAGGCGAGAATGCCATCAGAAACCCTTTCAAATACACTGGTGAGCTCCTTTGTTTTAACCCTTACCAGTTCTTCCAGATTTTGATTAATCTCCAGTAATTTGTTTTGGAGCCTTTTTCTCTCCGTGATGTCACGGGTTATTTTCGCGAAACCCTTTAGTTTTTTCTGATCATCATATACCGCTGTAAAAACCACATCCGCCCAAAAAACAGATCCGTCCTTCCGCTTCCGCCATCCTTCTTTTTCGAGACGGCCATTTTTTTTTGCCATCATTAAATTTTCTTCTGCCTCCCCTTTTTCAAGATCTTCTTCCATATAAAATGTTGAAATATGCCGGCCTATAATTTCTTTCTCCGAATATCCTTTTACATAAGCTGCCCCTTCGTTCCAGCTTATTACACGCCCATTGATATCCAGCATATAAATGGCAAAATCTTTCACATTGCTTACCAGAAGACGGAAATTTTCTTCGCTTGCAAGCAAATCAGCTTCTGTTTTCTTTTTTAAGTTATTATACTTACGGAGAAGAACGGTATTGTACCGGAGGACGACAATCAAAACCACGACAAAGCTCAGTATCAATAATGCCATTCCCATGAATAATTTTTTTTCAAACGCTATACTTTCCGGATAGCGAAGAATAATCCAGCCTGTTTTTCCAGGTGAAACTTACTAAACTGTCCTTCTTTCCTGTTTCAGGGGATAATTTTCTAAAGAAAGAAATAATCTCCTTTATGAGTGCGAGGCCGCAGAGGGGTAAGACTTGCCGGAACTGCCTATGAAGGCGTGGCTATCAATTTACATCTTATTTCAGGATGACCAATATTATTATTTTTCTTTCTGGGGGTGATCTAAGTATAAACACTTAGTAGTATTACGTTAACTTCAGTAATATTCGCAAAACAGAAACACACAGCACCGGGCACAGTTGGTGGTCTATTTGCGGATCAATGGTATCAAACCGCCTGACTATATCGGGTGGTGGCAATTTTATTTTTCACCCTGTCAATAATCCAGTCATAAATAAATGATGCATCTTCTTTCCAGGTTGGCTGGCCGAGAACAAAATGATTTCTGCCGGAAAAAACTTTATAGTCTGTTACGGACCCCTCTGTTTCATAGGCATTAAAATTCCTGTGATTCAGGTGGGCAGGAATAATATGATCCGTATCGCCGGCAGTTATTAAAAGCGGCACATGAGGTTTTTTAAAATCAACTTTTGCGGCCCCTGATAAAGCGCCCCGTGAAACCGTTTTGGATTCCGGTATGGTGTACGTATCATAAGCTGCCTGTTGTTCTTCGATTGTCATTCCGTTCACAAAGGCATATTGCCAGTCCACGAACGACATCATATAGGTTTCATCGGGATCGGTGAAAACCCCGAGTGATTTCCAACCTGCTTTCAGGAAGGTAAATTCATAAGGAAAAACACCGAGGGGCGGAACGGGATGGATGGCAATACCGGCTGCTGCCAGACCGCGGTTCACAAAGATCTGCGTCATCAGTCCGCCAAAAGAGTGTCCGATCAGAATGGGTTTTTCCGGCAGCGATTTTATAATATTTTCATAATGGGTCAGTAGTTCTTCAATCGTCAGTCGCGCGAGTTCCTGATCGTGATGCGGATGCCGCGATCTGAGTTCAGTTACCGATGCATCTTTATAAGGCCAGGGTGGGGCAGACGTGCTGAATCCTTTTTCTTCGAAATATGTCCTCCAGGCATCCCAGCAATTATTGCCGACGAATGCACCGGTTATGAACAGGATCGTTTTTGTTCCGCTTGTTTCCATAAAAAAAAGTTTGTTCCAAATTTAATCCGTTTGGAATCCGGTTCAATATAAAATTTAGGCTAACTTTTGATGAAAAATAAATGAGATGTTGCCTATAGACAATGAACTGATTAAACGTGTTGAAAACGGGGATCTGATTGTTCGGGGCTCTCCGGATGAAATACAAAAATCAAATTACGAGGATGGCTGGTTCGTTCTCGGGAACCTCAGGGAGTCGGAGGAACTGGAATTGGAACGGTCGGGTTTGCTGCAAAATCTTTCTTCGAATCTGAGGGTGAAAAGTAAATTACCATATGCTGAATTTGTAGACAACGACTGGTATATCCTGGATCAAAATGAATTGAATCGATCATTATTTTAAAAATAAAAGAAATGACAAACCGGAATCAGTATGTACAAAAAATGGACGTAAAATATGATAATCTGGAGCTGATTGATGTGCCGGCCATTATTGCGGAGAACAAGGAAAAATGGTTCAACCAGACGCTCACAACAGTAAACGACAGCGCAGTCAGACTGGGTATTGTGCAGGGAGAATACCACTGGCACAAGCATGACGGTGATGATGAATTTTTCTTCGTGCTTTCAGGCAAATTATTTATTGACCTCGAGGGAAGGACCATTGAACTGGAACCCATGACAGGCACCACCATTCCGAAAGGAGTCATGCATAGAACCAGAGCCATAGAGAAAACCGTTATGCTGATGGTGGAGACCAGCAGTATAGATCCGTTGGGGAATTAATGATCGCTATACGGTGAGCGCACAAGAGTCACATAGCCGGCGGTATTGCCGGTTAAAATGTAAAATAAATATTTGCCGGGTTTTACCAGACCTGAAAAATCTCCCTGGATCCGGTGAGATACATATCCTGGTAGCCTTTCATGGCTTCTTCCATTTTCTTCATGGCTTCGGGATTCTCTTTCATCTTATCCCAGTTTTTTTCATAAGCACCCAGGTTATCGTACTCAGTAACCATGATCACCCGGTTGTAAGCGCCGGTCATATCGGTTAGTATATTTTTTACATCCGGACTTTCTTTGGTGGCTTCTTTAAACATTTTGGCGAGTTTGGAAGCGTTGCCCGGTTTGGCGACGAAGATATCGTGAACGATGATCATAAAATGACGGTTTTGTTCCTGTAATTTAAAAAAAATACCCGTATGATCCCGGGTATAATTCTTAAACGGTTTCGGAAAACTATTCATGAAATATCGTTCCATTCTTCCACGGCCATCACATCTGCCTGGCGCGTGAAGATTTTATTCGTTAATACACGATGCACTTCCTCATCCGGATCTGCACTGCAATCTTTCAATACGGTTAATACATAATCTTTGTCAGCCGCTTCGCGCAATGTTGACAAAACAACCCCACTTGTAGAGACACCCATGAGAATCAGGTGCTGTATTGAAAATGCCCTCAGTACCACTTCGAGATCACTTCCGGTGAACGCACTGATGCGGCGCTTGATAACAGTGATCTCGCCGGGCAAAGGGGCGAGCCCCGGATGAACCTTTATCATTTCATCCATATTTGCAGAAGTCATCATATTTTTATTGGCAGAAAAACTTTTATTATTCGAACTTATTTCAGGGGCACCCTGTCTGAATCCGACAACCACATATATAACCGGTACTTTCTTTTCACGGGCTATTGCAATGGCCTTTCCGGCATTACTAAGCAAAGTGGTTGTTTCAGGTAACCTGCCGAGAATGGCCGATTGCATATCCATGACCAGCAATGCACTGTTTTGTTTGTTCTTTTCCATTTTTATTTTTTTATTGACTAAATTTTTTCCATTACCAGGTTTTCAGCCTTTTCTTCTTCTTCTTTCCTGCTGACCGCCGGCTCCAGTTTTTTCTTTCGCAGGAATTTATAAAAAAGGGCCGCAATGATCAGTGCGATGATTCCCTGTGCGAGAATAGTGTCGGGTGCCCCTATGCGCTGGGAAACGCTTCCGACCAGCAGACTGCCCAGGGGTAACATTCCGAAATAAGCCATCGCCACATAACTCATCACCCTGCCCCGCATTTCTTTATCCGATTCCACCTGGACGATGGTGATGCAGATGGTTGTCTGGTTCATCATGCCAAATCCCGTTGCGCTGGCGAATACCATGGCCAGTGGAAAGTTGGACATATGAGAAAACAGTATCAGGAAAATTCCAAAAATAATCGTGCTTACAAAGAGTATGGTCTTGAGATCTGTTTTCGGATGCAGAGTGGCAAGGAAAACAGAACCTGCTACGGCTCCTATCCCGATAAAGCTGTTGATATATCCGAACGTCGCGGCATCGCCTTTAAAAATCACTTTGGCAAATACAGGTAATACTGTATTGTACGGCAGCACGAGCAGACTGATCAATCCGAGCAACAGCAGGGTGATAGAAATGGATGGCGTATTTTTTAAATACCGGAAACCTTCGTTAAGCTCCGACCTGATATTATTTTTAACGGGAGGCGGGATATAAGGCGGCAGTTTCATTAAAAGCAATGAAATAATCACGGCAATAAAAGTCAATGCGTTCAGCAGAAAACAGGTTCCTGCTCCCCATTTAACGAGTACGATGCCTGATAGTGCCGGGCCGATTAACCGGGCGAGATTCACCATGGAAGAATTCAGCGCAAGCGCGTTTGGAAGGTCGGCCCTGTCCGTTACCATTTCATGAATCAAAGGCTGCCTGGCAGGAACATCAAAGGCGTTGATGATACCCAGCAGCACGCTTAGTAACAGTATACCCGTTACTGAATAATGATTGGTCAGTGTGAGTATCGCCAGTAATAAAGCCTGTATCATGGAGGCTATTTGTGTAAGCAGCAATACCCTGTACCGGTTGTACCGGTCTGATGCAACACCTCCCGGCAATGAAAAAATAAACGATGGAAACTGGGATGCGAATACGGTAAGTCCCAACATGAAAGGGGAATGGGTCATCGTATAAATCACCCAGCTTACACCTGTTCGTTGCATCCAGGTTCCGATCTGTGATATGGACTGGCCGCTGAAAAATAAACGGTAGTTGTGGTTTTGAAAAGCCCGGAAAGTGGCGGTAAGTTTTTCTGCTTTCAATAATGATATCATGTCACCGTTTCTTATTTTATTTCAATGATTTTGCTGAGGACCGGGATGGCTTTTGCCAGCAGGTCCTTTTCTTTCTCTGTCAGTGTATTTTCAATGGCGGTTTTCAGCCATTCGTCCTTATCGTATTTGGCTTTCTCAAGCATGTTTTTTCCGAGAGCCGTGAGAGAGATATACACTTTCCGTCCGTCTTCTTTGGAGGGCGTTCTTTTAATGATGTGATGCTCCTCCATTTCCTTCAGGATCTGTGACATGGATTGTGTTTTGACCCGGGTCAGTGCTGCAAGCTCCGTGGGCAGGAGGGAACCTAAACGGCCCAGATGTGCAATGGTTTCAATTTCTGTCATGGAGTACGTGTTCACCGATGACATTTGCCTGCGCAAACTCTTATGTACGCCGGAAATAACCGACCGGAGAGCAGAAGCCAGTTCCTGTGTAGTCATATATGTAGAATAACTTGGTTTTCTAACTTGTTAGTTTACCTTACAAATATACGGAATTTACCTGAATACCATTTGTTTTTTTGAAGCAGGGGTCATCCATCCCGGGGACCGTTGTAGTATGATCACCGGGTTAATCTGTCAAAGCAACTACAGAACTGGATTCTTATATTATTTAAATGAAGGATGTCTAAGTGTTTTCATGTATATGTCCCTGATCCGTTAAAGAATAACACAGCGTTACCCGGCTTACCGGTTTTAATAGGTTACCTTGGAGCAGGTCAAATCCAATCAATATTGTGCGTGTCTCCAAACCGATTGCCATTATTCCTTCCATTGAAAACATTTCACAGACTCTGAACGGTCAGTCTCCCCACGACACTAAGATAAACAGGGATCAGATTCCGGAAAATCTGCATCAGAAAGCATTTGACAATTCTTTACTGCCAAATATTATTAGCAACGTAGGTACCGGTAAAATCATTGCTGCCAACCGTGCAGCTGAAAAATTACTCGGATATCCGGGCGACGGTTTGTTGTCAAAGAATTTTGACGAAATATTCGACCTTTCCGGCGGGCATTATGAAAAAATGTTAGAATACAGAGCCGCCGCCGGATATACTACCGGAGATCTGGCCGTCATCAAAAGAAATGGCAAGCAATTGCCCTGTCAGGTTACTTCTGTATTATTTACCGGTGACAATGAAATAATGAAGGCCATCACTACGCTCGTGGACCGGAGTGAAGGTATACGCAGACAATCAGAGATTGATCTGAAGAAGGAAAAGAAAGCAGCAGCTGAAGTTATTTACGCGCTTTCCAAATCAGATGCGACTCTCCACCGGTTGCATAATCTGGAACATATGCTTGACAAAGAGATAACTGCGAAAGAAGTATCGTTATCAGCATCTGTAACTCAACGACAACTTTTTGAAAAGGAGTGGCTGTCAGAAACAAAATTAAAGGCGATACAGATAGCGAATGCTATTTCGGAGGCAAAAGAATTGGAAAGATCCGATCTTGGAAAAGAATTACATGATAACGTAAATCAGATTTTGGCTGCCGCCAGAATCTTTATGGATCTTGCTCAGCGGAATACAAAAAACCGGAAAGACAATATTACCAGGTCGTCTGAATATACGCTTACTGCCATCGAGGAAATCAGAAAAATTGCCAAAGGACTTGTAAATAACGCCATTAAAAATGTCGGACTTTGCGTAGCCATCACAAAAATGACGCAGGATCTGATGCTGGGGCATCCTATAAAGATCGTTTGCAAAATGGATGAATCCCTGCACACCCGCATGAGCGAAAAGTTTAATTTGGATATTTTCAGAATTGTGCAGGAACAACTGAATAATATTATCAAACATGCCAGAGCGTCCCGTGTCAGGATCGGCCTTTCCCAGAATGAAACTGAGATTCAGCTCACTGTTGCCGATAACGGCGTAGGATTTGATGTGACTAAAAACGTGGATGGAATTGGAATTATCAATATTAAGAGCCGCGCTGAATTCTACAAAGGGAGCGCAACTTTTGTTTCCATGCCCGGTAAAGGCTGTATTCTTACCGCCAGGTTCCCCGTCGAATACGCCATTCAAAATGAATCTTAATTCCGAATCTGTATTTAATTCCAATCGGAATTTTTCAATGAATGGTCGCTACACACTCATGGCGGCCGGTTAGATTTTATTCCATGCCGGATTTTTCTGCAACATGCTCTCAAGCTCTTCGATTTCATGATAACAATATGATAAAGGGATAAGACCCACCCTACCGAAACTGCAGTCGATCAATTGCCAGTAAAAAGGGATCCCGCGAATATGTCCTGCTAAAAGAGCCAGGGGAAAGATCATACAGCAGGCAATTCTGCCAAACTGTATGATCCATTTATTCCTGACCGGATCTTTCAGAACGCCTAAAAAGGCAATTGCTATCACCAGGTGAGCGAATGCCAGCCAGTCATATCCGTATGCCAGGAAGGGATATTGCTGATTCGTTTCCCTTAACGCGTAATATACTTTGCCTATCCAGAAAGAAACGGGGCCGTGGCTGTTCCTGAGCAAGTAGTTCAGCCAGGCCAGTTCCGTTTCCAGGGCAAAGGCGGTCATACCGCTTAATATAAGGGCTGCTATAAAGAATAACAACCAGTTGCGAATAGATTTCTGATTTTATATTCGGCTCTCATGATTTAAGGTTTATTGAATCGTACTGACTTCCGGTGTTCCGTACCAGTTCACTTTTTTGCTCGCATACATAGTCAGAGCCAGGATTATGAACAGTCCGATGCTTCCAACCAGGAGCGCCGTGTCTTCCAGACGAATGAGCACGAATATGAATCCGTAAAGCAGGGTTAGCACACCTGTAAAAATTCCAGAGGATTTCCAGCTTTTAAAGTGACTTTTTGCATAAAGGCCAATTAAGACGATAGTTCCGAAGGAGGCTATCAGGTAAGCATAGTCGAATGCAACGAATTCACTGATAGCCAGGAGCAGACTGTAAAAAATAACCAGCGCCAGTCCAATTAATACATATTGAACCGGATGTATGGGTTTACGCTGCATCAGTTCGATGATAAAGAAAAGGGAAAAAGTGAGTCCGATGATCAGGATCGCATATTTGATGGATCGATTTGTTTTTGCATACTGATCCGCCGGCTCTACCATAGTAACACCGAATGCCAGGGCTGGCCGGTCAAATTTGAAATCGTTTAAAACAGTTCCGAAAGGCAGGTTGGCTTTATTAAAATTCCAGGCAGCCGTGAAACCATTTTTCGTAATCGTTCTATCAGTTGGCAGATTACTGCCATCGAAACTCGGATTGGGCCAGCCAGATTCCAGCGTATAATGACTGTTGCCTCCCAGCGGAACAAAATGCAGCATTTCACTGCCCCTGATCTTGATATTCATCTGGTAGCTGACAGATTTGCCAATGTCTGCTGCAGAGATCTGAACAGGTGCGGACAATCCTTTTTCATTTTCGTCACCCGCACCGGCCGGGAGACCGGGTGATAATTCGTTATCAGCACCGTTAAAACGAATAATGAGTTTTTCTTCGATACCCTTGAAATCTGATATTCCAAAACAGATTTTGGCATCGGACCACTGAACCTGATCAACAGTAATTTCTTTGGGAAGATTCAGAATAAAATTACCCTGATCCGTAAGTGATGAGCGATAGAGCAGCACTTTATAAATGGATCGTTCCCTGATTTCATGATTTATTTTGCCGGCTACCTGTTTGTTCTCCGGAAGAATGAAAAGATGATTGACAATAACGAATGGTTTTCCGGCGCCGTCTGTTGTCGTGAATTTGTAAGGCAGAAAAATATACGGTCCTGAAATGGTCTGGGCCATCGCCCAGCGGCTGTCCACTTCTTTTACAACAGCTTCATTTCTTTCTTGTCGTTCACGAACCAGATCACTGATAAAAACCGTGGGTATCATCATGATCCCGATGAGGGCGGCAGTAATAGCTCCCTTGATCAGAATTCTGGTGGACGGATTTGACTTGGGCTCATAAGGGGATTCTTCTGTGTTGTTGAAGGTTTCCATGTTTGTTTTTTTGTTTGTTTTTAAAAATGGCTTACTGTATTCAAAATAAGTTTCCAATTGTTTTTTGGATAGCTGCAGAGACATCAGGGATGTGCAAAACAGAATGCCGGTAACGGCGCCTGCGATTTCCAATCCTTCGGATAACCAGTCATCTGAACGGTAATGCCAGGAATAGGCAACGAAAAAACCAGCGAGACCATATAGGAAGGCGCAGGCGCCACAAATGATAATTGTCAGGTAAATTTTGTTATTGTAAGAGTCGAAGAATCTTCTGATCATGGGAAGCAATATGGCCATTGCAATAAGAACAGGGATCGCCGCCACTATGATTGCAAGGAATGCCGGAAGAAAAACATACCATTGCCGGGGAATAAATAACAGGGAAGCGATGAAAATGCCGGCATCGAGCAACAGAGAAGAGACAAACCATATTCTTACTGCCAGGGCGGTTGTATTCATGTTTTCTTTTTTTAAAAGCACTTTGAATTACAAAGTATGTGGATAAAAAAAATCAATCTATTGAACGAATCATTTTTTCCAGAGCATCCAGGTGTGACTTGAATGCTTTTTTCCCGGATGTGGTGATGGCATAGGTTGTATTTGTTTTTCTCCCGATAAATCCTTTTTCCACCTGTATATAACCGGCTTCCTCCAGCGTTTTCATATGACTGGCCAGGTTTCCATCCGTTACCTGGATCAGTTCTTTGAGATCATTGAAGTTGCTGCGGTTATTCATAATGAGCGCACTCATGATGCCCAGCCGGATGCGGCTGTCAAAAACTTTATTTAACTGTTCAATCGGATTCTTCATGATTTAATCGGCTTTAACACCCTGCAGGTTATCATCAGACACACTGACTCGGTCATATTTCCACCACATGGCAAAACCATAGATGATATGAAGCAATCCAAAACCGAGCGACCAGAAAATGATGCCTTTGCCCGGAAACCAGAGATTGGTGATACCAAGAATCAGTTCGCCATAACCCAGCCATCGCACTTCTCCCATGGTATATTTGCTTCCGTTCACGAGGGCCAGTCCGTAAAATATCAGACAGGCGGGTGCAACGATACCATACACATTGTTTTCGATTAAATGCCAGATTAAAAATCCACCGGCTGCCAGGGGCAGAAAGGTATTCCACATCAGTCTTCTGGCTGTAGCACCCCAGATCGCCACACCCTCTTTTTTTGACTTCACCCAGGTAAAGAAAATGGCCAATACAAACGCGGCGACAAAGGTTAGTCCTGCTATCAAAATCAAATCCAGTTTCAGTTCCTTAATGGCACCCGGCACTACCTGATATTCTGTCTGATAGTAATGAACGATCCGCTGATGTGCCAGGCCGGCTCCCACCAGAGCGCAGCCACCTGCAGCGATACCGCTCCAGCCACTGAGGCTGATAAAGCGGCTGCTTCGCTCCATCATTCGTTTTATGTCGTGCAGGGTTTCAAGACTTTGTGCTGGATTGCTCATAAGAAAGTACTTTGAAATACAAAGTAAATGACAATTTTCTGCATTTGCAAATAATTCGGCAGAATGTTTTTTGATCAGATTAAACGGGATTTTCAATACGTAGTTACCCTTTTAAATCAATAGTTCCCCGGTATTTCAATCTTCATATTCATTTCTTATATTTAATAGACCTCAAAACCCCTTTCATAATAAATTATGTCTGGTTATAAAAGTTCCGGGATTAAATTATTTTCTTCACTTCTGATCACTATAGGCGCCGGAGCCATCGCCGGTTTCGCTACAGCCTCCAATATCAGTACATGGTATATATTTTTACTGAAACCCGGCTTTAATCCGCCTGACTGGCTATTTGCTCCGGTCTGGACCCTATTGTATATTCTTATGGGGATCTCGCTATATCTTGTATGGAAGCAATCCCCTTCACGTCACCGTTATAATGCGATGTCGTTGTTCTTTATGCAGCTATTTTTTAATTTATGCTGGAGTTTTATTTTCTTTTATTTTCACGAGATCGGTCTCGCGCTGTTCGATATCATCATTCTCTGGATATTTATTCTTCTGACCATCATTTATTTTGCAAAACATCATAAGACGGCTGCAGCCCTGTTGATACCTTATCTGGCCTGGGTGAGTTACGCAATCATTCTGAATGCAGCTATTTATCAGTTAAACTAAAGTGTGTTATTTTATTTGGTCGCGCCGTTCTTTATCAAAATACTGAACGTCAAACTGATCAATTAAATTTAAACAGATCCTGTCAATCTCAGAGGGATTGGACGTTGATGAAACAGAACTCTTCATCAGCAGGTCGCCGGATTCGTCTTTTGATGTCCGTATCCTGCGTGTCAGCAGGGAATTCATATAAATACCAACCAGTTTATCGCCGGATTTGAGGGTGGCATACTGAACAGTGATCATAAAAGTGGAGGAGTCAGTTGTATCACTCACGATAACAATATTGGGTTTGTTTCCGAGGTCATTTCTGAGATCACTGAGTATTTTGCCAGTCAGCTTCTCATCCGTTCCATGCACTTTCAGTTTAATGGTGATATCATGCCGGGCAGGAATGGCGCAAAAGCTCAGAATGATCAGTAACGGCAGTATATTCCGGAATAATTTTTTCATCTCAGATAGTTTAATGTTCTTTTAATGTTCAAAGCTCAACGCTTAACGCTTAACGCTTAACGCTCAACGCGAGTAATCAGGCTTCAGCTCTTCAAATTGTCCCGTCTGGCGGTTTTTTCGCACGTCGTCCCAATTAAAATACCGGCCGTTCATCGCGACATACACCCCCGCCCGCAGGCACTGCACAAAGGCCAGTGCACAACCGAGATTAAAAAATCCGTCCGAGCTGCCGAATTTATAAGGAATCATGGCACCAGTGAGTACGATTGTTTTTCCGGAAACCTTATCTGCTAATGTGGCCGCGGTGATGGACATCGTATCGGTTCCGTGCGTAATGATGATTTTATCTTCCGGCGTATTGATACACTGGTTGGCAATGAGCTCCCGGTCAATCGGTTTCATATCCAGGCTGTCGATCATCATCAGGGTGGTGACCGTAACCTGCGGACTTACCCGGCTTCGCGTAATCATTTCCGGCAGATGCGTTTCCTTAAAAAAAAGCTGGCCGGTAATTTCATTATACTCCTTGTCGAAAGTGCCGCCGGTAACGAAAATGCGGATGGGCATATGTTGTTATTGGGGAACTAAGGTAAGAACTATAGGAGTATAGGAGTATAAGAGTATAGGAGTATAAGAGTGTACACTGGTTATTTTGGCCTTTCCGGATTCTGGGGATGCGGTTGCGGTGCAGGGTTATGTTGTTGGGGTGCAGGGTTATGTTGCTGTGGCTGCATGTGTTGTGGCTGCATGTGTTGCGGCTGCGGATTATGTTGTTGTTGTGGAGTATACTGTTGCGATTGTTGTGGTTGCGGATTGTGTTGTTGCGGCGGTTGCTGCATATGCTGCTGTTGTGGTTGCGGGTTATTATGAGGTTGTGGATTCATATGTTGTTGTTGGGGACTATTGTGCTGTCTGGCAACCGGGTTTGTTTCCGTCGCAGGTCGTTGTTGTGGATAAGCCTGCTGATGACCCGCTGCCGGTGTGCTATTTTGTGGTTGTACTGCGTGATTGACTCCCGGACGGACCATGGCAGCTGTGGCAGGCTGACCATGATTCACAGAAGCATATTGAGCCCGGTTCATACTGGCCTGGTTTAAATGATTGGTTTGTGTAGTAGTAGCTTCTATATGCCTTTCTCTGATCGCCGTTTGTTCCTGGGTATTCGGTCTGGCATTGATTCCGTGCGGACCACCATTATAACTAATCCTGTTATTGGCTATCGTGTTATTATGTACAACAACCGTATTGTCAACATATACATTATGAACAACTGTACGATTTACATTGACGACGGCCGTATTGTATCTGAAAGAATTTCCCTGCCATCTGCCTCCGCTAAAACCGGAGCCATAATAACCATAACCATAGTTCACGCCGCCATAAAAACCGACATGAGGTCCCCAGTATCCATGATGAAAACCATAATAGCCTCCTGAATATCCCCAGTAAGCGGGCGTCCATAAATATCCGGGTTGTGGTGGAAAAACCCATACACCCGGCACCCAGAAATATCCGTCATTGGTATAAGCCCAATACCCGGGTATCCATAAATAACCGTCTACCGGACAGGCAGGCTGTACATAAACCGGTAATGGCGGCGGCGGGATGTTGGCCGTAATGCTTATTCCTACACTTACCTGAGCAGGAACGCTTGTGATCGATAAAAACGACATGCTGACGATCAGTATGAATAGAAACCGTGTTTTTTTCATTGTATCATTTTAAGGATGATAAGACAGGATTTTCCTGTTATTATCATCGGTATAACAACAGGTAAAAAACCGTGCCCCCTAATAAGTAATAACAAAACAACGGATGATTTAACGTATCGTTAATAGCGATAGAAATAGCGGAAAAATCACCATGATGCCGCTATATATTCTGATATATTTTTTTGGAAAGAAACACAGATATGATCCGGTTGAGAGAATAATTAAATGATCGTCCAGGGTTTTATCTGATAAAGCGATAGGCATGCAGGAATATAGAAATGACTGAATCAATTCCCAGGATGGGAAAAAATAAATTCGGAGTAGAGAAGATCAGGCTAATATTTCCTGTTCCTGCCGGTTCCAGATCCAGCTTCGTATATATTCTGTCAACAAGCACATACCACGCGTTATAGGTAAAGTGTTGATCAGCTGACCATGCTGATTAATGCTTTGCTCGGTAGGTAGCGCGAATTTATCAGGCATCTGGAAAAAGAAACCGCTGGGCAAACCCAGTTTGGTCAATCCATCACCTGTAAACTTAAAGATGTTGTCGAGAATCTTGCCTTGCGGCGTAAGGGTGACGTCATCACCGTAGATGGGGAAGTTCATATATATTGGATTTTACTTAAGATTGGAATAAAATAGATTCAAAAAGAACCTATTTATTCTCTTCTTATCAAAACAAAAAATATGCCTCAATTATAGCCAAATGGCAATTATTGAAAATAGCTGTAAAATAATTCTTCAATGATGGTTAGTTCAAAAATTCCAGGCAGTAGAGCAGGGCCGCAATGAGAACGCAGAGTGGTGAATAATATTTTGTATCCGGTCTGGCAAACCGGGAAGATTTCACTTTCTTAAAAAATCCGACATACCTGAATTCCCCGATAGCCCGGGCGGTAAAAATGACAAGAAGGGGTTGAAGGCTAAGGCTTAAGGCTAAGGCCGAAGGCTAAGGCTGGGAGGCTTGAAGCATGAAGCTGAAGCAAATAGCTTCGCGCCTCAGGCATCCCGCTTCCCGCTTATCATTTCGCTTTTAATTTTTCAAGTTTCTTTCTGATATCCGGATTGTTTTCCAGGGTAAGCGCCTTTTCAAAATATTCCATGGCTTTTTTGTTGTCCTTTTCAGCAACATACCAATCGCCCATACTATCATAGACGTTGGAGCTCTTTGGATAGTTTTTTATGTTCAGAAGAAAGAAATCGTAGGCTTTTTCAAACAGGTTTTTTCTCATAAAGTTGTAGCCAAAATTATTTACATTATTCTCCGGAGACAGAATTGTATATCCCAGTTTCTCTGAAACGGAACGGTAGTGATCACTCACAATTGACGCCGTCAGAGAATCCGGATTTCCCTGAAAGGGCATCCTGTAAAAATCAAAGAGAAAGTGTAAAGCATCGTATTCTGCAATCAGCGAAACAGAGCCGTGACCATCCTCATTATAATATTTCCAGCGTTCGCGCAGGGCGCGAAAGGATAGTGCGTTTCAATATAAGGCATCAGTTCTTTCCCGATAAATCCCGTAAAATTTTCGGCACTCCCGGATGTTTCAAATCTCCCATAGATCCCGTTCAGCACATGGGTGGGGTGAGATCGCGGTTGAAAGAAATAATATCTACCGCGAAGGGTGGATCTTTGTTTGTAATTTTAAGTAGGTGATAGAACCTTCAATATATGGTCATTAAAAAAAATCGTTATGATCGCGAGGATCTGGCATGGTTACACAACAAAAGAAAATGCTGACAGGTATGAAAAATTATTGAAGGAAGAGGTCTTCGTTGGCATTGAGCATAAAAATATAGGGGGTTATAAAGGCATTTGTCTATTGCGAAGGGAGCTGGAAAATGAAACGGAATTTACGACCATTATGCAATTTGAAAGTATTGAAGCTGTAAAGCAGTTTGCGGGCCCGGATTATGAAACAGCCTATGTTCCAGCGAAAGCCCGTCAGGTCCTGAAAAGATTTGATCCGAAATCGGTCCATTGCCAGATCATATACGAACTAAATTATTAACATAATTTCCATGATTAAAAATTATATCCGGACTGCTTTCCGCAACCTGATCAATAATAAGTCGTCCTCAATCATTAATATAATCGGATTAACGATCGGTTTGTGCTCATGTATTTTAATAGGAATATATATCCGGAATGAATTGAATTATGACAAGTTCCAGGTGAACGGTAACCGGATCTTCCGGGTTATTATGGAATACGCATTTAATGGATCGCCCACTTCAAAAAAGGGAAATTTTACGAGCATGAAAGTGGCGCCTGTATTGAGAAGAAAATTTCCGGCGGTACAGGAAGCTGTGCGTATGGATAAGTTTCCTACCGTTGTGCGTTACAGGAATCAGTTGCTGAATGAACAAAAATTCCTGTATGCCGACTCTTCATTTTTCAGGGTTTTTTCACTTCCGTTATTGAAAGGAAATCCTTCTACGGCGCTGAATGCCCCTCATCAGGTTGTATTGACAAAAACAACCGCTGAAAGATATTTCGGGAAAGAAAATCCGATCGGTAAAATATTGAATCTTGATACGGATGAATCACAATATGTAATCACGGGCCTGGTGGCGGATTGTCCGTCAAACTCGCAAATTAAATTCGATTTCCTTTTTACGTTGTTTTGCCGAATAAGAACTAAGGCCCACTAACCCCAGACAGGCCAATGCGATCGCAATTCCGGAAAAAATATTCAGCACCCTCCCGAGTTTAATTTCTGATTCATAGAGCTTATTAAAATCTTCATCCAGAAAACGATATTCAAAGGGCCTGTGCGTTATAATTTTTTTCCATCGGGACTCCATAAAAGCGATGGTCTCGGGGATATTCGAATGGTCAATTTTTACCAATAGCACTCTACCCCTGTGTTCAGGAAACAAAACAACGGGTTTAATGGCCTGGTGCATGGATTCAAAATTGAAATCTTTAACCACACCACGAACATAACCCGGTCTTTCATCTCCCAGGAACATCTTTTTCCCAACTGCCTGTTCAGGCGTCCAACCCAGCTGCCTGGCGGCAGATTCATTCAGAATAAAATGATAAAACCGGTTTGAA
>JABDFX010000052.1:19018-21261 GCA_013286315.1 Bacteroidota bacterium | reverse complement strand
CAGGAATTGCAAGTCAATGGCTGGTGGCCGCAACGATTATGGCTTATGTTGATGAAGGAAAAATTTCGCTCGATGATAAAGTGAGTAAATATATTCCAATTTTTGCCAGGTATATGAAGACCTATATCACGATCCGTAACTGCCTCAGTTTTACGACGGGAATACATGCAGATCCACCGGGCCCCCTTAAATTATTGGAAAAATCAAAATACCCTGATCTGGAAACTGAAGTAAATGCGTTTGCTTCCAAAAGAGACATTGAATCAAATCCCGGTACAGAAATTTTTTTCAGCCCGATTGGCCCCGATATAGCCGCCCGGGTACTGGAGGTGATTACGAAGAAAACCTTTGACCGATGCGTGTCGGATAAAATTCTCCGCCCGTGTAAAATGCGGGGAACCAGTTTTACAAATGATAACGGACTGGTAACAAACGCGGCCAGCGGTGCCATTACAACCGCAAGTGATTATATCAATTTCCTGGGCATGCTTCTGAATAAGGGGATGTTTGAGGGGAAAAGAGTCCTCACTGAGAAATCCATTGCGGATATGGAAACCATCCAGTTCCCTGTTCTTCCTGTAAAATATATGCCGAAGGAAGCATCCGGTTTAAAACTGGGATTGGGTTGCTGGATAGACAATGGTAATACAGTCACCAGTTTAAATTTGACCGGGATCTATCCCTATGTTGACCGCAGACTGAACTATGCTGCCATTCTGGTGCCGCGAAAAACCGACGAACCTAAAAAGGAACTGTACTTTCAGTTCAAACAAAAAATGGATGCTGCATTCGGGAAATAGGATCGAAGCAGGAGGCTTGAAGCTTGAAGCTGCCTCAGGCCTCCTGCTTCCAGCTTAAATAAATTGATTTATAATATTTTCCAGCCACTCCTGTTTTCCACTGATTTGCCTTGGTTCGCCATTTGTCAATGCAAAATTCCGAAGATCTTCCAGTTGCAGATTTCCGTTTTCAAATTCAGCACCTTTTCCGGAATCAAAAGAAGCATATCTTTCTTTTCTGAATTTCTTATATGGTGATTTTGTCAGAATCTGATCGGCGATGATTAGACTCCGCGCAAATACATCCATGCCACCGATATGTGCCAGGAACATATCCTCCAGGTCAGTTGAATTCCTTCTTGTCTTGGCATCAAAATTTACACCACCCCCACCAAGACCTCCGGCTTCAAGAATAATCAACATAGACTCGATGAGTTCATTCAACTGTGTGGGAAACTGATCCGTATCCCAGCCGTTTTGCTGATCCCCACGATTCGCATCTATGCTTCCCAGCATTCCGGCATTTGCCGCTACCTGCAGTTCGTGCTGGAAAGTGTGACCTGCAAGTGTTGCATGATTTACTTCTATATTTAACTTGAAATCCTTATCAAGACCGAATGCTTTCAGAAATCCGATCACAGTCGCACAATCGTAATCGTATTGGTGTTTGGTGGGCTCACAGGGCTTTGGTTCAATAAAAAATGTTCCTTTGAATCCCTGACTGCGGGCATAGTCCCGTGCCATCGCGAGAAAGCGGCCCAGGTGTTCAATTTCTTTTTTCATATTCGTATTCAGCAATGACATATAACCTTCCCTGCCGCCCCAGAATACATAATTCTCACCACCCAGTGCGATGGTTGCATCGAGTGCATTTTTAATTTGTAAACCTGCATACGCAACTGTTGCAAAATCAGGATTGGTAGCTGCACCATTCATGTAACGCGGATTAGAGAATACATTGGCAGTTCCCCAAAGTAATTTCACTCCGCTGGCCGTCTGTTTTTGCTTCGCATATTCCACCATCGTCTGCAGCCTTCTTTCATATTCGGATGCAGAACCGCCCTCATCAACAAGGTCGATATCGTGGAAACAATAATAAGGCACACCCAGTTTTGTCATGAATTCGAAAGCTGCATCCATTTTATCTTTTCCTGCCTGCAAGGCATCTCCGGAAACATTCCATGGAAAAAATTTCGTACCCGGGCCGAAAGGATCGCCACCCGTATTACAGAAGCTATGCCAGTAGGCAACAGCAAATTTTACATATTCCTTAAGTTTTTTACCAGAGATTATTTTGTTTTCATCGTACCATTTAAACGCAAGCGGATTATCCGATTGAGGTCCCTCGAACTTTATTTTTCCAACACCCGGAAAATATTCCTTAGCTCCTGTAATGATCTGCATAATAAATTATATTTAATTCTTTTAAATTTACATACTGGTTTTGGGCTTTAGGCTTTAAGC
>JABDFX010000052.1:0-19008 GCA_013286315.1 Bacteroidota bacterium | reverse complement strand
CCTTTTAACCCGTTCTTCCAACGCTCATATATTTCCCGCACCATAGAACTCTGGATTTTCTCCGGCTCTACTTTTCGGATTACTTCCATGCCGAGGAAACAATCTTTCATTTGCGAATATAATTTAACTCCGTAACCTGCCCCGCGTGCAGCACCCAGAGCACCATCTGTATTATACAATTCAACCGGACATTCACTGCAGTTCGCAAAAGTTTGCGCGAATAAATCACTTAAAAACATATTTGAATACCCTGCCCTGATGCGTTTAAGCGACAAACCCATCTCCTGCATGATCTCAGCACCGTAGATCATTGAAAAAACGATTCCTTCCTGGGCGGCCCTGGCCAGGTGATATTTGTTGTGCCTGTTGAAATCCAGACCCTTGATCTGCCCTCCACTGTTTTGGTTTTCCAGAATACGTTCCGATCCGTTACCAAATGGATAACAAATAATTCCTTCAGCGCCGATGGCAGTCAGTGATGCTCCGGTGTTCATAGTTTCATATGACTCATCCGGGAAAAATTCCCTGCGGAGCCAGCTGTTTAATATGCCGGTTCCATTCAGACACATCAGGATTCCGTAACGGGGATCTTCTTTTAGATGATTCACGTGTATAAAAGAATTTACTCTGGAGCGCAAATCGTAAACAGGCCGATCACTGATACCATACAATACTCCTGAGGTTCCGGCAGTAGCTGCTATCTCTCCCGGCTCCATTACATTCAGGGAAAAAGCATTATTGGGCTGGTCCCCCGCCCGGTAGCAAATAGGAGTACCCTCTGCAATTTCCAATAGTTCTGCTGCAGATGCCTGCAATTTTCCCTGGTCACCGAAATTGGAAACGCAGGGAGCCAGCAGGGATTTATCGATTTGATAAAAGTCCAGCAATGAATAAGCGATTCCATCTTCCTTATAATCCCAGAAAATTCCTTCCGATAATCCTGAAATGGTGGTAGTAGCTTCTCCTGTCAGTTTCAGCGCAATGAAATCACCCGGTAACAGGATTCGAACGGTTTTTGCATAGATTTTGGGTTCGTTTTCTTTGACCCATTTTAATTTGGATGCGGTAAAATTGCCCGGTGAGTTCAAAAAATGATCCAGGCAGAAGGCATGACCCAGTTTGTCAAACGCATCAGATCCATATTGAACCGCACGGCTGTCACACCAGATTATAGCCGGACGGAGTGATTGCCCATTTTTGTCAATGCATACCAGCCCGTGCATCTGATAAGAGATGCCGATTGCACCGATTTCGTCTTTCTTGAAAGGAAATTTTTTCCGAAGCAAATGAGTTGCCTGTATGAGTTCCTGCCACCATTGTCCCGGATCCTGTTCTGCAAACCCGGGATGGGGAGAATGAATCCTCATTTCAGATGCAGGCGAAAAAGCTGCAGCCAGAGGCTTTCCGCTTTCCACATCTAATAAAGCAGCTTTCACAGAAGAAGAACCCAGGTCATATCCCAGTAAATATTTCACAGGCAAAAAATGAGGATTGCAAGATAACAGTAATTATTAACCGGGGCCCACGTTAGTTCGGCAAATAATCAATCACTGCCTTTTTTACAATTAATACCTGTCATTGGGGGTCAGAATAAATAATCCGTTTATTTTATTTTCTTGAAAACGATCTGTTCACTTTCTTTTTTTACAATGAAAGCAAAAAAATCACGCAGGGTTGGATATTCATCTACAGGGAAAAAAGCTTTATTTAATTTCAGATGAACACGCATTTGTAAATTGTCGTTTCCCTTTTGAATCAGATATTCAAAAAGACCTTCGTTATCATTATAAGCAACCCGGGCTGATTTCGGCATTTCATCAATCTGGTATCCCGCAGGAATATCCATAGTAAGCAGATACACGTCGTCAATCTGATAAGGTATTTCCACCGGATAATGTCTTTCCAATGCTTTAAATGGATTTGTTTTATATCCCTCGCCAAACATGGGATCAAAATAAAGAACATCCGTTGTACCTAAGTTCTTCACATCAAAATCATAGTGAACGGCCAAAGGAAAATCATATTTATGCAGGGAGTCAATGCCAAAGTTTTCGATGGCAACATCGGGATTGCTTTCCGACTGAATCTTTTTTTCATAAGTTTTTTCAGATGTTTCGCTGATTTCTCTGCGAACATTAAAAGATTCACTTTTCCCCAGTGTACTTTTATATGTACCGGAAGATTTTCCCTTCTCGTCATTTATAATGAGAACACTCGTAATATTTGATTCTCTCACTGAATCGGCGAACAAGGGCAGCGGAAGGGGATTCGCTTCGTTGATAATATGCCCCCAGCCGTTGTAGCAATTGGTTGATAAGAGCCCAAATCCGTTAAAAGGACGACTGGCATCCAGCTTAAAAACATCGTTACCTATAGATGCAATGCAAATCACATAATTATATTGACTGATCAATGGATAACTTGCACTGGCAATTCCATTGTCCCTTGTACTCAGAATAACCGGATCTGCATTTATTCCCGATTTTCGAAGCATGGCGGTCAGCAGCAGGTTAATTTCTGCTACATTGCCCTGTTTGTTTTTAAAAACAGTTTTTAATGGACTAAGTGCATAAAGTCCATATTGGCTGGTGGCCTTGAAATTATCCCGGATATAACAGAAAATTTTATAGGCTTTTTCCTTTTCAGATTGCACGTCGGCCGTAATTCCTTTCAATTCATCGGACATCCAGCTATTTTCATAATTAAGTGCGAGACCAAACTCTTCTTCCTCAAGTAATGTTTTTGACCGGGTTTCCCAGGTTGTCATATAGTCATGCTTCTCCGTCTCCGCATTCCATTGAATAAAATTTAATTGAAATACGACACGTGAATTGTAATTATCAAGTGTCGTGGTATAGGGTTCTTCGTGAAGGGCGGGCACATTCTTTTTTACCCACCGCTGGTCTATGGAGGAGCCTGAGATATTGTATAAGTCAGTTGGACCGGTACCGTTTTCCCGTCTGATGGAATAATTCGAAAATACCGTTTTGGCGGTATTGACATCGAAATTCTGATCACCCTGTAAACTCATAACGTAATGGTGAGATGGAGGAATTACGACTTCATATTCGCTCCATAAGCAGGGATATTCGCCCTGAAAAGACCAGGGCCTCAATTCAGTGTCGAAAGGCGACTTAATGGTATAAACAAGATCATAAATCGAACCTTCCTTTAATGCGGGCATGGAGAACTTTCGCAGATCATAATTTTTATCATATTTCTCATTAAAAACAGATTTTTCATCCAGCTTGGTTTCAGTTACCATACCATTTTCAAGATTGAAAGTGGAACCTTTCAAAGAGCTGATCTTTTCCGCATCACCATCAGAATTATGATAAAGGAAAATGTGACGGTTCCCGATATCAAATCCATTCTTATTCATGATTTTCACCCGCATAAACCGGGTAAAGACAAGCGTGAAGTACCCCTTGTTGTTTCCTTCAAAAGTAGTACTGCCAACGTCAGCAATGATAACGGCATTGGCTCCCGAATCGAATTTAGCCGCGGCCAGGTTAAAATCAGCAGGTGTTATTTTGCCAAATTTATAACCTGATTTTTCCTGAGCGTGAAGACTGTTTAAAGGAAACCATACAATAAAAGCAAACAGAATAAATATAAGATTTTTCATGGTATGAATGGATCAGGGTTATGATTAATTCTTTTTTACAAGTACAATCGCTGTGTGATCTGCATTATAGATATCATTAAAAAATTTTACCAGATCAGTATATTCTTTTGCGGGAAAATGTCCGCTGTATTGTTCCCGCATCCTGTAGTACGTGATCTTATCCGCAGAAACGCCTGCACGCTGCACGTATTTGCCAAATTTGCTGGTAATTTCGAGATCAATTGGTTTTGATTCTGTTTCGTATCCCGTCGGGATGGATATCTGAACAGAATCAATATGTTTGTATTCATCCTTTAATTCAATACCAAATCGCCTGTTTTTTTCCTCGCTCATTTTTTCATCGGCCCGGGTAAGGATATCCGGATTGATAAATATTCTTTTCCCCGTAACCTGTGCGTAATTGCTTACATTGATCTTCAGCGTTTCATGAATTACGGGCAGTCGTTTGGAATAATCCTCACGATAGTTAAAATAAGTGACATCGTAGGTTGGCAGACTGAATTCCGATTTTAACCTCCTGAGCTGATCTTCACGGGAGATCCCATGGATAACAGATTCTATATCGTCCTGGCATAATGCCTTGTAGGATGTTTTGCTTTCGAGGTTCAAATTTCCGTCCGGATCAAGTGTTGCAGAAATTCTGCGCAATTGAATATTATCATTCAATCTGTACGCAGGTGTATGCACCAGACTTCCACCATCGTCATCAATTAATAAACCATAACGGTTGGCAGTAAATTCGCTGAGGTAGCCAGCCGGTAATGACTGACTCGTGCATTCCAGCCAGATCGTATCCCCGCCCAGGGGCACACAACAAATAATATGATTGAAAGGATCGTGGGTGAAATCTGTTACAAATTCCTTCTGTTCCGCGCCGCCCCTGATAACAACCGCATGCGCCTTTATGCCCGCTTCTTTTAAAAGGGAAACCATAAAATTCGACAAGGCTTTACAATCACCATATTTTTTTGTAGCCACATACGTTGCATCATATGTTTGCCAACCACCAATGCCGAGCTGAATTCCAACATAATGTGTATTCTGCTGGAGGTAATTATACAATACCGAAACTTTCGTTGCAGGATCCTGAATATCCCTGGTAAGTTCATGTACTTTTTGTTTTGTTTCTTCCGGTAATATATCACGACCCTTCTGGAGGCTTCCGTAAAACCGGGCATAATCGTTCCAGGTACTCATGTTTCCTTTGTATCCACCCATTTCCACATCACCAAGCCCAATCATCAGATTCGGCGTATAGCTTAAAAAGTTTACATAAGGTGCATCCTCATAAGCTGCCAGATTATGAATCTCCCAGGTAAATGATTTTTTGCCACCCTTTTCTTCAATGAGCGGCTTGATATCCGAGTTCATCATTCTGTATCTGATATTATAATCCGCCGGAGCAGTAACACTATAAACACTCCTTTCAACTGATATCTTTAGGTTTCCCTGTGGATACCAGTTTGAAATTTGAATTAGTTCCGTTAATTCGTCCTCTTCCTCAAAGTCCACCGTGTAGGGATAATTATTTGAATAAAAACTGCCTGCTTTCAGCCGCTCGTCATTTACAAAAGATGAGCCGTCAAAAGCGGGTTGATCTTCCATGTCTTTTTTCTTGAAATGTCTGATCTCTTTACCCGATGCATCATACATATATGCACTTACACTATTTATGAACACAGATTTGTTATTGTAATGTGTTCTGTACGTTGCATAACGCCCTCCTTTTTCATTCAGAATGGTATATACATGCCGTTCATGAGAAACAACTTTTCCGGTCGATCTAATTTCATAAGATTGCTCTTCCAGCCTGACTACCATGTTCGCATTCTCAATAAGAGAATCCGAAATGGATGAAGCAGGGAACTTCTGGGCCAGCCCATTCAATGTCAGGAGACTTAAAAAAAGCATCAATATATTGCCAGGTGCAAAATGAACGGGTTTTAAGGTAAATTTGGCTGACGCCGCGTATCGCTTGAGGCCACGAATGGGGATATGATCCAAGGATTAATTGTTTAGGATTGATAACGTTCTAAAAATAGAAAAATTATAGTGAATAAATTCCGGATCCTTTCATGAATACATCTGAAAAAAGTCAATTTATTAAATCGCTCGCCTCCGGTACAGGATTTGACTTCTGCGGAATAGCAGCTGCCCGTCATTTGGATGAAGATGCCCGAAAGCTCGAAAACTGGCTACAGCAGGGCAAACAGGGAAATATGTATTATATGGAAAAGCATTTCGACCTAAGGGTAAACCCTTATAAGCTTTTACCTGGTGCTAAATCTGTCATCTGTTTTCTGATAAATTATTTCCCTGATACAAATCAAGAAAATAATGCGCCAAAAATCTCCAAATACGCATATGGAAAAGATTATCATGAAATCATCCGGCCAAAACTTCAGCTCATCCTGGCGCAGATGAAGGATAAATTCGGAGATTTCCACGGACGCGGATTTGTTGACAGTGCCCCGGTTTTGGAAAGATCCTGGGCTGTGATCAGCGGACTTGGCTGGGTCGGCAAAAACGGTAACCTGATACACAAAAAAAGAGGTTCCTTCTTTTTTATCGCCACCCTGATTGTTGATCTGGAACTTGCCTATGATGAGCCGGAAAAGGCCGATTATTGCGGAACCTGTACCCGATGCATCGACGCTTGTCCGACGCAGGCAATTGAACCCTATAAAGTGGTGAACGGCAGCAAGTGCATTTCGTATTTTACGATCGAGCTAAAGGATCTGCTGATTCCGGATTCAATGAAAAATAAATTTGACAACTGGATGTTTGGATGTGATATCTGTCAGGACGTTTGTCCGTGGAACCGATTCTCGAGACCAACACAGGAAACCGCATTTACCCCCATCGCCGAGATCCTCCATTACAACGAAAATGACTGGGAAGAAATGACGGAATCCGGATTTAAAAAAATATTTGCCGATTCACCTCTCCAGCGCGCAAAATATCGGGGTATACGCAGGAATTTACATTTTCTGAAAAAAAGCTAATAAGATTCAGTCACTGAAAACGCCTGCTTATATTCATATTTAAATAAAGCCATGACAACCTGATGAAGTCCCATGCGTACGCTTTACGCTTTAAGCTTAAAAACTATCTTTGATAAATGAAAAACTCTCTGGGTAATCGTGACTCGAATGTGATATGGCATCCCTATACCCAACATCAAAAAATGGAAGAACCAATTCCCATTGTGAAGGGAGACGGTGCATTGCTTATAGATGAGAATGGCAATATTTACATTGATGCGGTTAGCAGCTGGTGGGTCAATCTGCACGGTCATGGACATCCTTACATAGCAGAAAAAATTTATAAACAGGCGTTGGCTCTGGAGCATGTTATCTTCACCCATTTCACACACGAGCCGGCTGTCACGCTCGCAGAAAGATTATTAAAGATTCTTCCGGGAAAGTTTTCCAAAATATTTTATTCAGATAATGGATCAACGGCAGTGGAAGTCGCGTTGAAAATGGCAATTCAATTCTGGATAAACAAAGATCAGCCCCGGCGAAATAAAATCCTCGCTTTCTATAATGCTTACCATGGTGACACCTTTGGTTCTATGAGCGTAAGCGCCCGTGGACTTTTTACAAATTCCTTCAAAGATTTTTTATTCGATACGGTTTTTATCGAAACACCACACACCGGCAACCTGGGGGAAATAAAATCTGTCATTCATTCCTATAAAGGACAAATCGCCGCATTTATCTTCGAACCCCTTTTACAAGCGGCAGGCGGAATGCGTATGTATGAGGCAAAATATCTGGATGAATTACTTGCCGTCTTTCAGGCAGAAAATATTCTTTGTATCGCCGATGAAGTATTAACCGGTTTTGGGAGAACCGGTCCCCTCTTTGCGGGTGAATCAATCGCTCATCACGCTGATATGATTTGTCTTTCGAAGGGTCTTACAGGTGGAACCATGGCCCTCGGCATAACCGCCTGCAATCAAAATATATTTAATGCTTTTTTAAGTACCGACCGTGCTAAAACTTTTTACCATGGTCATTCTTTTACGGCAAATCCATTGGCCTGCACGGCAGGACTTGCAAGCCTTGACTTGCTGGAAAAAACATCCTGCCGTGATCAGATTCAATGGATCCGTCGGCAACATGAAGAATTTGCCCGGAATGAATTGTCTGTGATTGGAATGGAAATAATGGTAAATATCAGGATCATGGGAACTATTCTGGCATTTGAACTGAACACAGGCAAAGACGAATATATAAATGAAGTAAGTGCCACGGTTATGAACAAAGCCCTGACGCGGGGTATCTACCTGCGGCCGCTGGGAAACACGGTTTATATCATGCCCCCCTATTGCATTACGCCGGAGCAGCTCAAAAAGATTTACCAATTCATCCTGTCCATTCCTGATTTTATCAGGAAAAACTAACCGGGATGCTTACTTCTACATTGTCCCATTCAATATTCATAGCTGATGGAGGCAGGCTAATCGTAAGCTGTTCAACCGGACTATTCAGTTTTTTTACAGGGACGTCAGCGTGCAAAACATCCTTGTCCTTGTATTTATCATAATCATAGGCTCCCCATTGACCAAGCTGGCCATTCAGGATAATTGTCCAGCTTTGCTCGTTAGGAATGACAAATAATGTATAGGTACCCGCTTTTACCGGTTTCCCTGCAAAATTTACATCCTTTGCAAAAGTAACTATGGTGGCAGAATCAGCTCCACAACGATAAACTTTCCCGTAGGGGATCAGTGTGCCGAAGATAACCCTGCCTTTTTTGTACGGCCGGCCATAACGAACTGATATATCCTTACCAGTCGTAGTCTCATGCGGACTCACTGGCTTTTCCTGGCCACAAGCGCTCAATACAATCATGGAAACCATGGATAACAAGATTATTCTTTTCATAACTCTGTTTTTTAACTTTTATTTTGGTTGAATGAATACGTAAGTCTATCTAAGCTAAATGTATACCAAGTTCTTTTCACCTAACTCCCCTACTCCCCTACTCCCATACTCCCATACTTTCTATCGCTCCAACTCATTTCGTAGCTGAACCAAAGATTTCTCCATCAGTGGTCCAAGTTGCTTATCATAAAACATGCTGGCCAGTTTTTCCCATGGATACCATTTGACATTGAAATTCATGGTCCATATCACAATCGGCGGACCGTTTTTTGTATCAATCATAAATTGTCCTGTGAACATCTTGTTGCCTCGTTTCCAGAGTGTATAAACATGATCACGGTCAACACCCGAAAGAGATATTTCATTCCCACCAACCCGTAAATAGCCAAAACCTGCACTATCGGGTTTCATCTGCAGGTTATTTTTTGCAACCTGGAAATTGACAAATTCATTCCAGCTTTTCCATGTCCGCAGGTCCGAAATGCTATTCAGGATCTTGTCTTCCGTACTGTTGATCTGCACCATCCGTGTAACTGAGATAGCAGAAGGAAATAGTGCAAACAGGAAAAGAACAATCAGCGACAAAATAGCGATGCTGCCTATAACAAGTCTCAACTGAATAAATTTAAGATGGCTACTCCCATTTAAATGTTTTTATTGCAACCGCATATATGACAATCCCCCATAAAACGAGAATACCGATCTGTTTGCTGCAGTCCATCAGGGAAGCACCTTCAAAAGCCACATTCCGCATGGCATCATTTAATTGTTTCAGCGGAAGAATTTCGCAAAAACCCTGCAGCCACTTAGGAAAGGCCTGGGTGGAAAAAAACGTCCCGCCAAGTAAAAACTGTGGCAGGGTAAAAATATTGGCAAATGGCGGAATAGAGCTTTCATTTTTTGCTACGCTGCTAATGATAAACCCAAATCCCATAAACACAACCAGGCCAAGAAAACTAAGAAACAGCATCTCCAATAATGTGGCCAGCCCGTTTACCAGCGTAAAGTGGAAGAAAAAATATCCGGCCAGGATAATCACAACGGACGTGAGCATCTGAAAAAGTGCCCTGCTCAGGCCTTCCCCAAAAACAATATTCTTCCGATTGATCGGCGTAGCATAAAATCTTTTTAATACCAGCGTTTGCCGTAGATTAAAAAATACAAATGCCACTCCAAACACTGCCGCACTTAAAAGGGAAAAACCCAGCATGCCGGGTAATATAAAATCAATCATCATATATTCCCTGCCAGGCACTTCCGGCAATTCCTGTAAACTGATGATTTTATACTGATCCGGAATTTTCGTGTCCTCAATCATCATGATGGTTTGCGCCAATGCCATTTTCAGAATCGGAAATTGGTCGGCGGAAGCAGAAGAAGTTTGTGTTCTGATTTTATATTGGGTAAAGCCTGCCGGTGACTGGGAAGAATCTAAGGATACAATTGCGGCTATCCTTCCCTTGATCAGTTCCTTTTTCATGGTCAGGCTGTCCTTCTCATCCTTTATTTTAACCACCCCGGAGGCTTGCAGGGCGCGGATTACATAGTTATTGCTGTCTGATGGATTTTTCAACGCAATGGAAACAGATGTTCCACCACCGCCAATAAAACCGAAAACCAAAATAAAAATCAGTGGAAATCCGAGACTGAAAATGACAGCCGAAGGACTCCTGAATATAGCTCTTAAACTGGCCCTGGATATGGCCAGCATGGCGCGGAACTGACTGTAGTGTTGGCTCATATTCGTCGTTTGCTCTAAGGAATCAGGCTGAATTCAAAAGGTAGCCTGGCCTGTGGTACGCCTGACATACTTTGATAATCCGACATCGTCTGGTACCATTTTGCGCCTTGTTCTCCAAGATCATCGCGGATTGTTTTGGCTTTCACTGTTTGCGTATAATTATTGAGCAACAGGTCCAGAAAATTTTCCGGTTCCGGATATTCACGCAGGCGGTAAGTTTTTAATTTAGCCATTCTGGCCGCGCAATCCACGGCATCCTGTACTCCACCAATCCGGTCAACCAGTCCCAGTTCCAACGCCTTTTGTCCGCTCCAGATTCTGCCCTGTCCGATACTGTCAATATATGAGATGCTTTTGTTTCTTCCGGAGGCAACCCGCGAAGTGAAATCATGATAAATAGAATCCACATCATTCTGGATAAATTTTTTCTGTAGATCGGTCAGCGGCTGAACCATGCTGAGGGCGTCCGGTTCCTTTGCCGTATGCACTCCATCGAATGTGATACCCAGCTTATTCTTGAAAAAACTTTGCGTATTAAACAACATGCTGAATACACCGATGGATCCTGTGATGGTCATCGGGTCGGCAAAGATACTGTCCGCATTGCATGACAGATAATAACCACCCGAGGCAGAAACATCACCAAAACTTAATACGACCGGTTTTGTTGCCTTGGTTAATGTAAGTTCCCGCCAGAGATTCTCACTTACGAGAGCGGATCCCCCACCCGAATTAATACGCAGTACAATGGCCTTTACATCATTATCTAGTCTGGCTTTTCGAATGAAATAACGGTAAATATCCTGACCAATTTCTTTCTGACTGTTTTTCCCACCAACAATATCTCCTTCGGCATAAATAATCACTATCCTGTCCGAACCTGTATTAATAAATTTCGGTTTGACCGATTCATAATATTTTCCCAGTGGTATAAAATTGATACTGTTAATAGAACTGACTTTTAATTTCCCGGCAATTTCTTCCATCACCTGATCATTATATTTTTCGCCATCCACGAGTTTATATTGAACAGCATCCGAAGCAGACTGAATCAGTTGCAGGTCCACACAACGTCTCAGCATCGAACTATCCTGACTACGCGCAACAGCCGTCTGATCCAGCATATGATTAAAAATGTCCCCTAAAATTTCAGTCAGCTGCAACCGGTTCGCGTCACTCATTTTATCTGCGCGCAAAGGTTCGGTCGCACTCTTAAATTTACCGGCATAAAATATTTCAGGTTGAATTTCAAGTTTTTCCAGGCCGCCTTTTAAGTACGGACTCACACTAGTAAGACCCTTCCATTCCACACCACCTTTCGGATTGCAATAAATCCTGTCCGAAATATTGGCAACATAATAAGCCTTCATGGATATTACATCTCCGAAAGCGTAAACAAACTTTTGCGATTTCTTAAAATCCAGCAATGCATTGCGGATTTCCTCTGAACTGCCAAGACCATTCGCGTTTGTGGAGGCTTTTATGTAAATACCTTTGATGGAACTGTCTGATTTGGCATACCGGATCAAACGGATCACATCATAAACGCCGGGTGTATTGTATCGGCTCTCGCTAAAACCTGCCAGTGCATCCACAACGGGTTTTTCTCCAAATGTCTCACTCAGATCCAACACCAGGACGGCATTGGAACCAGTTTCCACATTCGGCTTACTGGTGATCCCTCCTATGTAACCTGCAAGAAAGAAGAATAAAAGAACAATAAAAACGATCAGTGCAAGAAAACTGGCGAAAAATATTTTAAAAAAGCTGCGCATGCGCTTTCTGTTTAGATGATTTTAAAATTAAAGATATTTGAACCGGAATAAACTATTCATACATGAACAAAGCTTATCTGCTGACAGGTGGTAACGAAGGTGACAGATACCTGAACATGCAGCAGGCGCGGACAAATATAGAACTTATTTGCGGTCGGCTTCTACAAGTTTCATCACTATATGAAACCGCTCCCTGGGGGAAAACGGACCAGCCGGATTTTCTTAACCAGGTATTGCTGATTGAAACAAAGTGGAGTCCAAGGGAATTGTTGAAAGCCATACTTCATTTGGAAGAAAAAGGAGGAAGAATCAGAACAGTAAAGAACGCTCCGCGGACCATCGATATTGATATCCTTTTTTATGGCCAGATGGTTATCGAGGAGCCAGGTCTGAGTATACCCCATCCACGCATTGCCGACCGGCGTTTCGTTCTGGAACCGCTAAACGAAATTTCACCAGGATATGAACATCCTGTTCTGCATAAAACCATACATCAGCTCCTGTTAGAATGTACTGATCAATTGGCGGTAAAAAAAATCAGATGAGTCAATTTTAACCGACCGGATTCCGGATATTTACAGTTCATGAATTATCATTTTATTGCGGTGGAAGGAAACATTGGCGCAGGAAAGACCACGCTTGCCCATCTGCTGTCACGACATTTCAATTCCCGCCTGATACTGGAAGCTTTCGCGGAAAATCCCTTTTTACCAAAATTCTACGAGAATCCGAAACAATATGCATTTCCGCTGGAACTTTTTTTCATGGCCGAACGCTATAAACAGTTAAAAGAACTCGTTCATACCAAAGATCTTTTTCAAAGAATTACCATATCGGACTATGTGTTCTCCAAATGCCTGCTCTTTGCCAAGGTAAACCTGCCGGACGAAGAGTTTCATTTATACCAGAAACTTTTCGACATTATATACCAGCAACTCGTTCAGCCAGATCTGCTGATTTATCTGCACGCACCGGTACAACAATTACAAAAAAATATACGCAAAAGAAACCGTCCCTACGAGCAATCCATTCCCGATGATTACCTTTTTAAACTTCAGGAAACTTATACCAGCTATATCAAACAGCATGGAATAAAAACCCTTTTTATTGACGCAACGAACGCCGACTTTCTCGGCAACGAAAAACATTTCCAGGTTATACTGGATGCACTGGAAAAAAATTATGAGCCCGGTCATCATTATTTTACATTACCCTGATCTGGTTTTTTAACTTTGTACTGCATGATAATGGATCAAAATCGCCCCTCGCCACTGGAAGCATTACGGATCCCCCAATTCAGAAGCCTGGTTATCGGTCGGTTTATTTTTATCATGGGACTGCGGATGATGAGCACCCTGGTCGGCTGGTGGATTTACAACCTGACCAATGCACCACTCGCCATCGGCATCGTAGGACTATCTGAATTCATTCCCGCCGTATCCCTGGCATTATACGCTGGTCATATCATCGATATCAGTGAAAAAAGAAAAATGATGCTGACAGGTGTGGGTCTCTATGGGACAGCGGCATTGCTCTTACTCTGCTTGTCATTCACTTATGATGAAGCGCATTTAAATCCTCACTGGGTAGCCGCTACGATTTATATCATCATATTTGGAACAGGGATTGTGCGATCTTTTACGGGTCCCATTTTTAATGTGATGCTGGCACAGGTGGTTCCAAAAGTAAAATTACAAAACGCCATAACCTGGAATACCGGTGTCTTTCTCTCCGCATCTATTACCGGTCACGCGATGGGTGGATTTTTAATTGCAGGGCTGGGGAATTCCGGCACATTGATAGCCATTGTTCTGTTGGTTTCCCTGGCTTTCGTAATACTAACTTCTTTAAAAAAGATTCCCGCACTAAATGAAAGGGGTGAAAAGAAAACCTGGGACAGTGTAAAAGAAGGTCTGGCATTTGTATTCAAGACAAAGGAATTGCTGGGTGCTGTTTCCCTGGATCTGTTTGCAGTCCTTTTTGGCGGAGCAACCGCCCTGATTCCGGTATATGCCAGGGATATCCTGAAAGTAGGTGCGCGGGGCTTCGGTTTTTTAAACGGCGCATCAGATATGGGTGCTGTCTGCATCGTTATTTTGCTGACGGTTTTCCCATTCAGAAAAAGTCAGGGCAGAAAATTGTTGCTGGCTGTTGCAGGGTTCGGCACCTGCATTATCATATTTGGTATATCAAAAGTATTCTGGTTATCCTTCGCAGTATTACTGCTTAGCGGCGTACTGGACGGCATCAGTGTCGTAACCAGGGGAACCATCATGCAATTGAAAACACCTGATAATATGCGGGGACGTGTTCTCAGCGTCAATTCCATGTTCATCAATTCAAGTAATGAACTCGGACAATTTGAAAGCGGCATTGCGGCACGCATCCTGGGCGTCATTCCCTCCGTAGTTTTCGGAGGATGTATGACCCTGCTGGTGGTGATCACCACCTGGTTTAAAGCCCCAACCCTGAGAAAAATGGAATATTAGATTGACTAACTTTAGATAAACTTCCGATATGAATCGCAGATCTTTTGTTAAAAACGCGGGCGTTGGTTTCGGAGCCATCCCGCTATTACGAAAGGACTGGTTAAGCCAGTTTATTCAGGAAAATCCTTACAAAATGAAGATGCTCCGCAACGACGTTGGCATTTTTACGGAAAAAGGAGGAACCATCGCTTATTATATTTCTAAAAATAATATTGCTGTGGTAGATGCCGAATTCCCTGAACAATCCAAACACCTGATCGATGCTTTACAAAAAGATCCCGGCAAACCTTTCGGGATTCTGATCAATACGCATCATCATGGCGATCACACCTCGGGAAATATTTCATTTAAAGGAATCGTTCCACATGTAGCTGCACATACGAATTCATTGCTGAATCAGCAAAGAGTGGCGAGAGAAAAAAATACCGAAGACCAGCAATTATATCCGGATATCACCTATGGTGATACCTGGGAGTACAAAAAAATGAAGGAGAATATTAAAACTTACTACTGGGGACCCGCTCACACCAATGGCGATAGCGTCATTTTTTTCCCGCACGCCAATATCGCTCATGTAGGTGATCTTGTTTTCAACCGCCGCTGGGCATTTATAGATCGGTCTGCGGGCGCTTCAATAAAAAACTGGATCATCGTCCTCGATAAAATGCAGGGGCAATTTGATAATGATACCTTATTTGTATTTGGTCATGCATTTGATCCGGAAAAAATAACCGGCAGTAAGGCCGATATAAAAGCCATGCAGGTTTATCTGGAAAACCTGCTTGCATTTGTAAACAGTCAGATTAAAGCAGGGAAAACAAAAGATGAAATTATCAAGGCGACTTCCATTCCCGGTGTAACCGAATGGCAGGGCGATGGCATCGACCACGGTTTACGGGCGGCTTATGAAGAAGAGATACAGAATATCATGTAAGTTTTTCCAAAAGTCCTTCCATAACGGAAACTACGATTGGACAGAAACTGCTGTTTTTCATGGTAAGCTGGGGCCTCTTTAGTATAACATCTTCATCCGTATAGGGGAATCTTCTGCAGTCCGAAGGCCTGTCTTCATAGATACCGCATTTATTATCAGCTTCCAAAAAGGGACAGGGGGTTGAAACGGCTACATAATCCCCTTCATCATCATATACCAGGTATTTTTCGATGAAAGCTGTTTCTTTCATGCCCTTTACCTTGGATATTCGTTTGATATCCGGACCCTTAAAACGGGGAGAATATCCCTTGCAACAACGTGCGCATTTCAAACAATCGATTTTTTCAAAAGCATTCTCATGGAGGTCCGGGATTACTTTTAACACTTCCTTCTTATCTGCCTTTGCCAGGAAATTTTTGTATTGTTTCTGGTGCTCAACGGAAATTTTTTCCCAGTTCTGAAGTGTAACCTTTGACTGTACGTCCATATAAACCACAAGTTATAAAATTGATTGTTTCATATTACCTTTGCGCATCTTTTGATCCATACATCCCCTGTTATGAATTTATTTGAGAAACAGACCAGTGAGTTTTCACGCAGACATATTGGTTCCAACGAGTCAGAAACCCGTCAAATGCTGGCCACTGTTGGCGCAAATTCACTGGAAGATCTGATTGACAAGGCCCTTCCTGCCAGCATCCGGGACCCAAAACCCCTGCGCGTCACAGAAGCGGTTAGTGAAGCCGCATACCTCGAATTAATCCATGATATTGCTTCCAGGAATCTGGTTTTTAAGAATTACATCGGTCACGGATACTTTGAAACGATTGTTCCCAGCGTTATACTGCGAAATGTTTTCGAAAACCCTGGATGGTATACGCAATACACGCCATACCAGGCTGAAATATCGCAGGGCCGTCTCGAAAGCCTGCTCAATTTCCAAACCATGGTCAGCGATCTGACCGCCCTTCCGTTGGCCAATGCTTCCCTGCTTGATGAGGGTACAGCGGCAGCTGAAGCTATGATCATGTTTTTCAATCAAAAAAATAAGGATCATCAGCATGTCGGCGTTCCAAAATTTTTTGTTGACCGGGCGATTTTCAAACAGACTATGGATTTGCTCGCCACACGTGCCGAACCTTTAGGCATTGTGCTGGTGAGGGGTGATTACTCAAAAGCTGAAATAGACGAATCATACTTCGGCGCGATTGTTCAATATCCAAACTCGGAAGGAAATATTCCGGACTATAGAAATTTTATCAGGAAGGTTCAGCTTTCAGGTGGTTATGTCGCTATGGCTACTGATCTGCTCGCACTGACACTGCTGGTTCCTCCGGGCGAACTGGGTGCCGATGTGGCTATTGGTTCTGCACAGCGTTTTGGTGTACCGATTGGATTTGGCGGACCCCATGCGGCATTTTTTGCAGCAAAAGAAGATTTTAAGCGCGCCATACCCGGAAGAATCATTGGAGTGAGCGTTGATGCTCAGAATAACCGCGCCCTGAGAATGGCCCTGCAAACACGTGAGCAACATATCAAAAGAGAAAAAGCGACATCGAATATTTGCACGGCACAGGCTTTACTGGCCAACATGGCTGCCATGTACGCCGTTTATCATGGCCCGCAGGGATTGAAAGATATTGCTACCAGGATAAATATTCTCACGTATGCTTTATCGAATGGCCTGCAGGAACAGGGTTTCGAAATATCACACGGATATTTCTTTGATACCATTCAGGTAAAAATTGAAAAGCCGGAAAAACTTCGCCTGATCGCCGAAGATCATAAGATGAATTTCTTTTTTGACGGAAAGGACATTGTACGCGTCTCAATAGGCGAAAACAGTACGCAGCGGGATATTCTGGATATCCTCTCGGTATTTTCTGCGTATTTGGAACAGGACGAAGCCGCTATTATTTTCGATTACGACCGGCACCAGGAATTTATCCCCGTCGAACTGATCAGGAGCTCCCCGTTCCTGACCCACCCGGTCTTTAACACCCATCATAGCGAAACTGAAATGATGCGGTACCTGAAAAGTCTTGAGAATAAGGACCTCTCATTAAATACTTCAATGATCCCCCTGGGTTCATGCACAATGAAACTAAATGCAGCCAGCGAATTGATTCCTGTCAGCTGGCCGCGCTTCAGTAAGATACATCCCTTCGCACCTGAATTCCAATGGAAGGGTTATCAGCAAATAATTCTTGAACTGGAATCATGGTTAAGTACCATCACCGGATTTACGGCAACCTCTCTGCAGCCAAACAGTGGTGCTCAGGGAGAATATGCCGGACTATTAGCAATACGTTCTTACCATGCGGCCCATGGTCAGCAACACCGCCAGGTGATGCTGATTCCGATATCCGCCCATGGTACCAATCCGGCAAGCGCGGTGATGGCCGGAATGAAAGTGGTCGTAGTCAAAAGTGATGAGGACGGACATATCGACATTCAGGACCTGAATGAAAAAGCGGTTGCTCACAAATCAGAATTAGCCGGACTGATGGTAACCTATCCTTCCACCCATGGTGTTTTTGAAGAAGGTATAAAAGATATTTGTAAGATCATTCACGACAACGGTGGATTGGTTTATATGGATGGAGCCAATATGAATGCGCAGGTGGGATTAACCAGTCCGGGATATATTGGTGCTGATGTTTGTCATCTGAATCTGCATAAAACATTTGCCATTCCGCATGGCGGCGGAGGTCCCGGGATGGGCCCGATCTGCGTGAATGAAAAACTGAAAGATCATCTTCCTCGACATTGGACCAGCCCGGATACTTCAGGCGCTGGTGCGGTTAGTGCTGCCCGTTATGGGTCTGCCAGCATCCTGCTCATCAGTTACGCATACATCAAGATGCTGGGCACACATGGCATCCGGCAAGCCACCGCTTATGCCATTCTGAATGCAAATTATATGAAGAGCCGGCTTGAATCTTACTATCCGATTTTATATACGGGTCCCAATAACACCTGTGCACATGAATTCATAGTTGATCTGCGTCCATTTAAATCCCAGGCAGGAATAGAAGCGGAAGACGTTGCAAAAAGACTGATGGATTATGGATTCCACGCGCCCACGCTGAGCTTTCCGGTACCCGGCACGATAATGATCGAACCAACTGAAAGTGAAGACAAAGCTGAACTGGACCGGTTTTGTGATGCGATGATTGCTATTTATCAGGAGATTCAGGATATTACCGCGTGCAAAATGGATAAAGTCGATAACCCTTTAAAAAATGCACCGCATACGCAGGAAATCATTACCGCAGATGAATGGAATCACAGTTATGGCCGCGAGAAAGCCGCATTCCCGTTGCCATACACAAGGGCTAATAAATTCTGGCCCTCAATCGGCCGGGTAAATAATACGTTTGGAGACAGACACCTGATTTGCACTTGCGAACCGGTTTCCAGTTATGAAACGGAAGTGGTAGGATGATGGTACCCAACATTTCTTCAAATAAGTGTGAATGTTTAAATGTGATGTTTGCAAATGATCCACTTCCAAACTTCCAGACCTCCAGACTTCCAAACTTG
>JABDFX010000051.1:948-21619 GCA_013286315.1 Bacteroidota bacterium | reverse complement strand
AAAAACATGGTGGCATCAATGAAGTGGATGGAGTACGCTTCGATTTAAAGAAGAGCGAGATTGCCAATCTGGAAAAACTCGGGCTGGTGCCTATGGTAAAAGAATATGGTAAGGTGATGGCGTTTTCTGCAAAGACCCTGTTCAATGGTGATAACCTCGGTCTGCAGACCTATTCAGTAGTCAGGGTATTTGATTATGTGGCAAAAGTGATGATGGATTTTCTGAACAGGAGGGCCTTCGAAAATTTCAATGGAAATACAAGAAAAGAGTTGAATGGTCAGATCGTAAAATTCCTCGACAGCATCACGGGGCCAAACAAACTGATTGAGAATTTTACGATACAGAGGTTTGAACAGGATCCAGTTCAAAAAGATAAAATTTATCTGGATATACATTTGAAACCATATTTCCCTGCAAAAACCTTTATGATTAAGCTGGAGGGTCAAAAGGGGGACGATGGTAATGACTGGTCATCGGAGTACGCACAGGATAAATAACAAGTCCTTCTTTTGCTGGTACATGGGTCGAGAAAAAAATAATTATTTTCTTATGGGAATTCTATGTTTCCCAGAGAGCGAAACGTAATCTTATTCTATTACCTAAATATCAAAATCAATTTTTATGTCATTTAAAGCAAAACTAAAAGTAGCTGGCAAAGAATTAAATATCCTGAACCATCACTTCGATCTGAAACAGGAAACAGATGCAACCGGCCGGCCCTCCTCGGTTACCCGTGGAGGAAAAATCACGCTGACGGTTGAGGCCAATGGTGAAACCACTTTCTTTGAATGGATGTGCAATAATTTCGAAAGAAAGGACGGCAGCATTGTCTATATCAAACGGGACAGTGATGCGACGATGAAGGAGTTGAAATTCAAGGAAGCCTATATGGTGGACTACAATGAAACTTTTAATAGCACTGGCGAAAATCCGGTAACAGAAACTTTTACTCTCAGTGCAAAAGAAATTGACCTGGGTAATGGCAAACATGTGAATGAATGGATTAAATAAAAAATCGACTATATGTCATTCATCGCAAAATTGAAACTGGAAGGGGAGGAGGTGAACATACTGCAATGCAGTTTCCGGTTCAGCCAGGCAACGGATGTAACAGGCAAACCGATCGCCATCCCGCGGGGAGGAAATATCAAACTTTTACTCGAAAGTGATGCCACCACCGACTTGTTTGACTGGATGATCAGTCCGACTCAGGTTAAAAGCGGCAGTATAACCTTCAACCGTAGGGATAATAAAGGCAAATTAAAAACGCTGGAGTTTACCGATGCTCATTGTGTGGATTATCACGAAATGTATAATCATGAAGGAACTCATCCTCTGCAGATAGAACTCATGCTGAGCGCGCGTGAAGTGAAGCTGAATGATTCAGAATTTAAGAATAACTGGCCTGAATAAACGGAGTGCATTTTAATTTATCAGCAACAATCTCTATTTATGCCACAACTCGTGAATGCCAGTATTGATATTAATGGCAAGAGTATTAAGCAATTCTCTTCATTACATATCTCACAGGGTATTTTTGAACATCATACCATCCGGCTGGTTTGTCCGTCTGAAGCAATTGATAGTCCCAAAGCGCATTTATTTGACACATCCAAAGATTATCTGGGCAGTACTATTAAAATAAAGATCGAGGCGAAAGGGGGTTCGGAATCTATGAGTTTTTTCGGCATTATCACCGGAGTGGAAGCTGAGCGTTTCAGCGGTCATGCCGGGAATATCATTTTCAATGGATACAGTCCAACCATTATAATGGATAATGTACCAGATTGCGAAACCTGGAGAAACTTGGATATTGAAGACATTGCCTTAGGGGCTGCTGCCAATTTTTCTTTCGACCTTTTAAAAACGGATATCACACCATCATATAAAGAAGACTTTGATTACAAAGTCCAATATATGGAGACTACATGGCAGTTTTTGTATCGCCTTTCTGCAAGTTATGGAGAGTGGTTTTTTTATGATGGTCAAAAGTTGATTTTGGGTCCTCCGAAGGGTAAAAATACCAAGCTCGTATATGGCAACAATCTTCACCAGTTTACTCTGGGATTATATACCAGACGGACGTCATTTCCTACATCGGCCCGTGATTACAAAAATGATGAATTTTATTTTTCCGGCGTTTTATCCAGGGCAAATTCCGGTGCTGAAGGCACTGCTGTCGATATCAAAAGCAAAAATGGACTTAGCGGCTTAAATAAATTTGTTTATGAAAAAAGCGAGGATCTTTATTCATGTACTTCAATGCAGTGGAATAATCAGGACCTCGCTGCCAAGAAGCTGTTGGATGATTTTGTAACTGTAAGAGCCTCTGCGCAAAGCAGTAAAATGGTTTCCTTAAAGGGCGCAAGTGATAATCTGGACATTCAGGTTGGAGGATTTGTTAGTGTTGAGGGTAAAAATGTTTTTACGGATGATACGAATGAGCAGTTTGGCGATTATATTGTCACCTCAGTCAGCCATCAATGTGACGGTCAGGGGAATTACAGTAATTTTTTTGAGGCTATTCCTTCTTCAGTAAAATTTCCGCCAGTTACAACCTATCCTGAATCCAAATGTGAAACCCAATACGCCGTCGTAACTGATAACAACGATCATGATGGTCTCGGCAGGATCAAGGTAAGATTTTACTGGATGACCGATGAGCAAAAAACTGACTGGATAAGAGTTACTACCCCCTATGCGGGAAAAGAAAAGGGGATATTTTTCATGCCTGAGATCGGTGAGGAAGTTATGGTTGGATTTGAAGGAGGTAATGCGGAAAAGCCTTACATCATTGGCTGTGTCTGGAATGGAAAGGCCAAGAATAGTTCTGCAAATGGAAGCAACTCGCAAAAGATTATAAAAACCAAAAGCGGTCTTTCCATTACGCTGGATGATGGAACCGGCGGTATTACAGTCAGCGATGCGAAAAACAATAGCGTTTCTATAAACGGCAAAGGCTCTATCATTGTGAACAGTAGTGATAACATGGGACTATACATAGGCAGCGGAGATGATATGGCTGCTGGCATAACTATGAAAAAAGATGGTACAATTGCGATTGAATGCAATAAAGACGCAATGATCATAGCAGGCGAAAATCTATTATGTAGTGCTTTAGAGAATGCCCAATTCGGCAGCAAACAAGCTTTTTACAATGCCAAGGGAAAGACAAACGAATCTTTAGTTAGTGGAATGCAGTCAACGCTACATGCAGATATTGCTGCTAAGGTAGAAGGAACGACAACGGCCATATCCGGCACAGCTAAAGTAGATGTAACCGGAGCAATTGTAAATCTGAACGGTTAGAAATAATACCAATAAAAAAATTAAAAAACATGTTGCCATGAAAACTCTTGAAAAATCAGGCGGGGCTTATTCAGATTCGGTAACAGAAAGACAGCATGAAAAAACATTCTTAAAAATGGATTGGGGGAATTATTTAGTTCTTGATAAGGACCGTCAGGAAATAAAATTAATAGATAAAAACAATGCTACCCAGTTAACAATCAGTATACGATCAGAAGGTCTTAGTTTACAAATAAACGCTAATGAAATAAATATTAATGCCGTTAATCGATTAAATTTTTACGGGAAGGAGGTTAATATTGAAGCTTCAGATGCAATCAGGATAAAAACCGATGGCGATCTTATTCACGAAATCGGAAATGACAGTACTGCAACAATAGGGGGTACAAATAATAATAAAGCTCAATCTCATATGATAACAGCTGAGTTGGGGAATGTTGAGATTAAAGCAAATGATGATGTAAGGCTTGACGGGGAAAGGGTATTATTTAATTGTGAATAAAAATGGAAGTCAATAATCATACATTCTTTCCTTATTTGCTGTTCCGCACAGGAATAGATGATAAAAAAATGGCGGCTGCTGTGATGGTTCGTGTTGCCTTTGATATAGCAGATGGTATAGCCACACCCAGTGATAAACAGGACTGGCCATTACAGGCAGGACCCTGGGAAAGTCCTTACGGCATGATGGACGGGGATTTTATATTTAAACGCGGAGGCGTGGATTTGTTTGTATTTGGCTCTGCAAGAACACCCAACAATATACCTGCAAAAAAAATGGATGTACGTGTATGGATGCAGGGGAAAATGGATTATAAAATAACCATTTTTGGTGACCGGATCTGGGAATCGGGATTTTCAGGATTAAGGATCAGTGATCCAAAACCATTTACGGAAATGCCGCTTACCCTGGCCAATGCATATGGAGGAGTAACTGATTGGGATCAGCTGAAATTCCCCTACGCCAATAATAAATATGGCAAAGGGTTTATCTGGCGCAAGGAAAATGCGGCAGGGACTGCGCTTCCAAATATAGAAGATCCGAAAAACCTGATTAACAAGTGGAATAACCGGCCAAATCCCGTAGGTGTTTGTAACGCACCCATGAACGAACGCAGGATCAGAAAGGCAGCTGAATTTGATGAGGAAGGTAATCTCATAAAACTCGATCATCTGTTTTATAATTCGGCATTTCCGGAACTGATTGTTGACCAGGTTAGTGAAGGCGATGAAATATTCGTAGACGGCGTTACAGGTTCTGGTATTTTTAAATTCAAAGTGCCTGACAAAAAACTATTTGTTGATTTAACCTTTTCTGATAAAACGGACAGGCGCTCTCTTACTATTGATCAGATTGGATTGGAACCGGATAAGAAGAGAGGTTTTATTACTTACCGGTACTCGTTTAATTATTATATCAATCCAATGACGAAAAGAATAATTAATATATTAAATGACTGACGATGGCGATGCAGGCTTTTGTATTACACCACATTCATCCCATGCTGGGCGCGGATCTTGAGAATTGTATTTATCCGCCAGCCCCGGCTGTGGTGCCGTATACGCCTTATCTGGCATTTTCGATTTTATCCGGAAACTTCGTATACGGTCCGAAAATGACAAAAAAATCATTTGCTCTATCCAGCGGGATCAGCGTGATGCAGCAGGGAACCGATTGTGGCTATCTGGCGGTTCCTCATTTTGGAAATTTTGCAAATCCTCTCTTTCCGTTGACCCTTTTATTTTCAAAATCAAAATCAAATTTTGGCTGTGCAACAGTTCAGATGGAAAACAAACCAGTTGCGACTGCCATACCTTATGTGTTTGGTATCAATGTGAATTGCGGAACACTGAGCACTCCGACCGGTGTTGTCATTTGTCCGACAACCGTTTTTGCAGGTCTCTCGATATTTGATCTGCTAATAGGCGTTTTACAATATTCAGTTGATCTGATCGTGGATTTACTGTTCAAAAAAATATTTGGTTCCAATGAGGTCAGCAATTATCTCGCTTCCCGGGTTTTGGGGCGGGTTTGGGCAACGGCCATCGGCGGATTGTTGCCCGAAGGCGCACAAATTTCCCATGAACTGATAAAAAGAGCCATGGAAAAGATAGCCAAAAAGATTGCGACAGAAGGAGCCAAGAAAGTTCCCCTGGATTTTAAACCGGAAACAAATGAAAAGGCTTCTTCCGTTAGCCCTGCCAGCGTTTACCAAAGTTCTCCGAATGATACATTTGGTTCCCCTGTTGTTGCTATTTAGGGATCTGTTTGACTACAAGAATATTCGGGTTTATAGAAATTTTTAATTACAGATGCTATCAGACCAGACCAAAAACTTTGATGCAATTCAGCTTTCCGGCAGCGAAAATCCCCGTGATAATTTCCTGTCGGTAATTGTTAAAAAATCTTATGCAATATCTGATGATGGTTTTTGTAAAGAACTGGAAGCAGCGGTTCCCCTGCAAATGAATTTTGAATTTGACAGCGAAAATGAACATCTCCTGATAAACGACACGGACTTATATCTAAGAAAACCTTTTACGGATCTGATTATTAAAGGTCACGCACGTGCAGGCGATTCCATTAAAAGTTTCGAAGTCGTTGTGGATGTGAGCGGACAGGAAAGAACCATGAAGCTGAATATTTTTGGTAAACGCTTTGCTTACCGGAACTTAAACGGTAAAATATTATTTACCGAGACCGAACCGGTGGAGAAGATACCATTGGAATACAACTATGCTTATGGTGGAATTGATAAAGCCGGAGAAGAGAAATTCGAATTTCCCGATCAAAAACTGATGGAGTCCATACCGGACTTCGACTGGAGATCTGTAAGCCCTTATCGCTATCCGCGAAATACCTGCGGGAAAGGATATCTGGTAGAAAATAACCTGAGCGCACTGGAGCATATCGAGCTGCCGAATATTGAGGACCCGCAGTTGCTGTTAACGCCTTCAAACCTTATATTGGAAAAACCCGGCAACTGGATTTACCAACCCATGCCCAGGGCGACTTCCTGGGTTAATCCGGAATGGTTTCCGCGTATTGCCTATTTTGGTGTTCTGCCCGCATTTGATGCGAATTTCCAATTGAAAATGTTGCCCGAGTATGCACAAAAATTTGTAGACAGGGACATTTTAGTTGATAAGCCGGTCACTGAAAAAATGAACGAGAGAGCGGCCAATGGTGCTTCGCTGGGACTTCAGTTTCGATATTTAGCCGGTGACGAATCAATTAAACTAACCAATATCCATAAAAAAAAACGGGAGTTTATTATCAGACTGCCCAATGACAGGCCAAAAATATGGGTGGATGGACGCAATGGCAAGCTGATTGCAACCGTTCCCGTGATTCATACCATTGTTATCGAACCGGATGAAAACAGAGTGAGTATTGTCTGGCGGGGCACCGGTCCGGCCATCAGGCCTTATCACGAAGTGGAATTGAAGACGATGCCTTATAAAGTGGAATGGAGAAATAAATAATATTGGATCCGTCTCAAAAATTTGCAACATGGCGGTCATCAACTTTAATTATAAACTGGATAATAACTGGAATGATTTCACACATGTACCGGTCAGGCCTGCCGGTTTTCGTGAAAACGCGCAGATAAGTACTAAAACGAGAAATCAAAATTTCCGAACAACGGTAAGGAATAGGGAATATGTGGTAGCTGGATTAGATTATGTTCTTTATATAGATAAATCTGAAAGCTGGAATGTAACAGGCACTGAAACAATTCCTTTTCTGGCTCATGAACAGGGGCATTATGATATAACTGCTATTGGAGCCCGGGAATTATATGCGGGATTATTTGCTTTGAAAGGGAGTGACATACATGACCTGAGTGATAAAATAAATGCTCTTCTTAAGTCTAACCAGGAGAAAATGGATATAAAAACGAAGAATTATGATGATCAGACAAAAAATGGAGATGATTCGGGTTCCCAGCAACTATGGGAAAGTAAAATAAATACGACAAAACTAAACCCGAACGGAGTTTTGAATGATCTTCCCTGAATGTTATTCCCTTCCAATGGCCTTATTTTTTGCTTTTTTACGTTGGGGATTATAGTAAATTATTGTATTTTTAGTTTCCTCGTATCCCTTGAGAATCATAGTAATAAGTCCATTTTTTATTAAAAAAACTGCTTTTTTATGCTACAGGAGTTTTATTCCCTGCCCCTGAGATTTGAAGCATTGACACATGGTGAGAAACATCCAAAATGCGATCTTCAGCAATCTGTTTTTCAACACCTTCATCTTTTGTTAACCACATCCTTTGGTGGTTTTCCTGCGGATGAACGCTTTGGCTGCGGAATATGGGATCGCGATTTTGATAATGTAACCAGCGTCCATAAACTCAGGGAACTGTTCAAACAATCCCTGTTACAATCGATCCAGGAACAGGAAAAAAGACTTAGTAATCTCCGGGTAGAAGTTTTAATGAAACAGGAGGAACAGGGAGATGAAAATGATCGTAAAGTAAAAAAAAGAATTGACGTGACGGTTACAGGTATTTTGCAATTAACGAATGAGCGGTTTTCATACAGGGATCGTTTTTTCGTAGGACCTTTATCATATTAAACTTATTCTTTCGTGCAGGAGTCCAGGAATCAAATTAAAGCAAGGCTGTTGAAGAATGCGTCACGCATCTGGGGGTATTCTGAAACGGAATCTGAAAATAATTTCGATCCACTGGTGTCCATGTTGATGACCGCCTGTGCGGCTGAACTGGAAAAGATTTCCGGGGAAATACACGGTTCACGTGCCAGAGTGTTGGAAAGGTTGGTTCAATTACTTTCGCCCGATGCTCTTACTGGTGTCATTTCCTCACATGCCATAGCCACTGCCACGCCGACTGAGAATATCTTCGAACTTTCTGAAAAGACACAATTCTACACTACAAGGAAAACAATCAGTAATTCAGAAATGGAAGAAACTGTTTCCAAAGATTATTATTTTTCTCCTACAGCTGATTTCAGGTTAACCAAAGCCTCTATCCGATTTATGGCTGCCGGAAATTATTTGTATAGTATCAGCAATCAGGTTAATAAAGAAATGATTGCGCAAACAGAAACCGGGAAGGAACTGCCGGCATCTTCTTTATGGCTTGCCATTGATGAACCTTCCCAGAGTTTAAATCAAACCATGTTTTTTTTTGATCTGCGTAATGAAGCCGGTAAACAGCTATTTTATCAGCAGTTACCAAAAGCAGCATGGTATTGGAACGATCAGACCATACCTCACAGATCCGGATATTCACAGTCAGGGATCAGTGGCGAAAAGTTAAGCCTGGAGGCGGTTTTGAATCGTGATGATGATGTGAGCGCGAAAATAAAAAAACATATAAACGCATATTACTATCCTTCATTTATTACGCTGGAAGATATGGAGGATCTGACTGCCAGTAGACAAAATACCTTATTAACCGGAATTATTGCGGATTCTTTTTCTCTTAAAAGTCTGGAGCCTCTTAAGAAATATGCATTAAGATGGATTTGTATCGATTTCCCTAAAACTGTGAGCACAGAGCTCCTTCAGGATGTTATATGCGTCGTGAACGGCTTTCCGGTTATAAACCGGAAGATGCATGAATTCAGTTTCCGGCTCCAGGAAATCATCAATATTGTTCCTTTAACTACAGAAGATCTCTTTCTTGACCTTGAAGAAGTGGGCAGTGATGAAGGAAAGCTTTTGAACGTAAGGAGATTTGAACAGATAGGTGAGGAAAAAACATTTGCTATGTTGCTTAGGAATGGCGGTGTGGGCCGGTTTGATGAAAGGGACGCAGGCACTATTGTAAGTTATGCGCTACAATTACTTCGGGAAGAAAGCGCGGCTTTTTCTACGCTGGGGAATGATTTCATGAGCGGAGAAATGAAGCAGCTTCAACAGATTATCAATAAACTGGAGCAAAGACTGTTTTCCCGGCACATGAAAAAAGAGCAGACACCCTACCTTGTAATAAAAAATAATTCGGATGTTCAACGTCAGAATATATCGGTTCGATACTGGAGTTCTGCCGGAACCGAAGCGAATAATATCAAGTCCGGGACGTTGTTACGTCTTTACAAAGGCACCGGGGTTGAATATAACCATGCAACCCTGGTAACAACTTCTATTGGCGGCCGGGATAAACTGGGTACAGAAGAGACTGTAATTGCTTATAAAAGCGCATTACTTTCACGCGACAGACTGATTACCACGGAGGATATTAAAACCTATTGCTATTTTCAATTGGGTGAAAGGGTGAAATCTATAGTTGTTCAAAAAGGTATCATGATCCATTCTGATCAACAACAGGGCTTTGTAAAAACCCTCGATGTCGTGATCGCCATTCATCGTAAAGCATTTGACGAAATGATGGAAAAAGGTGAGCTGGAATTTTGGAAGGACAACCTCAAACTATTGTTGGAAGAGAAATCGATGTCCCTCTTCCCTTACCGTGTTTTTATTGAAAAAGCGGCATAGCCGAATGTATGGTGGATAATTACATGTTGTTAGAGTTGGTTCAAAAAGAAATAAGGGAACTGGGTTGCGACGCCCGAGCTGAAACGCAGTTGGCCCTGGCCCTGGAAAAAGGTCTTACATCCGATGATTTTTGGGTAAGCAGTGATCATCTGTTTATACGGGAGTTTAGCAGGGATTTGATAAAATCTGAAATTAAAGAAGATGCACGAAAAGCCACCCTCCTGGAAATACATCTTTCGCGGGGCGGCATTTATGACCAGTTGCCTGAAGGGTTTTTTTTCCAGCACCGCGAACAAAAACAAAAGAGTCTGGCAGCGGCCGATATGGCTGTAGAATATAAAGAGAATAAAAAAAGGGAAGCGGAAATCAGACGTTTCTTTTTACCATTTGATAATGATTTTTTCTGGCAACGACTGCAGTTGGAACGGGAGGAAAGCAGGTTGCTGGAGGGCCTGCAATCCGGTATTCTGAATGATTATTTTATTGAATTCTGGAACATACCCCGAACAATTCCGAAGAAATTTACGGCTCCCCTGATCCTGTTATTGCCTTATGCGCACCGGATAGCCGGTGATATATCTCTGACAGCTGAATGTCTCGAACAATTACTAGCGGAAGAGGTTCAGGTAAGTCTCAAAAAATCCTTTGATACCCATAGTGAATCGGTATCGTCACCAGGACTGGGTGAGGCCAAATTGGGACTGGATATGTTGTGTGGGGAAGATTTCCGTGAGGACAGTCCGGTGATTGAATTTGAGATCGGTCCACTGGAAGGATCATCCATAACGGATTATCTGCGGGGAGGCAACCGGTTTGAACTGCTTGAAATCTTCAGCAGATTTTTCATTCCGGCCGGAATGGACGTTCAATTCGAAGTCAGGGTACAGAAGGAAAAGGAAAATATGCACATGGAACGCGGTAATTACCCGGTGTTGGGATATTCAACAGTGTTATAAAGCAGAGCAGAGGATATGTAGAAAATAATCAATAAATTAACTGTTGAAACGCCAATATGCAAAAAGTGATTGCCAGTAATATGGCCATTGTCCTGATGATCCTCGGCCTTGTCGTATTAGGCGTTACCGTGCTGCTGGCTAATCTGATTGAGAGATATAAAGGCAGTTTTAAGCCTTACCGGAAAGCCACTTTGTGGTATATGTTTTTTTCATTTTTATTGTTCAGTGTCGTTGCATTGGCGGCTTTTCCCGGTGTGTTTGACAGCCCGACCAACTATTTTATATTCCTCCAGTTTTATTTTTTTATGATGGGTCTTTGCCATTTTTATTTTATGCATCAAATGCTTCGCTGGAGCGGAGATCCGGAAGCATTCTGGCTCGAAGGTCTGTTTACTTCGCTGATCGGAATATTGGGCAGCATCGGCTTTATGATCGTTTATCGTTTATTAAACAAGAATGGCCTTCAGTTTACCATGTCCGCGAGCATATTACTTTTTATAATTCCCCTGGTATTTTATCAGGCATTCCGGAAAGCGATCGCTATCCCGCCCAAAATAATGAAAGAATGGTTTTATCCGGTCAATGAGGAAATGGACGAGCCGGAGGAAAGCAAGATGAAGAACCTGCTGGTGATCAGTTTTGAATTTCAAAAACAGGTAAACGATTCGGAAGTCACCAACTTCCGTGCGAAGGCACCGACAGATATGGAATTCGGCCAGCTTTTCTATTATTTTATAAACGACTACAATGACCGCCACCCGAACAGCCGGATCAGTTTCGTAACCTCCAGAGGCGATCCGCACGGCTGGATTTTTTATAAAAAACCCAACTGGTATTCTGTGATCACCAACTATATCAATGCGGATAAAACGATTTTTAACAACCATATTAAGGAGAACGATGTAATCATTTGTACACGCTCTACGATTTAAAAAATCACCATGGAAGAAAATAATTATTTGCCGGTCAACTGGATTGATGGAATGAAGATAAACAAGACACATTTCATTGCCCAGGATAACGCCATGCGTTATCAGCTGGCCCAGAATACCAATTGCCTGCTCAATGAATTGAATTATGGTTTATTACCCGTGGGTCCCTCTGGCGATGGACTAAAATTATTCATCAGTTCGGATAACCAGAATAAACTGCAGGTCAGAATCCAGCAATGCAGGGCGATTACCGCAGGTGGTTATTATATCGAATTCAATGAAGATACTTTGTTGCAGGGCACGACCAAAGCCGTTCCGGTTGCGAGCACACCTGCTACACTAAAAGAATTAAAGAGCAAGGGTACCGATTTTTATATTGTGCTTTCCGTCAATCCGTATAAAAGAGTTCCGTTTGGAGCGGCAGATCTGAATGAAGTGCCTCCCAGAATTCCTTTTACCGCCCCATCCTATTCGCTGGATCTGATCCCTTCCCAGGATGTTGCACGCAATGTGATGGGCCCCTGGCAATTGCCTGTAGGAAAAATATCCATCGAAGACCAGCGCGTAATCCTGGAGGAGGACTATATACCGCCCTGCAGTTCGGTAAACAGTCATCCCGAATTGCTTGAGATACTGGCCGGGCTGGAACAATTTTACAGCAAGATGGAACTATATTCCCTGCAGATCATACAGAAAATTGTGCAGAAGAAACAGGCGAATGAAATGGCTGTCATTGTCCAGAAATTATGCGAGAACATTTCTTTTTTCACCTCAATTCAACTGGCTGATCTGAAATCAGTCGGAATTATTCAGCCGCCGGATTACCTGGTAGGCAGGGTGGCCATCCTGTCCAGACAAATGAAAAATACCCTGGATTGTTACCTCGGCAGCGGAAAAGAAGAACTCATCAATTATTTTACCGAATGGTGCAATATCAGTCAGGGGGAGCTGGAAGGAGCGATGGTAAATCTTTCCAACCATCAGTATAACCATCTGGATATAAATAATTCCATTGACCTGGTATCCCAGTTTTCCAAAACTATATCCCGGCTTTTTTATCAACTGGCTAAACTGGAATATATTGGAAAAAGAAAGGAAGCAGGCATATTTGTAAAAGAAGAAGTAGTGAAGAAATCTCCCGATGCAGGTCCGCAAAAAAGGCGCAGCTTCCTGGCAGATTAAAAAACTTCAATATTAAAAATCAACACAGCTATGCAACAGATACTAAATAGTCAGGAACGCACACAGGCCTTTGTAAAGTTCCTGGTCTTTTTCCTGTTTACCGTCGCCCTGGTGATACTGGCTGTTTTTTTTAATTATCATTTGCCATCGCGGGAGAATAAAATGCTCCAGGACGAAGTGGATGTGCAACGCCAGCAGGATGCCAATCAACAGAAATTTGTAAACCGGATGCAGGAGGCAATTGTGCTGCTGGATTCGCTGGAAAGCAGCAACACGAATCTGGAACAGATCAACCTTCAGCTGAATGGTAAAATTGGTGACCTGGCCGTTTTACAGCAAAAGGATAATACTCTTTATGGCAAAATGAATAAGGTAATCGTGGACCGCCTACAGGAATTACAACAGAAGCAGCGGCAGCTCGAAAGTTTATCCGATAAGGCCGGAAAACTCACCAGTCTTCAGACAGAACTCGATAAATGCAAGACAGATCTGGCGATAGCCAATGCGGCGCTGGACGGGTTCAGGAAAGGTTCCCCAAACTAATTAAAAGTCTTTTATTGCTTTGCCTAAACCATCCCATAAAAAATTATATAAAAACTGTTTAATAAGTTTTTTCTTCCTCATTTTTCAGTCCGTAATCCTAGCGCAACACACCTCCCCGCCACCTGCCCGCTTTCATGATATTTTCAGTGATCTGCCGATTCCGGATGCTGCTTCGCTCTCGATATTAAAGAAAAATGAAAACCCGCAGGCCAGGATCCAGCGGTTTATATTTATCAGGCTGGCTATTTCCAACACAAAATGTTATGTTGGTGAGCCGGTATTGCTCACCTATCTATTATATTCTGCATTGCAGAATGAAAGTGAAATATATAAGCTTCCCTCTTTTGCCGGATCTTCCATGATGGAACTTAGTGTGGTCAATGAACATCCGGTATATAAGATCATACGGGGTCAAAACTACCGGGTATTTAATCTGAGGCAGTTTCAAATCATTCCGCAACAGGCCGGTCCATTAAAGATTGACACACTGGCAGTGTCAAACACGGTTCACTACAAGATAAACCCCGATTCAACGGGCCATTATGAAGGCATCGTTTCCGCCGATCCGGTAACCATAAACGTAAAACCCCTGCCGGAACTGGGTAAACCGGTCAATTTCTCAGGGGCCGTCGGTGATTTTCAATTGAAGGTTTCCGTTGACAGCACACGAATAGCTGCGGGGGAAGCCAATGCATTACATATTGAAATTTCCGGAAGCGGAAATTTTATCCCACTATCTATGCCGGAGATCAACTGGCCCGACGGATTCGATTATTTTCCCGTACGTGATAAAACAACCATGGAGAAAAACAGTTTCCCTCCTGTTGGCAGGGAAACTTTTGACATTTCCTTTGTGCCGAAAAAAGCCGGGAAGTTTTTTATACCGCGATTGCAGATCAGTTTTTTTGATGTTTTACATGGCCTGTATAAAACGAGCAGCAGCGATCCGATCGGAATCGTCGTTTTGCCCGCACGGCATTCTGCAGCAGTTAAACCCGAACCTGCTGATAAGCCGTCCATTCATGGCTATGACATATGGATACCAGTCACAATTATATTGGCCACGATCCTTGGATTTTTTATTTTTATGTGGAAAAGAAAACGTCCCTGATCCGGTAAAATAATATTTTATTTATGACAAAAGCCGAAGCACTCGCCTTCCTGGAACTTCCGGAGGATGCAAGCGACAGTGAAATAAGACAAACGATGGAAGGGCTGCTCGAGCATTTTCTCGAATTGAGCGAAAAAGCACCCAGCGATTTTTTGCGTAAGCTGAACGCTCAAAAAGTTTCAAAAATAAGAGCTATCGGGCAGGATTTTTCAGAATGGTCGCGTGAGCCATCTCCATCGAAATCAGTTGTTCTTACTCAGCATGATCCCGGTGAAGAAGATGACCTTCCCGAGTCTGCACCCATTATTATTTCTCATGGCTCCAGGTCCTCCTTAAAAAATACTTCTGTTACCGAACCCGCCGGCTGGCTTGTCCGGCACACAGAAAACCAAAGCCCCAAAACATATTCGCTCTGGAAAGGAAATAACTATATCGGCCGTAAACTGCATGAAACATTAAAGCCCTTTCTGGTGATTGAAGAAGATTTGTTTATCAGCCGGGTGCATGCCCTGATATCCGTAGAGGGTGCGGATAATCGTTTCAGCTTTTATATCGAAGATTCTGCTGACTCAAACAGAGGTGCTGAAAGTAAGAATGGCACTTATTTAAACGGGAATGAAAAGCGGATAACATTCAGAACAAAACTGAATGAAAATGATACTATTCAGATCGGAGTAACCAAATTGATTCTCCGGTACAACCTTCATCCGATAAAAAAGATCGTTAAGGAAGTAGAGAAAAGCAAATTCATGCATACGGTAGCGCTGGAACTCTGATTATAGCTCCGGGAATTTCTCTGTATATCTATGAAACCATGACTCCCTGCTCAACTTCACAGGGGTATTTTAATTTTAGCCACTGTATTTATATTATCGGGGCCGATCTGTAGATTTCCATTATACACGCTGGATGTATTGCTCACACTGGTTGCCTGCAGCAGATAGGCGCCTTGTTTTAAATAGACTTTCATGGTCTTTCCGGGTTCCAGTGTACCGATATCCATAGAATTTAATTTAATGGTACAGGTTTTAGTAGTGGTTAATTCCAGTATGCATTTTTGGGCGCCGTTTGCAACCGGCGCTGCTTCCGTTTTTGGCTCCTGGCTTTTTTGTACCGGAGTATGTTCTTTTTTCTTTGTTGCTGCAGGATCTGCTTTGGTTGCCGGGACATCCGTCCTGGTTACCGGGACCTCTGTTTTATGAACCGCTACCTTATTTGGGTTGGGAGTTTCTGAATGGGCCGTTGTATCTTTTGGTATTTCAGCCTGGGGAATAACAGGTTCCTTTTCCCGTACCGTGTCTGTAACCTTTGGCAACACTTTTACAAGATGGTGTGTATCATTGTACGTCTGAGTATTTTTGATGATTTGCTCCATTCGCGAACTCCTGATATACAGAAACACGATCAATAAAATAAAAAGAATTCCGATGCCCACTGAAATCTTTAAATAATTCAGTCGTGCCACCGGTTTTTTCGGTGTCAGTTCTGCTGTTTCAGACAGGATAACATTTCTTTCTCTTCTTTCTGTATCGTTGACGGTGGTTTTTATTTCATCATCATATGTCTCCTTATTTTTCAATGGCAATATGGATGTTATATGTTCCGGATTTTCTCCTGTATCGTATGGAATCCGGGCCGGGCTGATATCTGCAGACAGCAGAACCAGTAATTCCTCTGCTTTTTTCACCCGTTCATTGGCATTTTTCATGATGCAATGCGCTACCACATTCCGGAACGGCTCAGGAAGCTGATTTATTTTTTCCGGTAACCCCGGCGCCATGATATTGTTCATGATCTGTTCGGAATTGTCCTGTTCACTGTTTTTGAACAGCACGTCGCCCGTATACACTTCATAGATAGTGACTCCCAGCGACCACAGGTCCAGATTATAGGAAATTTTTTCATTGATCCCGTATTTCTTTGGATTCAGTTGTTCCGGAGCCATATAGGGAATCGAAACGATCAGTGCAGAAGAACTGTTATTATTGACCGAATCGGAAATTTTGCTGATGCCAAAGTCTGTTATTTTAGCAACAGGACCTTCAATCGTTCTCTTGATCAGAATATTGGCCGGTTTGATATCCCGGTGGATAATGCCATTTTTATGCAGATATGAGAGGCCATATAAAATATCACGGATTAATTTTTTTAATATTTCGGGATCCCTGTTGGATCTGTAGTATTCGGCGAAATTCCCACCGTCTAACAGTTCCATCACGCAAACCTGCATCTTTTCATTTTCTCCAAAATGATTCAGCTTTTCAATTTCCTCTATGTCCAGATAACGGCAAATATTGGAATGATCGAGGTTGATGACTCTTCTTATTTCTGAAATGGGGCTGTACCGGTCCGAAAATTCTCCCGTTTTGTATACTTTTAGTGCAACCCAACGATCTAATTTCTGATCATAACCTTTGTAGACACGTGAAAACCCGCCCCGGCCGATCAGATCTGTATTTGGAACGTATTCGTATCGGCTAAATAAAAGTATCGGCCTTTCTTTTCTTTCAGAAACGTTGGTCGTAGTCGTATCGGGAACAGTACCATAAAGAATCCTGGTCTGGTCTTCCGATCCGGGATCTATGGGAATCTGGTTTTTCAGCAGTTTCGTATGATCGTCCGTTTCAGTTTCCTTCATATGACCCGTTCCGGATTTTTTATTGTCTGGATTTGAAATAAGTTGCGTCGCATCGATCTCGGTTTTTGCGATCAATTGTGTCGCATCCAAATCGGGTTTTGAAATCAACTGTGTTGCATCTGGATCGGCCTTCGCAATTATCTGTGTTGCATCTATATCTGTTTTTGCGATAACCTGGGTTGCGTCGATATCTGCGATCTGTTCCTGAGTGATGTTCGATTTCTTAATCACCTGCGTAGCATCAATATCCAGTGCCTGTTCCTGAATACTATTTGGTTTTGCAATCACCTGAGTCGCATCGATATCGGCTTGCTTGTCCTCCGGGAAGTCAGTTTTTTCTATCACCTGCGTTGAATCCATATCGTCTTTCACTTCATCGGGCATTTCTGTTTTTACGACCAACTCTGTCGCATCGATATCAGCTTTAGGTTCCTGCGGTATATCCGCTTTTGCAGTCACCGGCTCCGCTTCAATATCGGCTGTAGGTTCCTCCGGCCCGTCTTCTTTTGCAACGAACGGTGCAGCGTCGCTTCCCTCTTCGATTTCCGGAACCGCCAGTGTGATGATGGCCGGCACATATTCGGGCTCAATTTCCGCGACCAGAACTTCAGCAGTCGGTACAACTGTTTCTTCAATGAAGATGGAAACCTTTTCAGGAACCGTTTCCTCCGGATAATCACCCATGATCACAGGTATCAGTAAGTCTGCAGATTTTATCCGCAACTTCGCGTCCCGGATCAGGCATCGGGAAATAAAAGTGCGGAAAGGCTGTGGCACACTTTTTATTTTTTCTGCGATGTCCAGAGATTGAATATTTAACATCGTTTCCTCCGGTGTTTCTTTCTCGTTTTTCCTGAAGAGGTTAACCCCGGTTAAAATTTCATACAAAGCAACACCCAGTGTCCACAGATCCAGGTTAAAAGCTATATTCTCATTGATGGCATATTTTTGGGGATTCAGTTGTTCCGGTGCCAGATAGGGAATCGAAACGATCAGAGCAGAAGAATGGCCGTCGGCTGCATCCGATATTTTGCTGATACCAAAGTCAGTAATTTTCGCTACCGGACCGTTTTCCGTCTGTTTGATCAGGATATTGGTGGGTTTTATATCCCGGTGAATGATTCCTTTTTTATGGAGATACATCAGGCCATGTAAAACATCTACAATGAATTTCTTTAATAATTCCGGATCGTTGCTGGTATGATAATAAGCGGCAATATTACCTCCGTCCAATAGCTCCATCACGCAGATTTGTATCTGTTCCGTCTCACCAAAAGTATTTTCAAGTTCGATCTCATCGATATCCATATATCTGCAGATATTCGGATGATCCAGGTCTGATACCTTTTGAATTTCAGCAATGGGATTATATCGTTCAGATAATTCGCTGGTTCTGTAAATTTTCAGCGCGACTGGCCGGTTGAGTTTCCTGTCAAAAGCTTTGTATACTCTTGCAAAGGCACCCTTCCCGATCATGTCAGTTTTTGGACTATATTCATATCGGTTGAGGAGTTTCATGATTGTTAGTTATTCTTTTTCGATGGCCTGTCATTTCTTTTTTTATCAGCCTCTTTTGTTTTATCGCTGTCATTTTCTGCTGAATTGACAATTTCAACGTAAGGAAGCGAATCTTTCGGAACAGTGGGTTTTAGTTCTGTCCGCGTGGAATCCTTCTTTGTCAATACCGGTGATGGCTGTCCGGGGCCGGTATTATTTTTTGAAAAAAACAATACACCGATCATGAACATGGCTGCGATGACGAAAAGAAACAAAAGGATTTGAGACAGACTAAATGTTCTGGAAATGAGCTTCTCTTCTTTATGTATTTTTACCAGGTACATGGAATAATTATCCCTTGTCCTGTTAAAACATTTTTGTTGAAAAGCACTTATCAGGTCATACTGACCTCTGTCGTTTTGATTCAGTAAAAATTTGATATCTTTTTCGGTAATGTTTTCGAATAGTCCGTCGGTACAGAGCAGGAAATAGTCACCTTCTCTTGCATTATCAATCCAGATATCTTCGGTATCAATGGGTGAACCGTCTGCTTTAATCGCTTTTAATATAATATTCTTTTGCGGATGCAAAACCGCATCTTCTTCCGTAATTTCTCCGCTTTTTAGCAGGGTATTTACCAATGAATGATCCGACGTCTTATATAATATTTCGCCATCTCTTACATGATACACCCGGCTATCGCCACTCCAGGAAATAAATATTCTTTTTTCTCCTATGGCAAGCATACAGAATGTCGTAGCCATATCCGTGTTCAGCCGGTGCGTGTAGGCATATTCAACCAGCCTTTGTCTTGCGATATCCAGCTGATTGTTGATGAATCCGGACGTGATATTTTCGACATTTACTTTTTGAAGCGCCCGCCCCATGGATTCTGCTATGATCTTACTGGCGATTTCTCCATTATCTGAACCACCTACACCGTCACAGACAATAAATATTTTATCCTGCAGTGTTGCCTTTCCCGGCAAGGGCCATATATAATCCTCCTGGTTTTTTTTGCCACCAATTTCAAAGAGGTAATATATATTGCTGAGCTGCATTAATAATATTTTTTAAGGAGCGATTTAAAGCGCTTGTCGTCCCGGATATTGGCGATTAATTTGTCTTTCTTGATGTCGTTATATCCGACCATTTTTGTCTGAAAAGATTTTTCAAACCAGGTCAGTGCCTCATCGGTCTGACCTTTTAATGCCAGCGAGCATGCCAGTCCATACAGGGTAACACCATTGAGAGAATCCAGTGCGTACGATTTGTTATACCAGGTAAACGCAGAATCGTATTTCCCAAGATTCAGATAAGATTTTCCGATTTCATTATCCAGGGTCTTCATCTCTACCGGTGGATTTGCTGCATAGAATTTTAAATAATCATCAAGTGCTGCCTTGTAATTCTGGACTTCCATATTACAATTGCCTTTCAGAAAAAGCGCATCCGGCATTTGTTTGAGTGTATCCAGGTGTATGCAATCGGAAAAGGCATTGGCCCCGTTTTGGTATTGATTTTTCGCCACGAATGATTTACCCAGGAAATAATACCAGGACGCATGTTTGTTATCCATTGAAACAGCTTTGGAAATATTGGCAATCGCTTCAGCCGATTCATTTGTTTTTAAATAAGCATAACCCAGATTGTAATAAGCTTCAGCAAATGATCCATTTTTCTTCAGGGCGGTTTTAAAATAGGGGACTGCCTTATCAAAATTATTCATACCCAGCCAGGATTTACCAGCACCATTGTAGACTTCTGCGGTCAGCGCGGCATCCGTATTGACTTTCGAAGCGTTGATGGTCTGAAGACAGCTTTCGTAAGCAGCAGCAGCATTGGTATAATCCTGAAGGCCCAGGTATGCATCGCCCAGTCCTTTTTGGGCAGCGATCTGCTGTGGCGTGATAGCCAGTGTGGCTTTGTAATCATCCAGGGCTGCTTTATAACTTCCTGTTTGTTCATAAGAGGCAGCCCGGCGACAGAGGGCTTCCGGGTAATTTGATTTTATCCGGATAGCTTCCG
>JABDFX010000051.1:0-905 GCA_013286315.1 Bacteroidota bacterium | reverse complement strand
CTGCGAGAAACGGTATGCGCTGTTATCAGGATCCAGGGTAATCGCCTGGTTAATCAGAAAAAGAGCGGAATCTTTTGAGCCGCTGTTAAATTTTTCCGATGAACGCTGGAAATAACCTGAAGCCAGTTGCGCGATCTCCTGTTTACTGTCCGCATCAAGACCTTTACGTCTTGCGAATTCGAAATCATAGGCCGCGTTATCGATATGGTTCATAGATAGTTCACATTTCCCGCGAAGAAAATATCCCAGCGCGTAATTGCTGTCCAGCTGCACGACGGATGTAAAATCACCGCCTGCTTTTTTGCAGTCATTTTTTCTGGCCCACAACTGACCCCGCTTTAAATATAATTCAAATGCTTTTGGATTAACCGCCAGTCCGTCGCTCAGATCCTTTATCGCTTCATCTAAATTATTGTTGTTAATCACTAAACGGAGATCTGCCATTTGCGTATAAACCATCGTATTTTCATTGCTGATGGTTAAATAGGTCTTGTAATCGGTCAGGGATTTATACGGATCGTTCAGGCGTTTATACAGGTCAGCCCGATGCTGAATGGCATCCAGGTTATTCGCATCCAGGTCATAGGCCTGGGAATAGTCTTTCAGGGCATTTTTATAGTCACCGGTTTTGTCAAGACATTTACCCCTTCCGAGAAAATAATCCGATATGGTTTTATTTTTTTTGATGAGGGCATCATATTGCTTAATTGCATCTTTATATAATCCGGCTTTATATTTTTCTTCAAGCTCTGCGAGGTCACGGAATTTCGCAGTAAGTTCCCTGATATGAGCTTCATATTTTGGACTTTCATCCGGCTTCTGGGCAAGTGCCTTATTATAGGAAATGATGGCCTGTTCATATTCCCTTTTCTTCTCCTGGAGCAGAGCCTGATTGATATATTGCT
>JABDFX010000050.1 GCA_013286315.1 Bacteroidota bacterium | reverse complement strand
AATGCGTCCATAAAACCATAATTTCCCCAGAGCTTATCACCGAGTTTATAATAAAAAAATCGAATGGCATTCATGGATTGTGTCGGCGTATAAGGTATGGATGATATAGCTGCTGTCGGACTGATTACTCCATCATCATTGGTTGGTGAATGAGCAGAATAACCGCCCTGCTCGTCGCTGGCGGTAAGTCCCCAAACAGAACTGCTATAGCCATTGTAATTGCCATTATTAGTCACACAGTATGTGAAATTTATCAAAGAATGGTTCTGATTCTGTGTCCAGTAATCGGCGTATGTGTCAGTCAAACTATTTGGATTGATGCCCAGAAACGAATAATGGGCGAAAAAAAGCGGGCCTCCATAAGCAGGACCAAGTGGTAGCGTAATTCCATAATAGGATCCGCCATTTTTTATTCCACCATCCATCGCCCATCCATGGTCATACACAATTTTGGGTATCCGGTTGGAGTCGACAGGAGAAGATGCGGCCAATGCGTATACTATCATAGCTTCATCCCATCCATTGATTGGTTGATTGATAATAAATCCAAGTGTTGGGCTCCAATGCCAGTACAATACATTTTGACCACCCTGGCGGAACCAGTTCCATTCAACTCCATTCCATAAATTATTTATAGCTGCACGCAAAGAAACCTCTGCCGGATCAACACTGTTAAAAAACTGGCGGGCAGTCAGCAGGCCTTGCATCATGTAAGAAGTCTCTACCAGATCGGCCCCATTATCATTCGCACTGAATGGAACGGTTGCGCCGGTAGCGCCGTTCATCCAATGAGGGAATGCCCCGTGATATCTTTGTGCTTTATTGGTTAAAAAACTGACGATCGTATCAATTCTCGAGAGTGCCTGTGCGCGTGAAATAAAATTTCTTTGTACACCTACGATCATTGCCATAATACCAAAGCCGCTTCCACCTGTAGTCACTACATCACCAGAAGTATTTCTTTCCCTGGCGAGACCGGAAACCGGATGACCAAAATCATAAAAATATTTAATCGTCTGTTGTTCGATCAAAGTCAGTAACGCGCTATCGGTCAGCTGTGGAAATTTGTCGGTTGAATCGATAGCGGTGACAAATGTTACTGTAACGGGCTGCGATAAAGGAGCACCTTTAACATTTTTTAAAGTGGAATCTACATGAAGAATATAACCCGTTATCGGTTTTAAAGAAGTCGGGGTAACAATTAATGTACTATCATTATCATAAGTATAATTAAGAGATGTAATATTATTTCCGGCATTATCTTTCAGCGAAATACTGTTGCTTACTGTACTTTGATTAATAGCTCCGCCCGCAAATGAAAATTTAATAACGGGTGGGGGTTTGACATTAAAAAAGGCAAACCCACTTATAATACCGTTCACGGCCACGGACTGAAAAGTAAATGTTCCGGGATTTGTCGGTTTTGTATTTTCGTTTTTGCTGCATGAAATAAAACCGATTAAAAAAATTAGGAAGATTTTATCCTTCATGCATTCATATTTAGGAACAAAAATACTTAGCGAATAAAGAGGCTACCTTCAAAAGGCAGCCTCTTTATTTAATTAAATTGAATACGAATTCTAGAATCCAGCTTTTTCCAACAGATATAATGAATTTACATCTACTGCATTCAAAGCAGTATTATAGATTCTCAATTCATCCATAGAACCCTGCAAATTTCCGGACCATGGTTGCGGTCCTCCAATACTGGAACTTATAGATGGTGTAACTGCCTGAGGGAAAGCCCCGAGAACAAATCCCTGTGGCGGATTTTTATATTTAATATTCCCAAATGGTGTGGTAGCCGTGCCATCTGTCCATATACTATATGGAGTGGGCTTATAACCCCAGGCTGAATTAGCTGAAATAGCAACGCCATTCTTGTAAACTGTAAATTGTGAGCTTGCCCCATTGTAAGTGAACACAAACTGGAACCAGTTATTCAAACCGGAGTCCACAAACATTTCAGGAACAATTCCCTGGTAGGCAGTGGCGCCGGTGCTGTTAAAACCAGCATGGACTCTTAATGAGTCTCCGGCTTTGGGGGTAAAAGGCTCAAAATCCAGGTGCAAAAGATTCCAGGCTGTTGCCGTGTCATACATGAACAATAATCCCTGAGCTCCCTGTCCTGCTATGTAATTAGGAGTGGTATCATTGATTGGCTGCGATGGTTGTTTCACCCAAACAGACATCGTAAAACTTGTTAAGGTTCCCAATGTTCCGGCATTGGTGAAAGTAACGTAACTATTTCCACTGCCTTGATAAGCCTGTCCTTTAACACCCGTGCCAAATGATGCTCCATGGTTCGTTCCTGTTAAACCTTGTTTTACATCGTTGTAAGAACCGTTAAAAGGGAAATAGGCAACCAGACTTCCAGAAGCAATTTGTGCTGAAGAATCATAATTACCCGGATTGGATGGTGGTTTAGGAGGTGTAGGGCCACTTTTACTACTACTCTTGCTGCAGGAACTCACAATACTGGCTGCAATAATCGCAGTGCCCAATAAGAGTAGGTTCAACTTCCGATTTACTTTTTTCATACGCTTGTTTTTTTTGAATTGTTAGAAAAAGATCGAGACTATATTTTTTTAAATTTTAATAACCTGGATTTTGGGTAAGCTTACCTCCGCTTAATGCAATTTGCACGCCAGGGATCGGAAGAATTTCGTTCTTCCCGGCAACAAAATTTTTGCCTGCAGCATTCAAAACGGAAGCCGCTCTTCCCTGCCTGACTAAATCGAAAAACCGGTCATGCTCCAACGCCAGTTCCACATGACGTTCCTGCCATATTGCATTTCGGAGATCCGTTTGATTTGAAGCCAGTGTATTATCTAGTCCCGCACGTTGGCGAACCTGGTTTAAATCTCCGATAGCGAGTGACTGCTGATTTAATTCATTCGCCGCTTCTGCATGTAACAGAAGCACTTCAGCATAGCGCAATAAATGAACATTTTTCTCTTTTCTGTCACGATTTCCAAAATATGGCTCAATATTATCATTTCGTTCACTATGATAGGCCTTATAGTTGTAATAGGAATTCTGAACTTTCGACTGGTTTGGAACTACAAACCCATCCCAAAGTATGGCGCCATAGGGCGCGTTTGGATCCGGATTGATAGTGATGATCGTCGCATTCTTCCTTATAGTATCTTTTGCTTCGTACGAATTTAATAAGGTCTGTGAAGGCGTACAAAATCCCCACCCTAAATCACCGGTCGGATAATTGAATCCCGGGTTATTCCATCCTCCACCTTGCGCGCGTGGTCCCTGGCATTCACTATACAAGGGAATACCTGCATCCGTATTACCATAAGAACCTGTTTCAATTTCAAATATGGATTCAATATTATTATCTCCTGCTGTACGCCAGATGGTTGAATAGTCCGGTACAAGCGCATATCCTTCAGTCATGACTGATGACGTGAGGTCCAAAGTCTTTTGCCAGTTTTGCAAATACAGGTACACTTTGGCAAGCAACGTTTCAGCGGCTCCCTTGGTTATTCGTCCGGCAGGCGTTTGACCTCTCACCGGACAATTCGCTATGGTATATTCCAGATTAGGAATGATGACAGAGTTATAAACTGCGTCAACGGTGGCTCGGGTAACATATGCAGGATCTGTATTTGCTGCCTGGGGGCCATTTGGAATAGTGATTATAATGGGTACGCCACCAAAAAAACGTACGAGATTAAAATAGTAATAGGCCTGGATGAATAGGACTTCTCCGCGCAACCGGCGAACCGTCGTGCTATCCAAAGGGGCTTGATTTAGTGCGGCCAACGCATTATTTGTTCTGGATATAGCGGCATAATGCCCGCTCCAGATGGAATTGATAAATGAATTCCCGCTGGTAAAAGTAAAAAGATCGAATTGTCCGGCAGTGGCATCCTGATCTCCCGGATAACTGCCTTTATCAGCATCATCCGACATAATATTGGTCGCAGAAATAAATGCAAAACCATGGGTATCGAATCCACCAAATGGACCGCCTGCGTCAGTATAGATCAAACTGCTATAAACACCTGTGACCAGGTTTTGCGCATAATTTGGATCATTCTGCGCTGTTGACTGACCTTGCAGTGGTACGTCCAGAAAATTCTTTTTACATCCCGAAAACAAGATGAGCAGGGGAATTAAATATTTTGAAATTTTCATATGACTTTTCTTTTTGTCAATGGATATATTTATAAGCCGAGACTTACCCCGACTGCAAAAGTTTTGGTTGTAGGATATGGATTTAATTCAATGCCGGAAGAAGTGGGTGATCCTGGTAATTCAGATGAAAAACCGCTAAATTTTTGAATGGTTACAGGATTTTGTGATGTGACAAATACCCTTAGGCTGGAGATATATTTTATCTTTTGCAAAAGAGAAGCTGGCAGCGTGTAGCCGATATTGATATTATTAATTCTATAGAAGTCACCCGATTCTACAAAATAGGTGGACGCGGGAAGATTCCCGGCATTTGCCCTTGGCTCTGAATTGGTTGGATTTGAATGAGACCATCGGTTTTTTGCAGTGGATTCCTCCATGTTATCCAGAAACGTTTGACGAGATGCTTTTTTCCCATTGTATATCTTGTTTCCAACGTTTCCATAAAAATCTATGGAAAAATCAAATGCCATATAAGTAAACCCAAGGCTTAGACCAAAATAAATTTTTGGCTGATAAGAACCGGCAAATACGGAATCCAATTTCCCATCCGGAGTGAATTCATATTTGAAATCTCCGGGGATGGCACTGGGCTGCAACAGGTTTCCGTTTTTGTCGGTGTATGCATTTATATCATTTTGATTCTGGAAAACACCCAACACTTTCTGGACATAAAAACTTCCAACCGGATGGCCATTATCTGTTCTGGTTACATAGGGTTGATTTGCTCCTACCGGACCATCTATATACGGCTGACCCCCATTCAGGCCAAGCACATTATTATTGTTATATGTGATGTTACCTGAAATATAGTAAGAGAATTTATTATTTATGGGTTCACTCCATCGTAAAGAAAGTTCTACTCCCTGGTTTTGGATATTCGCAGCATTTGTCAGAACATAACTGGGTTGGCTACCAAGTGTTGATGGCACGACAACATTTATCAATGCGTTATTATTTTTCTTGTTATAGTAATTAATTTCACCCGTTAATTTTTGTTTTAACATGGTAAATTCTATACCGATATCCGTTTCTTCCACTTGTTCCCAGGTAAGATTGTTATCTTTTAGCTGGGTAACGGCACTTCCCCCAGTAGCAGAACCTCCGAAGAAATAAGGCAAATTAGGTGTTAGGGTAGTTGTAAAAGAACCAACGGGAACATTATCATTTCCGACCTTACCCCAACTTGCTTTTAACTTAAGAACGTCAAATATTTTTTGATTGTCCATGAAATTCTCTTTCGTCAGTATCCATCCTACGCCGATTGATGGAGAGTAAGCCCAACGGTTATTGGCTGGAAACAATGAGCTGCCATCAGCCCTTATGGTGGCAGTTAACAAATACCGGTCATTGTAACTATAATTAGCACGGGCGATATAAGAAAGCCTTGTCCATTGATAAATATTGGCCGCAATGGTAGGCTGATCTTGTGGACCGGTGGTTTGAGTTTGTGGATCGCCCAGTGGGATATACCAGAGATTTGGATCAGCGGGTACGCTTTGACGATAAGAAGTATTGTAATTGCTATTTGCCTGTTCGGAAACGATACCACCAAGTATTGTGAGATTGTGTTTGTCAAATCTTTTACTAAAAGTCAGGGTGTTGTCCCAGATCCAATGAAACTTTCTCAGATTTCCAACAGTCAGATTACTTTTTGCATTACTCTGATTTCCGCCGCCCGTAATGAAAGTAGTCGTGTCAGCAGCAAAGGCATAATTGTAAACCCGGTTATCGGGAATGTCGAGATCCCCTGAAAGAGCACTTCTAAAAGTGAGTGAAGTAACAGGCTTTATTTCAAGATATGCAGTACCCTGTGTCCGATTATCGTTGGTTCTGTTATTGTTGTTTTCGATATCTAATAATGGATTACCCACGTTTTGGAATGCGGATGTGTTTCCATATTTTCCATTTATCTTGGATGGAACGGTTGGGCTTGCGCGATATGCATCATTAAAAGCATTTCCTGTTCCCAGGTTTTGTGAATTATTCGTACTGTTATAAGACTGGTTTACACTTTGTGTAACACTGTTGGCATAAGAAGCTGTGAAACCAAACTTCACCATGCTGCTGATCTTGTATTCATCATTCAAACGAAAAGTCCATCTTTTGTAATTATTATCTATTACGATACCCTGATCATTTACATAACCGACACTAAACAGGTATTTATTGTATTCAGATCCTCCGGACAAAGAAATATTATGCGTCTGTTCAAATGCATTTCTTAAAAATTGGTCATACCAGTTGGTTGAATAGCCGGTGGGTTGCACATTAGGTCCAAGGGATGCCTGCACATAATCAATATATTCCGCTGAATTGGCCATGCGCACCAGATTAGAAGCCATCCGTACTCCGAAATTTCCAAAATAATTCACTTTTACTTTTCCTGCCACACCCTGTTTGGTGGTAATGATAATGACGCCGTTTGCTGCACGTACACCATAAATGGCTTCTGAAGATGCATCTTTTAAAACCGTTACATCGACTATATCGGAATTACTAATATTCGTAATATCATTGGTCAGGATCCCATCAACTACGTAAAGTGGGTCTGCACCCGATAGCATGGTTCCCACGCCCCTGATTCTTACAACGGGAAGACCACCCGGTTGTCCACTGGTAATGATTTGTACACCAGCCATTTTTCCTTGCAGTGCCTGGGTAGCCGTTGTTACCGGTTGTTTAACAAGTTCAGATCCCTTTACTGTTGCAGTCGCTCCGGTAATATCCAATTTCCTTTGTGTTCCATATCCGACAACCACTACCTGATCCATTAATTTTGCGGACTGAACTAATTTAATATTCATTACACTTGCAGCGGTCAGTTCTTGTGATGTGTACCCTATATATGAAATCACAAGTGTTGCATTTTCCGGAGTTGCAATGGAAAAGTTTCCATTTTGGTCAGTAGTGGTGCCGGTCGTTTTCCCTTTAATGGTGACGGATACGCCGGAAAGAGGTTCGTTATTTTCGTTGGTAATTCTTCCTGAAACCTGAATATCCTGATTGACATCCGTAGAAGTAACGACGATCAGTTTATTATCAAGCACTTTATACTGAAGATTTGTGCCGGTAAAAATAGTTTTTAGTACCTGGGTAATATCTGCGTTGTCAACATCCACATCCACGAGTTTATGAATATCCTGCAATCGGCTATTGAATAAAAAATGGTAACCACTTTGTTTCTCAAGCGTCGCAAAAACCTGACTGATCTCCGCATTTTTCATATGTACGGATACTAGTGACTGTCCGGAAGCATTCGCTGAAAACCATAGCAGGGTAATAAAAACCAGCAGGAAACTACATTTCATATATGATGTATTTTTCATTTTGGCTGAGTTGAGTTTGCACCTGAGGTATTATTATAAATAAACACCTGGTTGCCCTTTATCTCGTAAGTGAAGTCTGCAGTAGATTGTTCCGCTGTTAAACGAAGGGCATCGAGGGCCTGCGATACGGTTTCGTTTTGAAAGCTTCCTGTAAAATGAATTGTATCCAATGCCGCATCGGCCACTTGAAAAGACACGCCATATTTTCTTTCCATGTTTTGCAGTAAGTCGTGAAATGACATATCACTAAAATAAAGGCGGTTCTCCATCCATCCGGTTTCGGTGATGCTGCTGTCGGAACCAATTCTGTTCAGGTGTTCAATACTGATCAAAGGAACCATTCCGGGCATTCCGCGATTTATATTCCCATTGGCATTCGATTCCTTCTTATCAATGATCAATTTCTGGTTGGGTTTAAGAATTATTTTCTTTGCAGGCTGGGAAGGGAAACTCACTTCTATGCTTCCTTTTATCAGGCTGGTTTCGATGGTCCGGTCCTCCGGATAAGATTTAACATTAAAAACCGTACCCAGCACCCGGATATTTATTTTGCCCGTATGAATGATGAATGGTTTTTTGGGATTTTTAGTCACATCAAAATAGGCTTCCCCGCTCAGGGTCACTTCCCTGAGCGTGGTTCCGTACAAGGAATCATACGTTAAACGGCTGCCCGCATTGAGCCATACCGAGCTGCCATCCGGAAGCAGGATATTGCTTTTGGATCCATTCCTTGTGATTACCTCCCAAACAGGCTTTTGAATGGCGGCGGGTGGAGGATTCCGCATATTTAATAAGTAGTAGCCAAGAAATAACAATATGAATCCGGCGGAGAGTATGGCAATCATCTTCCGTTTTTGGTAGCGGTTCGGAGAATCCGGAAATTCATCCAGGGGTACATCTGCTCTTGTATTACCCATATCTATTCCAAGGGAGCGCATTCTGTCCATATGCCTTTGAAAAGCGATCTCAGACTGGGCTGCCTCTTCATCGGATTGTTTTTTCCACATGTCCTGCAAAGCTTCCAGTGAATAATGCAGATCCGGATTCAGGCGCAGAGCCGATTCCAGCTCCTTTAATTCGCCCGGACTTGCTTCGCCCGCAAGCTTTTTAGCGATTAAATTCCATATGCGATCGTTATCCATATCGGCAGATATATCAGCAGGACAGGTAAATCGTAGTTTACCCCCAAACACAAACACAAGTATGGAAGAATGGAAGTATGGAAGAATGGAAGTACTGAAGCACAGCACTCTGCACGAGCATTAACAAGCTGAATGAGCAACAGAGTAGGTTAATTAATGAAGGCCAGCGATTACGGGAATACTTCTGCCGATATCGAAGTGGATGGCGGCGCTGATTTTTTTAAGAGCGATGGATAGTTGGTTTTCGATGGTTTTTTCGGAAACCTGGAGTATTTCAGCGGCTTCCCGGTATTTGAAACCATATTCCTTTACCAGTTTGAAAGAAAGTTTACAACGCGGCGGAAGATCGTCCACCACGTCGTGAATGAGACGAAGCATTTCTGCACTGATCATACATTCTTCCGGATCAGGTGCAGAATAAAACAAATGGCTTTTGAATTCGTCAATATCAGCGTGACGATGCCTTTTTTGTTTCTCCAGCTGGTTGATACTCAAATGACGCGCAGCCACAAAACAATACACCCGGAGATTCTGAATCTCTTCGAGGGTTGATCTTTTCTCCCAGATTTTCATGAACAGGTCAGAAACGATTTCTTCTGCAGGCTGGCGGGATTTAATGATTCCCAAAACAAATTGAAAAAGGGAAGGATAAAAAGCCGTGAATAACTCTTTATAAGCCATCTGATCGTCAAAGCGGCTGACCCTGCTTTGCAGGTAAACAATTCTGGAGGCAGCAATCGAAGGCATGTAGAGTCTTTTTGCGAGGCGGATGACAAGTTACAGAATTCGCCGATTATATTGATTGACCACATTATGGAATTATTTGCTGCATACAGGAATCGGAAGCAGAATATTTTAAATCTGGTTCTGAAAGCTATATTTTTGCAGCTGCCTGAAAAGGCGGGACCCTTAGCTCAGTTGGTTAGAGCATCTGACTCATAATCAGAGGGTCGCTGGTTCAAGCCCAGCAGGGTCCACCCGGTTCGTCTAAACACATTGTAACTCAAAGGCTCATGGCCATGACCATGAGCTTTTTTATTGATTGCTTTAACCTTTTATTAACCTCAAGGCAAATACATTTGTCACTCAATTGAAAATATGAAGAAACTTCTGGGCATTGCATTGTTAGTAATGTCAGGCCATGTTGTTCTCGCCCAGGTAGATAGTACCAAATCATCCTATAAAAATGGAAGCTACTACTCCCACCAAAAAGATTCGACCAAAAATAACAAGGGTAAACCAACTTACGCATCTTTGAATCTGAAAAATCGCCCGAACGATCATTTCATGCTCGAGTTTAGTTATGATAACTGGATCGGTAAAACCGATTCGATGCATACAGTTGGTTTCTCCAGGGGATTCGCCATGTATTTTATGTATGATTTTCCGTTTAAAAGTGACCCTCACTTCAGCGTAGGTGCAGGTATCGGTATAAATGCAAGTAATATCTTCTTCGATAAAACAGAGGTATTGGTGGCTGCCCCGGGCAATCAGACTCTTGCTTTCCCCAACACGGCCAACACAGATCATTTCAAGAAATATAAACTCGTGCTGACCAACCTGGAAGTTCCTTTGGAGCTTCGATATGCTTTTAATCCGGCGAATACCAACAAGAGCTGGAAGATCGCATTGGGTCTTAAAGCGGGTTTACTCATGAGTGCCTACACGAAAGGGAAGGATCTTCTTAACCAGGCCGGACAAACAGAAAACAACTATATTGAAAAGAAGAGCTCAACCAGCTTCTTTAATAGCGGCCGGGTGGTCGGCACTGCCAGGGTGAGCTATGGATTTATTGGCGTTTTCGGGCAACTACAAGTCACCCCGTTAATTAAAAACGGCGCCGGGCCCACCATAAATCCCTATTCGATTGGAATCGTATTAAGCGGACTTTAGAGCAGGAGGCAGGAGGCAGGGGCAGGATGCAGGATGCAGGGGCAGGATGCAGGATGCAGGACGCAGGACGCATCGCCTCCTGCCTCCCGCGCCCTGCGTTGATTATCTTTGACACAATTATGGCTATAGAAAGGCATATTATGGAGGCCGAGGAAAAGGCTGTTTTGGTGGCAGTAATGCAGCAGGACCAGACTGAACAGCAGGTAAACGAATACCTCGAAGAACTGGCCTTTCTGGCCGAGACGGCCGGAGCCATTACCCAACGAAAATTTATACAGAAACTGGCCCATCCCGACAGCAAAACCTTTATTGGGAAGGGAAAACTGGAGGAAATCAAGGCATATATTCAGGGAAAAGGCATCCGTGTGGCGATTTTTGACGATGAACTCTCCGGTTCCCAGATCACCAATATTGAAAAAGTACTGGATTGCAAGACCATCGACCGGTCAGACCTGATCCTGGACATTTTTGCACGTCGCGCCAAGACTGCCCAGGCCCGGCTTCAGGTGGAACTGGCTCAATACCAGTATCTGCTGCCCCGTCTTCGAGGCATGTGGAAACATCTGGAAAGATTAGGAGGAGGTATCGGAACCAGGGGTCCGGGTGAAACGGAAATTGAAACGGACCGTCGTATTGTACGTGATAAGATCACCCTGCTCAGAAAGAAACTCAGGGAGATTGATAAACAGGCACAAACCCAGCGCAAGGAAAGGGGTGAACTGGTACGGGTGGCCCTGGTCGGATATACCAATGTGGGTAAATCCACGCTGATGAACCTGCTGAGTAAGAGCGATGTATTTGCAGAAAATAAACTGTTTGCCACGCTCGATACCACCACAAGGAAGCTCGTTTATGAAAATATGCCCTTTTTGATGAGTGATACGGTCGGATTTATCCGGAAACTGCCACATCACCTGGTGGAAAGTTTTAAAAGCACCCTGGATGAGGTCCGCGAATCAGACCTGTTATTGCATGTAGTTGATATATCTCATCCGAGGTATGAAGAGCAGCTGGGCGTGGTGAACAAGACCCTGCAGGAAATCAATGCTTTTGATAAACCGGTGATCTATGTCTTCAACAAGATGGACCGCTATGAGGAACTGAATTTCGATGAATGGCTGGAAGAGGGAACTAAAGAGGAATTATTAAAAGAACTCAAAGAAAGATGGGAAGCGGAAACGCAATCCGTCTGTATATTCATGTCGGCCACCGAACGTTCAAACGTTGACGGCTTACGCGAGGCCCTGTTGAGCAGGGTGAAGGAATTATATAAGGAAAGGTTTCCCTACAGAACGGAACATTTTTATTAATCATACATATACCTGACACGTATATGAGTATTACTTGAGCTTAGTCAAGTCCACGTCAAGTCCGCCTTTATGTGGACTTGACGTGGACTTGCCCCGACTCCAATACGACTAAAACACGGCAGAGACACGGATGAGACTGATTATACCTCAACGCGAACATTGTCTTGAATTGAGGAACTTTTTATATGCTAATGAAATCCCGTTTATAGGTAGGGTTTCCCATTTCAACCGCCTACAGTTATCCTTCTCCAGTAATTCATTTTGACCTAGCAAAAGAAGGAAAATTTAAGTTCGGAATTGTCTGATTCTGATTTTGCCGGACACGAAAAAAACGTATTTTTGCAGCCCTTTCAGGAAAACCGGGAAGGAGATTCCCCTTTAGCTCAGCTGGTTAGAGCATCTGACTGTTAATCAGAGGGTCGCTGGTTCAAGTCCAGCAGGGGGAGCTTAAAATCAAGCACTTACAAAGGAAACTCTGTGGGTGCTTTTTTATTTCCAAGCAATTTCCAAGCGCATTTTGTTAAAGAATATCAACAAATGAAAGTGTTTATTTGATATTGAAATTTGAAAGTGGCGGCATTGTCTCTTTGGCGTTGTGAATCTTTCTTAAGAATATTTAAATCTGTTCTGCTGATCTTCAAAATTGGCTTGGTTAGGTATTATAATATAAAAACGGGAGTGAAGCTGACGAAGTGTAATCACTTTCTGCCCAGTTTGATTTCGAATTACCTCCTAAGCAATCCTGAGTTCCATATACACTAGATAGCTATGAACTGCAATCATTCTCACCTATTTATCCCGCGAATTGTTAAATGGTCCCAATTGCGATAAAGATTCAATATTAATTTCTAAGATTGCATACCCGGATTATCTAATTCATCGGTCACTCAACTGATTTTATGATCCAAAACTACCTGAAGATCGCCTGGCGAAACCTGTTGAAACATAAAACTTTCTCGTTCATCAATATTCTCGGGCTGGCGATCGGTATTGCTGCCTGCCTGATTATCTTCCTATACGTACACAACGAACTAACTTTCGACCAATATAATACTAAAGTTGATCGGATTGCAAGAGCAACGGTATTGCTACATGGACCTGAGTCTGACATGGCAATGGCCTCTAGTCCGGTTCCCCTGGCAGATGCGTCGAAACGAAATTACCCGGAAGTCGAGTCGGCTGTAAGACTTGAACAGGATCCGCAGATAATGAAATATAAAAATGATGTCATTAAGGAAAGTGGTTTTTATAAGACTGATCAAACCGTTTTTTCGATTTTTACTTTCGAATTCAAGGAAGGAAATTCTTCGACTGCATTGCAAAACCTCCGGTCCATTGTACTGACAGAAAGCACAGAAAAAAAATATTTTGGAGAAGGACCAGCATTGGGAAAAACCATGAATTGCAATGGTCAGGATTGGTTGGTTACCGGGGTTGTGCGTGACAGACCCGTCAATTCAGATATACCCATTGACGCCCTGATGTCCTGCGAGTATTCTAAAATAAAAGGATGGCTGACAGATATTTCAGTTTTTACATTTATACTATTCAAAAATAAACCTAATCTCAAAAAGTTTGAAAGCAAATTGAATGAGCTGAGTGCTAAATCTATACAACCGGAATGGAGCTCAGTGGGAGCAGCCGACTATACACTCAGATTTCAGCTGGAACCGATGAGCAATGTGCATTTCAGCCAGGGGAAACTCGAGGATACGCCAAAGGGAAATAAGCAATTTATCTATATATTTTCCGTGCTGGCTGTTGTGATATTAGTCATCGCATTACTGAACTATATTAATCTGTCTACGGCAAAGTCCACGGAGCGAGCGAAAGAAGTAGGCATACGTAAAGTGAGTGGCGCTGACTCCTTCCAGCTGATCCGCCAATTTCTGTTGGAATCGTTTTTATTGGTAACCATTGCATGGATAGTGGGTATAGCGTTAGTATTTTTCAGCCTTCCGTTTTTTAACAGACTGTTACAAACACGATTGACCATCAGCCAAACTCAAAGTGGTGTTTTTGTAGGTTTACTATTTATACTCACGCTGTTTCTGGCAGGTTTATATCCCGCATTTGTATTATCTGGATTTAAACCGGTCGAGGTGTTGAAAGGCAGTTGGAAACATCAGCCAAAGGGTATCTTGTTACGCAAAACGATAAGTATTACCCAATTTGCTCTCGCTGCCACACTGATCGTTGGTACTATCGTGATATATAGTCAGATGAAATTCATTCAGGAAAAGGATCTTGGTTTTAATAAGGATCAGGTTCTGACGATAAATATGCCCAATGATTCAGCTTCACAGGGCATCGTCAGGGCTTTTCAAAATGCGCTTCGCCAGCGACCGGAAGTTCGGGGAATGACGGTTAGTGCCCGTATGTCAGAAGGACTCGCTCTTTCAACCACCATGGCGGAAACGGATGATGGAAAGAAAAGGGAAATGTTGTGTAATTTTTTTCAAATCGATCCGCAGTATTTACCGTTTTTTCAGATTCATTTACTCGAAGGAAGAAACCTGTCGGATAGTTTGTCATCCGATAAAAAAGAAGCCTTGCTGGTAAACGAGGCGTTTGTGAAAATGATGGGCTGGAAATCGGGTATCGGAAAACAAATAGAGTTGGGTCAAAAAGCCCATGTAGTTGGCGTGGTTAAAAATTTCAATTATAAATCGCTGCATAAAATCGTCGAACCCCTTGTAATGGCCTATAATAACAATCCGCGATATTTTAACTCGCCAACCATAAAAATCAATCCCGAATATCTGCCTATTGTCAGAAAGTTATATAAAAAATATTTCCCTTTACTGCCATTCGAGTATGAGTTTTACGACGATATCGTGGCGAAACGATATGAAAAGGACCGCGTCAGCATGACACTCTTCAAGAACTTTACCCTTTTTGCCATTTTTGTTTCCTGCCTCGGGTTATACGGCCTTGTTTCATTGATCACTGTTCAGCGGAGAAAAGAAATTGGAATCCGAAAAGTCCTGGGTGCAACGGTAAATCAATTATTTGCATTGATGACAAAGGATTTTATCAAACTAGTCATTTGGGCACTAATCATAGCATTACCAGTAGCGGGTTTTATGATGAACAAATGGTTGAGCAGCTACGCTTATCATATCTCATTAAACTGGTCAATGTTTGTTATTCCTGCCCTACTAGTTTTCGTCGTTGCTCTGGTTGTGATAAGCAGTGAAATTATCAAGGCAGCGTGGATGAATCCGGTAAAAAGTTTAAGATCAGAGTAGAACCTCGTGGACATCGGACCAATCACATTTCAAAGCAATCCTGAGCTCCATATACACTAGATAGCTATGGACTGCTAATTGATACTCTGTATTTTTCGGGATTGGATATATCAATTCGTATATTTCAATATAAATATGTTTTAAGGATGCCCTGAGATACCGTTAATACCGAAGGCCGTGATGTCAATACAAGGACTATAACTTTAGGAATGAATCAAATAAGCCTATATATTATTTTATGGCAGACGACTCACTGAGCAAAGAAATATTTATTGTTCATGGTAGAAATGATGAAGTGAAAAACAAGGTCTCTGAATTTCTTACCAATTTCAGACTCAATCCAATTATTCTTAATGAACAGGCGAATGAAGGGATGACAGTTATTGAAAAATTTGAACGACATGCTAATGTGGGATTCGCAGTAGTTTTAATGACAGATGATGACTTAGGCAAAGAAAGGTCGTCGCCAAATTTAAATGCCAGGGCGAGACAGAATGTTATTTTAGAATTGGGGTATTTTATTGCTAAAAAAAGGAGTCGAGTTTGTATACTCTATTCCAAAGGAGTTGAATTGCCCACAGATCTTGGTGGGATAGTGTATATAGAAATAGATACCGGGGAGGAATGGAAAAAGAGTTTAGAAAAGGAATTGAGAAAAGCTGGTTACGACAATGTTTTTGCTGTGATGAGTGTTGATAACAAGAATTTAATGTTGAATAGACAACTCTGGCCGGTAAAGAACTGTAGAATTTCAGTAATTAATCAGTTTAATGAAGGTGAGACCATCTTAATCGAGGGAATTTTTGCGGACGATTATCTTGATATCAAGTTTGATTCTCATGGAGAGAAAATAAGTTCAGTAGAATATACCTTTGTTAATTTTAAAGAATTTCTATTTTACGTTCATGTCAGTTGTTTTGATACAAATACACGGATAAATGGTTGGAGGTGGATATCGTTAAAGAATGAAATTTTTACTCTGTCGACTGCTGTAGGGGAGTTAGAAAAAGCATTTCCAGTAAAAGCCACAGCATTAGGAAAGGACTGGAAAAAAATATCGGTTAACGTAGAAAAAGTGTTTAATAAATTGTTTGGAGGTGAAGGGTTACAATATTTAAATCTCGATCAAATGAGAATTAGAGGTAGTGGAAAGCTTTTAAATATCATATTGAGGTAAATTAAGTACAATTCGTCAGAAGGTCGATAGCACCATATGATTCAAGTTCATCTCCGTCAAGATAGCGTCAATGTTATCCAGTAAGCCGTTTTGAATGCTTATAACTCTTGTTTGTATAAATTGTGCATATTTGACAACTTATGGTTTAAAAGCTTTTCTGCGTCATCCTTTGCTTTTGTTTTTTCAGCAGATGTCATCTGTTTGTCAAGTGACTGAATTGCTTCAATGTTTTGTTGCTGAACTACTACTGAAAAATCTCTTTTGCGTTCATTATATATTAAAAACCACATGTAACTCTTGATTAAGTCCTTTGGGACTTCGGTACCATCACGATACATCGTGGCTAGATTGGCCCTCGCAGATGTAATTTGTGCGCTTTGTTGTAAATCCTCTAGGTTATTCAATAACGCTAATCGTCTTGCCCAATTAATTACTGAATCAATATTTTTTGGCATACCAAATCCATTCATATAACAATTTATCACGTTAAACATGCATTCTGGGTCATTTTGCTCTGCACATTTTAAGCTCCAACGAAAGGCTTGAGTATAGTCTTGTTTAATGCCACGCCCATTTGCATAGCTATAAGCAATTTTAAATTGTGAGTCTTTCCAGCCTTGGCTGGCTGATTTGAGAAACCAAATATTTGCAATGCTATCACTCTGAACAACTTCAATTCCTTGTTGGTAACAAATGCCATAGTTGTATTGTGCTTCAGCATTTCCGCCTTCAGCTGCTTGCCGCATCATTGGAACAGCATTTTTAAAGTCGTGCTTATAAAGCAAATCTTTTGTCCTTTGATTAAGTTGCTCAGGACTTTGCCCAAATAGACGGGCTACCAAAACAACATTGATTATAGTAAATATGTATTTATTCATGTGAATATTCAATATGCTTACAAAATCTCTGAATAACGGGGAATATTTAATTAAATCCTTTTTCAAATCTCGGTCTGGGTCTACCCCACGGTCGCCAGTCCGATCCCATATCTATACGATGTCAATCAGCAAAATAGCAACAAGTGCTGATATATATTGACTGCATTTTATTGACTACTTGGAAGTTTCAATGGCAATAGTGATGTGTCATCCAAATTGTCTGCTACAAATAGCAAAAGTGAATATTCTTCAATCGTTGTTGGGTGTGCTTTGGTATATATGTTCATTGGTCCATGTACTCCGAGCCCCATTCCACTTACTATTTCTGGACTTATTGCAACAACTTTGACGTCAGTCGAGTTTTCATCAATCTTTGTCAGTTTAAACACAAAGTCTGCCGTGTATTTTATTGGCCGGCCATCCGAATAATAAAAATTTGATATCCAAGTAGCCCGATACGCATGCAAATAAATGTCATTTGACGTATTTGGCTGTGAAAAATATTCATCACTGAGAATGGTGTCCTTGTTTGATTCAGCACTGAAATAAACTGCAAATTCGGTTGTGTCGTAGTAAAAATAAAAAACCTCACGCAGAAATTTATTTTCTTGTGGACCATTCTCCATTTTAAAAAACGTTAACAAAGTATCTTTTAACGCATTTATATTGAGTTTAAAAACATGCTCAGGGATGTTTTTAATCGGAAAAGGGTATTCTTTTATTGGCTCAATTTTATTCTCGTAAGCATAATTCCTTTCTATTTGTGCGGCCAAAACCGCATCTCCTTTAAGAATAGCTTGAATATACTTTTCGTAATCGTCTTGCCCTAGGGATATCTGAGAAATTAGTATTGTAATAAGAAGTGCCGTTAAATTTTTCATTATTGTTACCTCAGATTTACAATTTTATAAGCAATTTTCTTACAATGATCAATACTACCAGTGACGCCAATTTCAGAAGTTTCTATTTCGTATAATTTCTCAGCGATTGTTTCAATTTCTGCCCCGCCAATAAATAAATCGAAAATTTCCGCTGAGTAATTTTGATACTCATTTCTTGGTGCTAAATTGCAAATACCAATCGGATCCCAATCATAGTAAAGGATATCATCAATTGCTTTGAATATTTCATGTTGTTTAATTATCATCTTGATTTTTGAGTAATAAATTGAAACGTTGTGTAAAATCTGGAATGCAAGTCTGATCGGTGTGAAATTTGAAAATAACCGAATGGTCTCGATATGAACCACTGACTTGACCTTTTACGATTAAGTGTCCGTTTGATTCGATGGTAAATTCAACAAAAGCATCTGATTCATTGTCTTCAAGAATTGTCTTTCCAGACAATGAATAGTGCATTTCATCAAGGTCTGCACATAGTTTTTCCAATTGATCTCGCCTTACGCAAAAATGCTCTGTCCCTCCAAAACCGTTCGATAATACAGTTAAAACAAATGTAAAATTGATTTGAACCAAATATTTTGCGGCAAACGAAAGTCGTTTGGCTTTATCATTTGTATTCAGTTCTATTATATCGTCAAGTTTAGTCATTCGCTTGTTGATTAGCTACAAGTTAACGTCCCAATGATTGCGGAAAGCCAAATATGCAACAAAATGGGTGAGTCATAATTTGTTGGAAGCAAATTGTCCGGTTATTTGGATGATTTCGGAACCTTTAAATATTTTCTGAATATAGTAGAATACCTGTCACCAAACTTAATATTCTTAATTGTATTTAACTTAATGCTTGTTGGTTTTATATCCAATACTCCTGCTGGGTCATAATTTTGAATACTCACTGAGTCTTTTGTAACTCTTTTAATTGGACCAATAAAAAAATCCAAGTAGTCTTTGTTTATGTTTTCAATAATGATGTGGTAGTCATTTTTTTTCAAATCCAGCAATATTGCAGTCCAGCTTTGAAGATCAATATTGGTAGTAATACTATAAGATGCATTTAAAATGCCTTCCGCTTTCAATATTCTTTTTGTTGTTTTTTCATATTTACCACATCTGATACTGTCATAATCATCTTTTTTGATGACAGCATATCCGTTAAGCATGAAATCACGGCCTTCCAACTGGAGTAGCAAAAATTCATTTGATATGTCTAATAAAAATCCTGACAGGTTGTCTTCTTTACCACAAATAGTCCTAAAGATCTTGACATATTCTTTATGGTCAAGATACATACGTAGCGATAAGTCACTTTGCTTGATTTTCCCCTTAGTTGTCATTAAAAGATCCAGTTTATATTTCTCCCAGCAAACAAAAGCTCTGATATCACAATTATTATCAAAACTACCTGAAAAGGGAGTCTTTCCAAATAATCGCTGAATCCTGATAACCCCATTGTTCCAACTACATAAAAACACTTAGCGCAAAACGTTATTGAAAATGACGAATAAAATCACTTATTTCGGGGTTAACAACCTGACAATTTTTGAAACTTATAATGGTAAAAAAAATATTTTCCGTTTCGCTTTTCGTCATGTTTGGTGGATTTCTTGGAACGATAATGATATTAGCCGGTAACAAAAGTCAACGTGAGGATAGTGTAAGTCTTAACGAATTGAGTTACTACAAAGGAAGACTGGATAATCTATTTTTAGGGTATAAACGGTCTACTTCTGGATTACGCCTGAAGTATAAATTTGTTGCAATGAAGATTCAGGGATTACATCAACTCATGGCAGTCTATCATTCTAATCAAATTTATACCGACATTCTTGATAATATTGACATCGGAGATACAGTTTCGCTATATTTTCGGGAACATAGTGATAAGTATGAGTATTTTACAACTGGTCAAAATTTCAATTCTGATATTTATGAGCTTTCTGTTAATAATAAAGAATATCTAAATATTAGATCTGTAAAGGCAGGTCGTTCTTCTTCGAATATTGTAGCAATTATTTTGGGAATATTTATTTACATACTTGTTACATTAATCGCAATTTTTCAATTGCGTAAAAGCGACTAGTAGGGAGGTCATGGGACCGGAGGCAGATGGTAAATGATCAAGGATAATTCAAGTATTGCACCACATTCGATTATAGTTTAGTTGGAAACTGTGTAATTACAATAGACGATTTCAGCTTTTAATAATTCTAGGGAAACGGTTTATTTGCCATTCAGGCTGTAGGAAAATGGGGGACTTACATTTAGTCTTTTCGAACTTCATTCAGGGTTGATCTTGAGTTTGCTGAGCGATATTCATTAGGAATTATAATTTTATAACTGGCTTGAACTGGCTTGCGTAAAATATCAGACAGATCCCTGAATCCTAGCCAGTTAAGCCCAAAAAGAGGAAATGAGAAAATATTTGGTCTTTGCAATATTTTTATTCGCCTCCCGAAACGCATATTGTTCTCACGTATTTGGGAGTTATCAATACTATGGGTATGTAGTTCTGAAGAATAATAATCTTGATACATTATACGGAGAAATCAGATTATCCGACCAGCAACACTTTAATCCTTTTCGTTGGTGGAATGATTATATTGAAATTATTGAAACCAGCAATGAAGGAAATCATTCAACAAGATCAATCAGCAAAGATGAAATAGTTACGGTTAGGCTGTTTAATGAAAAGAAAGAATGCGCTGATTTTTACCCATTAAAATTTAAACGTATAGAATTATATAAACTGATAGCTTCTGATAAGGCAAATGTTTATCGTTTGGATGACAGAGTTAGCGAAACCTATGAGGCTTCATTTTTGATTATAGTAAATAAGGATTCTACCACAAAAATTCCAGCGTATTTTAACTTTAACAATAAGTCTAAACTAGTGAAGTTTATAAATGAAAGATATAATCAACACTTCAGGAAAAATGACTTTCCTTCATCAAAAGATATTGTATTGTATATAGCTTCGCATGGGTGATAGGCTTTTTTAATTTTCCACCAGTCCCAACTGGTTTGACCGATTACAATAATATGGATACAGAAAGTCTTCTTCTGAAAATAATAGATCTCCCAGATCAATTTAATAAAGTCAGGAATAAATCTATTATTACCCTGCTGAAGGAAAGTGGATACGTTGAATTATTTGGTAATGTAAATGAGGATAATATTGCTGAATTGCTCAGCAAATATCCTGAAAAGATTAATTATTGGCTGATTTGGTCAGATGATAAACGAAGTCGTTCCGGATGGTACTTTATAAAAGAAAATGAAAATCTTTTTAAAATAGGGTATCTACCAAGGGATAAGAAAGTTGGCGAACTTAAATACTCAAATAAAATACTGGCCTGTGCAGCCTATATAAAGTTGGAACTAGAGGATATTAGATTGAATTGTTGATATTAAAGTTATTTTAAGAAATGATTAGACAATCAACCAGAGTTCTTGCATGGATTTATATCTTAATAGGCATATTAATTTTTATTCTTTCGATTTGGGAAAAGAAAAGAGTTGACTGGAGCAGCACTTTACTTTCCATCATATTATTGACAGGGCTTTATGCTTTGGGGTTAATTATTGGCCTAATTCTTAGCATCATTATTCGAAAGCCGACACGTGAGAATTCCTTTTATTTTAT
>JABDFX010000049.1 GCA_013286315.1 Bacteroidota bacterium | reverse complement strand
TCCGAAAAGGGAACGTGTCCAGCCCCATTGCGACTCATAGGAGTTGGAAGAAGTAAACGTGAGGTTCTTCAAAATATGATATGTCAAAACGCCTGTTCCTACGGCGTCGACCGAGTTTGCGTCCACTTTCTGATAAGTAGCCTGGGCCACCGGACTCACACTCAGCGTTCCATACTGTGAGGTGAGGGTCAGTTTTCCTGTGGTCGGGTCAACGACGGGTTTGGTCGGATCCCAGAAGGCGGCTGATGAAAAAGGATCTCCGGTATCCCCGACGTAAGCAGTATTACGGCTTGAAGGAATAGCAGTGAGCAGATAAAATTTCAGATCCAGTTTATCATTGATCTTAAAATCCAGGTTGGATCTTAAACTTCCTCTTTTATAATATTGATTCAGGATCAGGCCGGGCTGGTCGAGATAATTAAAAGAAACAAAATAACTCATATGGGATGATCCTCCGGAAACTGAGGCATCATAATTCTGAACCAGGGGTTTTACCTGCAGCGCTTTTTGCCAGTCCGTACCCGCATTGGTTTTGAATCCATCCAGTTGTGCCTGGGTGAATCCGGGTGGCAGATTTACAGCGGCATTCTGAATATTTACGGTATTGGCAAAATCATAAGCATCCATTAATTTCAGGTCCTTGGCAATTTCCTGTTTCTGAAACCAGGCACTTACATTGATCCTGGGAACTCCATCATGTCCGGTCCTGGTTGTAATGATAACAACACCATTAGATGCTCTGGATCCGTAAATGGCGCTTGCAGAAGCGTCTTTCAATATTTCAAGCGATTCTATATCCGCTGGATTGATACTTCCGATCGACCCTCCGATATATCCGTCTATTACATATAACGGTTCATTGGATCCTGTAATTGAATTGGTACCGCGTATGCGAACACTCAACGGATTTCCCGGCATTCCGTTGGAACTTTGTACAGCGACGCCGGGTGCAGTACCCTGCAGGGCCTGTTCCACTTTTACCAGCGGCCTGTGTGCATTTTCGTCAGGTCTTACTGTACTGATCGCACCGGTGACGTCTCTTTTTCTTTGCGTTCCATATCCAACCACGATCACATCGTTTAAAGTCTGACCGTTTTGTTTTAGCTGTACTTCGAAATAACTGCCTTTCCCGATCGAAAGTTCCGAACTAAAAAAACCGACAAAAGTGACTACCAGATCTTCTTTTGATTTGCCGGTAACTGCAATCTCAAAATTTCCGGATGAATCGGTTAAAGTGGATGTCGTGGTATTCTTAATATTGATGCTTGCGCCGGCCAGGGGTTTACCATGGTCATCGGTAACCTTGCCTTTTATTATGCGGCTTTGGGCAAAACCGTGAACACAAAAGCCAAATACCAGTAAGACCAATAAAGGAAGTTTTTTCATATCAAGCAGTGGTTTTGGTGAGTAAAGCACAAATAACGCAGCAAGGCATTAACGGAACTGCTAATAATTGATTAATTAATAAATTAATTAATCTTTTTCCCGGGGTTTTCTAAATTTATTTCAACCCGATGGATTCCGGTTCGGGATTTCAGCAGCATAAAAAAAGGGGAATGTGGAAACATTCCCCGTAGAGCAGTGTCATAATTCATTGGACCTCTACTCGCTTAAACCAAAAAAGACTAAATTCTTCAAGCCCTAAAGCTTTTTAAATACACAGGAATACAAAGTAGTTTCCCGGGATTAATTAATGGGCTAATAATTGATTAACTCCATTATTAATTCCTGTTTACTGAATAAATATTAGAAATTAATTGATAATTAAAGGACTGGTTAACCGACCGCGTGTTTATTGCACACATCAATAAACACCGCAATGCACATCAAAAAAAATTCCGCCGTCCACGATCGTCGTTCCGTATTAAAAGCACTCGGAATCGGTACCGCTTCCGGTTTTTTAGGCTTGTTGGGTGGCTACTCATCCGCCAGGGCCGCCGGCAACACCATACAACATCATACAGGCGGCAGCCTGCCATCCATTAAAATCAGAAGCGTAAAAGCGATTGCTACCGCGCCGCATGGCGCCAACCTCGTAATCGTAAAAGTGGAAACTACAGAACCCGGCCTCTATGGTCTCGGCTGCGCCACGTTTACCCAACGTGCAGAAGTGGTCGTAACTGCTATCAATAACTATATGCCGGATTTCTGTGTGGGCAGGGATGTCGATAATATAGAAGATATGTGGCAGTCTTTTTTTGTAAGTTCCTATTGGAGAAATGGCCCGGTATTAAACAATGCGCTGAGTGGTCTGGATCAGGCTCTCTGGGATATAAAAGGCAAAAGAGCCAATATGCCCTTATATCAACTGCTCGGCGGTAAATCCAGGTTTGCAGTAGATTGTTACGCACATGCAGATGGAAAATCGCCTGAGGAAGTTGCTGTGAACGTTCAGAAATATATGGATCAGGGTTTTCAGCACGTGCGGATACAACAGGGCGGTTACGGCTCTTTGTATCTCGCACAAAAACCTGATTTCAAAGACGCCGGGTTTGGCCGCGCGACGGATGATTTCATGGATGAAAATGCATATCTGCTGGCCGTTCCGAAAATGTTTAAAGAAGTGAGAAAACAATGTGGCGAAAATGTGGAACTATTGCATGATACCCATGAGCGTGTGCAGCCGATAAACATGATTAATATGTGCCGCAGGCTCGAAGAATATAATCCCTATTTTATTGAAGACCCGGTATCGCCGGAGAATATGGACTGGTTTAAACAACTCCGGATGAGTACGACCGTTCCCCTGGCTATGGGTGAACTCTTTAACAATCCAAACGAGTTTGTCGGGGCCATCACCAGTCACTCATTTGATTATATCCGTTGCCATCTCTCGCAGGTGGGCGGCATCACCCCTTCAATGAAAATTGCAAGGCTGGGAGAATTCTTTAATGTAAAATCGGCCTGGCACGGGCCGGGAGATGTTTCACCGGTCGGTCATGCAGCACAGTGTCATGTGGATCTGGCCATCTGGAATTTTGGTGTCCAGGAATCCATTGAGTTCTCCGACAAACTGAGAGAGGTCTTTCCCGGCACACCGGAACTGAAAAAAGGATATTTCTATGTGAATGAGGCGCCGGGACATGGAGTGGACATCGATGAAAAGATGGCGGCCAAATATCCGATCAATAACCACGCGGGCCGCTGGACGATCAGAAGGAGAGACGGAACGATTATCAGACCCTGATACGCTATCTGTATATTGAAAGCGGTAAGCAACGATGAAAAAATAAAACAGCAACATGTCTGATACTGCCATCAGTAAAATGAAATCCAATTACTTTTATTTGACTGCCCTTTTGTTTTTATCCGGATATATTTATTTATCCGTTTTGGGGAAATTGTCTTTTGCAGGTTGGCTGCTGACCGGATTTTTTCTTTCCCTGTCATTCGCATTCCGGCGTTCCTCTTTTTTAAAAGGATTTTCTTTTACGCTGGTGATTTTTGCAGCCGTGAGTCTGGCCCTGTATTATCCCGGATATTTTCTTCAGGTAGGTAGTTTGAAATTGTCAAGTCTCATCCTTCCATTGTTACAAATCATCATGTTCGGGATGGGCACGGAATTAAGCATCAAACAATTTATGACCGTGCTGAAAAAACCAAGGGGCATTTTGATTGGTATTCTTTGTCACTATACGATCATGCCCGTCCTCGGCTTTACGCTCGCTACTGTTTTCAGTTTTCCGAAAGAAATTGCTGCAGGGATCATCCTGGTTGGTTGTTGTCCCAGCGGACTTGCATCCAATGTGATGTCATTTCTGGCCCGTGCGAACCTGGCGCTGTCGGTCTCCGTTACAGCTGTATCTACCCTGCTCGCTCCTTTTTTAACGCCGATGCTTATGCGCTTATTGGGCGGTGAATTGATCGAAATTCAATTCTGGCCCATGGTATGGGATATCGTGAAAATTGTGATTCTGCCCATACTGGCGGGTCTTATTTTTCATTATTTCGTTCGCGGGCGTTTTTCGATCATTGATAAAGCGATGCCCATCATTTCCATGGCGGGAATCGCTTTGATCATCGTAGTCATAACGGCCACAGGCAGGGAAAGCCTTCTCCAGGTTGGTTTGAAATTAATCCTGGTCACTTTTATTCAGAACGTGACCGGTTATACTTTAGGGTATTGGTCCGCACGCTTATTTAAACTGAGTGAAAAAGACTGCCGGACGGTTTCCCTCGAAGTGGGAATGCAAAACAGTGGTCTTGCTTCCGGTCTTGCTTTAACCATGGGAAAACTGGCAACTGTCGGTCTGGCGCCGGCCGTATTCGGACCCACGATGAATATTACCGGTTCGGCGCTTGCGAACTGGTGGCACAGGAAAGTGGTGCTGTAATCCTCGAAATATATCAGGCAACCAGCAGTTTTCGATGCTTTAACATTTCTATAAGGCTTGACATTTTCAGACTGATGAACAAGAAAGACCTCAATTTGCTGACAAACAGGGACAGCGGCAATTTCTGCATCATAAATTAAATCCACCGGATTCGATCAGACATAATGTGGAAAACTTAACTCCTTCAAAATGAAAAAGTCTTTTATTTTCGCGCAAGCAAAAAAAGGGCCGGATAGAAATCCAGCCCGAAGTTTATCCAATATCCAAGCCCCTTTCGGGACTGGTGAGTCCCCGTCGGGACTCATATCAATCAATCTGCAAATATTATTCCCTGCAGTTTGATTTGAAAGACCCTGTAAGCTACCCGGCATCTGCTGCCACCCCCCAAACCCACTACCAGTAGAAACTCATTTAGTTAGAAGGACTCATCGAATTATCCAGAAAAACCGCCCGGAAACCTTAGACCGTACCCCTTCATATATGCCTTGCTACTTAATTGTAGCAGGGCTTTTTTCGTTTCCCTGATATTATCAAAACCAGTTATATTGATACGCGACCGTTACGGCAGTATAATTTTGTCCTGCCCGGGTAGCCACACCGGTGTTAATCATGAATTTGACGGACTGGTGTCTATTGAAAACGGGCGTTGAAAACGTGGCGCCTATCCGCCAGTTATCCTGATCGTCAAATCTATCCATGCCATTTAAAATGGTTTCCCCGCCACTCGCAAATCCTCCGTTTAGTGCGACATATTTTCCATGTTTGAATGTATAATCCACATGTGCCTGGAAACTGAATAGCGCGTTTTGACTGAGTGTTGATTTATTAAAATATTGATTGTTTTCGGTATAAAACCAAACGCCGGCATATCCTTCGTAAAACAGTCTGCCTTCACGATGTGAAACGCCGATTTCGGGCTTGATACCCCAGCGGTTGGATCCGATATTGATCAGTTTGTCACTAAAATACTGGCCAATCGGAACTGACAACACCACACTCACGCCAAGCACCGTGTGCTCCTGGAATTTCTGAAAATCTTTCGGCTCTAAAACGGGCGACCCGATCAGATTGATGCCCAGTTTTATTCTTCCATCACCAAAACCGTTTCGGCTGGCCGCTGTATCCACACCCACCACTCTGGCTGTCCCGTTTAAAAAAGCGTAGGGCACTCCGACTGCAATCCGCCCGAGCTTTTTGAACAGCGAAAAAGTCTGTACATATCCAAGACTGATGATAGATGCATTGATGTTCAGATTCTGCACAGGTGAATTCAAACCTGACACCACATCTCCTCCGGAAAAAGTATAGGACAACTGAGCCGCGTGTAAACCCACGGGTACCACCGAATAACTTCTCGGTTCCATCTCCTGGGCAAAAACGGAGAAAGAAAAACATATCGCGCATACGCTGAAGAATGCAGTTTTCAGAATCGGACAATCCATTGGGTTATTCATGCAGGTTTATGAGCAGTCAATTCTAAATTTACACTTGTTCGGGTAAATTTTCGGGGAGAAAATCTTTTGGCCGGCAGCAAACTCCCTCTTCATACCGATCTGCTACTCTTAGTATTGGGTGGCAGAATTTCAATATTTATTTTAACTGTTGAATAATTTGAAACGATGCGTTGGGCAACGGGCATGGACCGGAAATTTGCCAGGGGACTATTTGCCGGAGCAGCGGTGAATCAAATGCAGAAAAAAAAATTTGCGTAGTTAAATAACTACACATATATTTGTAGTCAAATAGCTACACAATGCTCACAAGACGAGATGTATTTCAAGCCATAGCGGACCCGACAAGAAGGGCCATCTTATTGTTGGTTGCTTCGCAATCCATGACTGCCGGCGCCATAGCTGCAAACTTTGATACAGCCAGACCGACCGTTTCAAAACACCTCCAGATACTCAACGAGTGTGAATTGCTTACACAGGAGCTAAACGGCAGGGAGATTTACTATCATATTAATGCAAAAAAAATGAAAGAGGTTTCCGATTTCATTGAGCCTTTCCGCAATATGTGGGATGACCGGTTCAATAAATTAGAGGCCATTATGAAAAAACATAAAAACAAATAATATGGAACGCAAAACAAAGATCCATGCCGAAGAAGGCAAACAGGATTTAACGATCACCAGGGAATTTGATTTGCCGCTGGAATTACTTTTTAAAGCGAATGCACAGGCAGAAATCATTGAACAATGGATGGGAACGAAAGTACTGAAATTCGAAAGTAAAAAGCAGGGCGGCTGGCAATTTGAAACAAAAGATGAAAAAGGAAACGTGGTGTTTAGTGCCAATGGAGTAATTCATGAATTTGTTCTCAACCGGAAAATCATAAGGACGTTTGAAATGGACAATACGCCCTTTGGCGTTCAGCTTGAGGTTGCAGAATTTGAACGAATTACCGATGACAGCAGCAGACTGCAAATCCATGCAATATATGAATCGGTTGCACAAAGAGACCAGGTACTAAAGTTACCTTTTGCCCAGGGCATTAACATGGCACATAACCGCTTGCAGGATATTGTAAGCAAATTAAGATAACACATCAAAAATAACATATCATGGAAAAGAGAAATTTAACGATCTATTGGATTGCAACCAGTTTAATGTCTGTGGGCATGCTGGGAAGCGGCCTGGCTCAAATAGCGCATGCAAAAGAGATGGTTGATTTAGTAGTTCCCCTGGGTTATCCATTGTATATCCTGTACATTATTGGTGTCTGGAAAATACTGGGCGTAATTGCTATTTTAGTTCCGGGATTTAAACTGCTGAAAGAATGGGCCTATGCAGGTTTTTTCTTTGTTATGACGGGAGCCCTTATCTCCCACCTGGCGAGCGGTGATTATGGCTTAAAGGGACTTATCGGACCATTCATGCAGACCATTTTTATTATTACGTCCTGGTATTTCCGACCTGCAAACAGAAAAATTATAACAACAACTGCTTCGTTTGCATAACAATAATATAAGCGTATGAGCAATAACAATATTAAAAAACTGACTTCAACAGAACAGGATTCACTATTCAGCGTATTGAAAATCCGTTTTGAGAAAAACATGAGCCGCCATCAGGGTCTTGAATGGGCTAAGGTACTGGCAAAGCTGGATTCGTCAACAGGTGGAGAAAAACTATGGTCGCTCAGCGAAATGGAAAGAACGGGTGGTGAGCCGGATGTAGTTGGCTATGATAAAAAGACGGACGAATATATTTTTTATGATTGTTCGGCGGAAAGTCCGAATGGCCGCAGAAGTTTTTGTTATGACGGCGAAGCGCTTGCATCAAGAAAAGAAAATAAACCGAAAAACAATGCAGTGGATTTGGCTGCAGCCATGGGTATTGAAATTTTATCGGAAGAGCAGTACCGGGCATTGCAGAAACTTGGGAATTTCGATACGAAAACATCGAGCTGGATAAAAACTCCTCCTGGTATCAGAAAACTCGGCGGCGCCATCTTCTGCGATCGTCGATACGACACTGTCTTCGTGTATCATAACGGCGCAGATTCTTATTATGCTGCCAGGGGGTTTCGCGGCTCACTGAAGGTCTGAATTTTGCATAAAATGCAAGGGGCATTCTCCCTTTTCATCAGATTAAAGGATACAAATCCAAAAATGAATACAATGAATCCGAAGGTTGATTTTTATTTCAATAAGGCCGGAAAATGGCAGGAAGAAATCAGGAGATTGAGAACAATGGTCCTTGACTGTGGACTGACCGAAGAATTGAAATGGGGCTGTCCCTGTTACACGTTTGAGAAAACGAATATCGTTTTAATACATGTATTTAAAGAATACTGTGCGCTTCTGTTTTTCAAAGGAGCTTTGTTAGATGATGCCAAAGCCATTCTGGTCCAGCAAACGAAAAATGTGCAGGTGGCGCGCCAGATGCGGTTCACCAGTGTCCGCGAAATCGTTCAGATGAAATCCATTATCAAAGCCTATATATTTGAAGCCATAGAAGTGGAAAAATCAGGCTTGAAACCCAAATTAAAAAAAACGACGGAATATAGTATTCCCGAAGAATTTCAAATGAAACTGGATAAAACACCTGCATTGAAAACTGCTTTTAAAGCATTGACGCCGGGACGACAAAGAGGATACATTCTTTATTTTTCCGCACCCAAACAATCCAAAACCCGTTTATCAAGGGTTGAAAAATCCATGAAGCAAATTTTCAATGGAAAGGGGCTGAATGATGATTGACGGTGGGTGGTTACGTTGACCGTTGAGCGTTGAGCGTTACGCGTTACGCGTTGAGCGTTATATGACCGGTGTAATGAACGGTGGTTCTCCCAGCCCATTCTTTAGCCATACTTCAGCCTCGTGTTCCAGTCCTTCTAGAACGTCCTGTTCGTCTTCGCCTGCAATCGGCCATTCTTCAAAGATTTCATCGGTGTAATATTCGACGAACAAAACACTGTGCGAATAGGCGGAAAATGCTGCGTCGGGATTTGCTGCATGTTGTTCCGGAGAAAGATAGGGGAAGATGAAGCCTTCCGGTAATGTCAGATATCGTTCAGTTAAGTATTCAATTGCTTCATGTCGTGCTTTACGCAGATCTACATCTTTGAAATCTTCCACATGATGATAACTGTTGACCACTTCCTTGTCTTTAAATGCGGCAACATCTTGTGTAACCCGATAAAAATAACTGGCGACCCGCTGCTCATTGTAAAGATTTGCACGAAAACCCTGCGGTTTAAATTCCATCTTCATAAATTTTTGATGCCCCGGGGTCATTCTTCCAAAGAATGTGCCACAGGCCGGATATTTGTCGGCATTCCGAAGACCTTTTTTACCTGTGATTCGTCTGTTTACCTTGTCTGAAAAGGATCGCATCGCCCACTTTATTAACATTCAACGCGCTTATTGTCCGGAAACCTGCGGGAAAAAGCATATCCTGTGCAATCATTGGCGGAGATCAATAGCTGATAACCGAACCGATCTCACGCACTTCATGTATTTTTTGCATCAGCCTTAAATTTATCAGAAAGGGAATTTCCGGGCATATGTTCATCTTCTATTTGAGTGGGATAAACAACTGCTGCTTACTTTTACAGTAAATTTGGGAAATCTGTCCAACATGGGTCGCATTTTTTATGGAATAGCCATAGCCGGAATAGGATTTCCGTCGATCTATTATAAGGATTTTCCCTATATGCTATTTCCTGCACAACTTTCGCCGATCCCTGCCCTTGTTTATATTATCGGAGCTATGTTTATTTTGGTTGGAACATGTATTGTTTTTGAAATAAAAATCAGGCTTGTTTCTCTCCTGTTCGGATCTTTTCTACTGTTGATATTCTGCTTTTACCATATCCCGTATGAGTTTGGGGTTAACTCAAATTATAAACACCTGCTTGAATGGGACAATCCCGGCAAAGTATTGGCATTAGCCGGCGGCGTATTTTTAATTGCGGGCTACTCTTCAGAAAAAAATAAAAACTCAATGAACAGGTTTTGGGGGAAATCAATGTCCTTCGGATCTATTTTATTTTCAATACCCATCCTCCTTTTTGGCATTCTTCACATGTTATATGCAAAAGATGTATCAACCCTGGTACCATCATGGTTTTCCCACCCTGTATTCTGGACTTATGTTGCCGGTATCGCATTAATGGGATCAGGCATTGCGATTATTTTTAAAATCAGGCCCGGATTCATCGCGGCTCTTTTGGGAATAATGATTTTTATTTGGTTTATCATACTCCATATCCCCCGGGTGATGACTTCTACTGTTGCTGATATCGGAGGTGAAGTTACCAGCGCATTTTTAGCGCTTGCCTACAGCGGAATTGCTTTTGTTATTGCCCGGGCCAATAAACCGATTGTTTAAAAAACAATCGCTATTACAAAGTGCATTTTAAAAACCAATGACCAAGTATTCAGTGCGAAGACTATTGACAGGATTAGTGAGCGAGATCTCCGTTCTGTAGGCATATCCCTGAAGAGACATAGTTATGTTGAAAAAAAAACGGCATGATGCCATGCCGTTGCTGTCCAGGGGAAGGGGTCGGGAAATAAATTACTTTTTCGTTGCTGCGTTTATGGGTGCCCTGTCCAGGAATTGAATCTCGCGGTCAATTTTATCATTTGCATCAAAATGCATAGCCGTATGGATCCACTGCATCATTCTTTTTCCGGTTTTGTATTTAGCCTGTGTAAGATACCAGCCCAATAACCAGTTCCCCGGTAAATGAACCGCCTGCTGAGGTTTATTCACTTTAACAGATAACCAGATGTCTTGTGAGAAGTTGATGGAATCGATCACACTACCCCTTCTTTGCTTCCAATAGGCAGTGATGGCTGGTTTGCCCGCCAGACTGTCGCCATTATTCCAAATGTACACTGCATTGTCGGCAAAACTTGTCATCCAGGCATCGATGTTGCCGGACGAGAGGTTAGCATTTCCCGATTTACCAATATCAACAAACTTCGCATCTCCAATTTCTGTTGGAAGTGGTGTTGCGGGAGTCGCAGCAGCGGTCGAATCTGTCGTAGCTGCCTTGTCTTCGGACTTTGGATTCGAACAGGCAAAGAATAATGAAATGGCAAGAGCCATAGCAATCGTTTTTTTCATTCTTGAAGTTTTTGATGATTAAAAATGCACAGGGTAGAGAAGGGCGGGCTGACGGCGGGTAGAATTCAAATAAATGTAGTTATAAAACATATGATCAAAAGAAATATTTCCAATGACCCCATCGCTCAGTTTTTAGCATGACAACTGGTCTTGCCGGGCAAATTGTAATTTCCGGAATCTAAATCCCGTAAAACGCCCGTCAGGCATCCTCAGAAATCGACGAAAAACGAATGGCTGGCGCCGGGTTGGCGGGAAAGTTCAATAAATTTTTGAGAAATAGATATTAACTTAGGAAGATAAAAATTAAGAGATAAATTTCGGGATGTAGCGCAGCCCGGTAGCGCACTACGTTCGGGACGTAGGGGCCGCAGGTTCGAATCCTGTCATCCCGACCGATGCCGTTAGTTATTTTTTGAAATGCCTATTGCCAGAAATCCGGCTTAACAAGAGTGCCACCCTGATAGGTGCAATTCAGGCAACTCTTATACGTAATAAGCATGATTCCCCCGGAATAATAATACAACTGCAAAGTCGTGTCGGGATTATTCCAGTACACGATATTGTTGAGATCAGGTGGAAAGGCCATTTTAACCGGACAATTCACCGAAGGATTCGATTGCCATCCCGGCAACTGATTATTACTGATGAATATTCGTTTTTCCCCGATGGAACATGCAGATACATAACCCACCACGGGATCCTTTGGATTCGTTACGCCATGTATGTTACCCGGAAGCTGACCCGGCTGCAGGTCGAACAAACCGCCGAGGCTTTGCGAATTTTTCTGTACGTTCAGCCAATACGTGTAAGCCTGCTGATCCAATGGATACTGTCTCACCAGCATGCTATATCCGATGTCCATTTTCGGATCGTCCTTCGTGATCGTTGCCACTTTGATCTGGCTGATTACATCCGAGCTCAGGGTGATGGTAGTTCCCAATGCGATTTGTGTGGACAAAAGTGTAGACCAGCAGGTATGCGTTGTCTGACTCGGAAACAATCCGTATTCGAGATTGCCGGGACCCAAAGCCCAGAACGTCTCATAGGTAGAAAGGTGTTCCCAGGTTTCCAGATAATCCCAGCGGTAAAATTTTGTACTATTAGTGGGATCATGGGAGTTCACATACACATTCACCACTTGGGTTCCGAAAGAGGGATCCTGCACCAGTTCCCAATTCACGCTGTCGATGGGTGCTGAGATTTTTGGGGTTACCAGTTCAGACAAATACTTACTGCCTTCGGAGGTTGTCACTGCAAGTTGATATTTCTGTCCGGGATCCAGGTTCAGCGGATCACTGACATAAATACCATTGGCGCCCGTATCGATCAGCGGGTAGTTCGCGCCGGCGGCACTTTGTATCATTACCTGTGCACCCAGCTCAGGCAGATCGGTCACAGAATCCAGCAGGCTGCGTGACCGGGTGAGGACGAATTGTGTAGAACTATTGGCGCCGATATCAATCACCCCATCGATTGCCAGGATATGACTACTTGCTTTGATCGCGGGTGGTTCATAAGGTTTTCTGCACATGAGTACAGAAAAAATGGTCGCTACAACGAGTACAGATTTCCAGTATCCTGACATATTCAATCCTTCCGCTTTCAAACAATAAACCGTTAAAGTTCAATAAAGATACGGAACAATTCAGACCAGCTGCCGAGACCCGGGATGACTGACTTTCCGTTAACTAAGAACATTATCCATTTTCCATTCTGGTCTTATGAAATGGCAGGTATATCCATAGGGATTTTTTTGAAGATAGTTTTGGTGCTCTTCTTCAGCATTCCAGAAATCGGATGCCGGAACAACCTCCGTAACAATCGTCCCCGGCCATTTATGTGAAGCGGTCATTTCTTTTATTAATTTCTCTGCGGTTTCCTTTTGCTTCTCATCGAGGTAAAATATGGCGGAGCGGTACGAGTTACCCCTGTCGTTCCCCTGCCTGTTTTTTGTTGTGGGATCATGTATCTGAAAGAAAAATTCCAGGAGCTTCCGATATGACAACCGGGCCGGATCAAATGTTATTTCAATAGCCTCGGCATGAGTTCCATGATTCCGGTAAGTGGCATTGCGCACGTCACCACCTGTATATCCCACGACTGTTGAAGTAACACCCGGGAGATCGCGAATCAGTTCTTCCACCCCCCAAAAACATCCTCCGGCTAATATTGCTTTTTCTGTATTCATAAAATTCGATTATAAAAAGATACGAAATTACATGAAATTTATTATTGACGTTTGATCTGGTCAGGTTACAACTATTTGATGCTTATGATAAAAAATTCGCGGATACAAAATTCAATTTTAACGGACAGATTATTGTTAGAAAAATTAAGAGTAGAAGATTATGATTTTATTTTATCACTTGTCAATTCAAAAGGCTGGATTGAGAATATTGGCGACCGAAACGTTCATTCAAAAGATGAAGCAATAGAATATATCAATAAAATCCTGTGGACAGAAAATTTTATCTACTGGGTTGTCAGAACAAAAGTCGCCAACACACCCATTGGAATCATATCCCTGATAAAAAGAAGTTATCTTGAATATTTTGATATTGGTTTTGCATTTCTTCCAACTTATACTAATTATGGTTATGCTTTCGAAGCTGCAAAAGCCGTCCTGCTGATGATATCCAAACTGCCTGAATTTAAAATAGTACAGGCTACGACTTTATTTTCAAATAAAAGCTCCATTAAATTATTAACGAAACTCGGATTCAGATTTGAAAAAGAGAATGATACGGAAAATGAAAAGATGCATATTTATACAAATGCACCCCTGACATAGAAATGAATGCCGGCAGCGGTTATAAAGTTTTATTCATTCTGTCCGTACCAGAAGTTTACAATAATATCTGTCATAGATATCCGGAATTTCGGTAGGTATTCTGCCTCCGGGGGAATGGAAATAAATACTTCCCGGTTCATACCCGAATTTATTGGGGTTACCGGGTTCGTTGCTATAATACAAATCAATCGTATCTACATTCAGGTAATCTGAAGCAACGCAAAACTGTGCTGCGCTCCAGGCCGCCTGGTCGTGTCCTTCCTGAACGATCCATTTTTGATGTATATTCTGATAATGTTGCGGCAGCAATGCAGATTTGGTGCAGGATGCGATAGCAATCGCAAACAGGAATATTGGATATTTCATTGGGTGGCCTTTTGTCAGCGGATCTGGTACCCTTCAGGTTTTTTATAGAACGACGGAAGACCCGCCGGATGTATCTATTTGAAAAATAAAGTGAGGTTCCTGTATCCGGTGGGTTTCGGGTTTGGGGCTCGTGTTTTTAAATGCGTGATTACCAATGCATCGTGTTGCCCGTAATCTCCGCAGATCTTCACGGAATATGGGCCTGAAAACCCGTTTACGGTGTTGCTGCACTCAAGTTATCATCTCGTATGGCGGCCATTTGTATATAACTGTTGATCATTTGACCCGGCATGGGCAGATGCCACTATACATCCATGCTTCTCAATTATGGGGCTGTAATGATCGTACAGACTTTTTCCAACCAGCCAATATGGGTTTGATGTATATGCCGAAATCATTTTATTCACTTTCTGATTTTAAGAATTGCCTGATCAGGGGCAGGGCTACCGGCGGTCCGTCTTGTTCCTTCCAAACTGCAATCTCTCCCATATATCCCCCATGTCCCCCGGGGAAAACAGCCAGGCTCGCATAGGGCATCAATCGGGACATGGCCAACGCGCCTTCAACCAGGGGAACATCATGATCACCCAATATAATTAATGTTTTCGCCCGTACCGACTGCACTACTGAATCCTGGATATCGGTGAACTTCTGCATCCGCTGAACGCATTGATCGAACATAATTTTAAGCGCTGCCGGATTTGGGTTAGTAGAAAGGAACGCCTTTTTATACACATCGGGCATAACTTCCAATCGCGCGTTTCCAAACCCCTGCCAAAATGCAGGAGCGCAACCGGAGCGTTTATACATGGAAGAAGCAAACACGAGCCTGCCGACCAGGGTTGGATGATGAATGGCAATCTCCAGCGCTGTGGTTGCTCCGTTACTGAAGCCAAAAAAATCCGCCTTTTCAATATGCATTTGCCGCAGCAACTCCACCACATCTTCCGCATCCTGTTCAAAGCTAATCGGCCTGCCATCGCGATTATCGCTATGACCATGCGCCTGCATTTCAACGCCGATGATCCGGTGTGTTTTTGAAAGCTCCGGTATCAGGCGGCCAAAACTCGTCTGTACCGTCGAAGCCGCTCCATGGATCAACACGAGCGGACTGCCTTTGCCATACTCCTCATAATACATATGAAGGCCGTTTACTACAGCATATTGTCCGTTCTGTGCATTTGCACCATGCGTATTCATAGCGATATAGATTATCAGCTTAATGAAAATTCTCATTTATTATTTATTTAGAAAAAGCCTGCAAATAGGTGACCATCTTTTCTACGTTCTGTTTGAGACCCACGTCTGCCTTGTGTTTTTTTACCACTTCGATAAATTTTTCCCGACTGTCGAATACTGCATGCCAGTGGATAATCGTTTGTTTTCCCTGCTTTTCAAAAGTTATCGTCGCCACGATATGCGGCTCGGATACATGTTCATATACAATTTTCTCCAATGGTAGCACTTCTTTGAAAATACTTTTATTTGGATAATCAGTGCCATCGGGGCCATGCATGATCAATTCCCATACCCCACCCGGTCTGACTTCCATTTTCGTAATCGTGTTGGTGAATCCGTCAGGTCCCCACCAGTTGGCGATATGCTCCGGTTTGGTCCATACTTCCCAGACCAGTTCCACCGGCGCATTGATCTTTCTTGTGATCATCAGTTCGCGGTCTTTCGTGTTATCTTTTACGCTTTCCATATCTTTCTTTTTTTAGTTTCTCAATATATTTTTCCATTGCGTCGAGCTTGCTTTCATAGTGCTGGCGATACTGGCTGACCCATTGATCCACTTCACCCAGTTTCCCCAGCTTCGCCTCGCAAATCCTGTTTCTCCCCTGTTGTTTCATCCTTACGAGCCCGCAATCCGCCAGAATCTTCACGTGCAATGAAATCGCCTGTTGGGTGATATCAAATTTTTCTGTGATCGAATTCATATCCAGCGGCCCGGCGGCGATCAACCCTATGATCGCCCTTCGGGTCGGGTCGGCTATTGCCTGGTACACATCGCGTCTGGCTTTCATAATATACAAGTATGTGGTTGTAAATATATGCACAAGTGTTCACTTGTGCAATTTTTATGTTAATAATTTTTTAAAAAGAGGGGGCGCCGCGTTTTTACAGGTTCTCTAAAATATCCCTGTAGCCCCTGCCAATGGGAATCGAAACGCCTTTCAATTCAACGATTTCGGCTGTGTAGGACACGATCTTACTGATTGAAATGATATAAGACCGGTGGATTCGTTTGAAAAGACCGGAAGGCAGGAGCTTCTCTATTTCATGGGTGCTCATTTTTGACAGGTATTCCTTATTTATCGTGACGATCCGTATATATTCCTGCTGGCTTTCAATATATATGATTTCAGAAAATAATATTTTTACCTTCTTTTTCTGGACATTCAGAAATATAAAATCTTTTACCTCACCGCTTTCTGTTTTCTGTTTTTCGGCTAGTGCCGTTTTAACTTTGGTTACAGCAATTAAAAAACGCTCAAACTCAAATGGCTTCAGGAGGTAATCCGTTACATTCAAATTAAATCCCTCTACAGCATATTGATGATAAGCTGTTGTAACAATCACCGCAGGCGGATGGGAAAGCGTTTTTAAAAAGGCCATGCCCTTTAATTTCGGCAGATGAATATCCAAAAAAATAAGCTCCGTATAATTATTCCGCAGGAAGTCAGTCGCCAGAATCGCATCCTTAAATGTGTGCTGTAGTTCCAGGAAAGGAACCTGTGAAATATAATCCGATAGAACTTTCACCGCCAAAGGCTCATCTTCTATGATAATGCACTTAATTCTGGACATGACTTGCTAGATTAATTTTTAAGATGGCCGAAAATCCGGAGTCACTGTGCTGAACGGAAAGGTTGTAATCGGTATAAAGCAATTCCAGTTGGCGCCGCAGGTTTGAAAGTCCGATATTTCCCTTCAGTCTGCCTTTCTCCTGAAAATCCTCGGTGGAATTTTTTACAATAAACAGCAACTGACGTTTATTAACAGACAGATAAATATCGACAAATGGATCAGTTCTCGTTTCGGAAACGCCATGTTTAAAGGCATTTTCAACCAGCGGGATCAGCAACAGAGGTGGCAGGGCCTGTTTCATATCCTCAATATCATTGTTGAAACTAACCCGAAGGGTTTCATCGTATCTCAATTTTTCAAGCGCTATATAATCGCTGATTATTTTCAGCTCCTGCTCAATGGCTACAAAAGAGCCGCCGGTTTCATATAGCATAAACCGCAATATTTTCGACAGGCGTAAAATAGATTCCGGGGCCAGATCGGACTTATCTCTGGCCAGTGAATAGATATTATTCAGGGTATTGAATAAAAAATGCGGGTTCGTCTGAGATTTGAGATAATTCAATTCTGCCGATTGCTTTTCGATGAGCAGACGCTGAGCCGATGCTTTTAATTTTATATAATTATAAATATGGCGTATGATTCCAAAAAAGAAAAAAGATCCCACGCTGAATCCAAACTGAAAACTGAGTTCTTCCTCAATATCTCTGAATGTCCTGAACTCGTTATAGATTCCCATGCCGGCTCCGATGGTTTTCCATACATACAACATAATTGTATACAAAAAGAGATGGGCAAAGAAAAGAACGAGGGCCAGTACAATATTGATCAGCAGGTATTTCCTGCGACGCAGGATCGCTTGCACACTGTACTCAAATAATATATAATTGACGACAATAATATACGATGTGCGCCAGATCTCATTCAGCAATATCGTTCCAAACATACCAGGATGGCTCTCCCATTCACCATGGCCGCCCCATTCAACTAAAACCCACAACATTAAATAGGCGAGTCCGACCCATAAATAAAATGTAAACCGCCTGATATTGTTTACTTTCTTCATCCTGTTATTATACAATAAATGTCGGCAAAACTATTACTTTCCACCAGGTAATCTATAGAATCGGCTTCCTGGTAAACGAATGACGGGAAGAAGTCAACCGATGGCGGCCTATTTCGAACGATAATTGATGCGAAAGTGAATTTTTATGATTATGCCCGGAGAAAAGAAATTTGATATGATCATCGTGGGAGGCAGTTACTCAGGTCTCGCAGCTGCGACGGCTCCTGGAAGAGCTTTGAAGAAAGTATTAATTATTGATGATGGTAAACCGTGTAACAGGCAAACACCCTGTTCGGCCGGAAAATGATACTGGAAGATTTTTAGAACTCATTCTGCTATCTGTAATTTTTTCAGCATTTCATTGGTCAGCGGTTCGGAATAAATACCATATGCATTGATCAGGATTCCTTTTAAATCATGTTTTTGAGAGGAAATGGCATAAATGATACTTTGATCCGCTGCATCGCTGCTGACGTCGAACCGGAAATATTTATCGATGATAAACTCATCGTGGAATAATTTGAATTCGCCATCCCTGCAGGAAATACATTGCTGTTCGAGGTTAAAATCTTCCGTATAACCTTCCTTTCTGAGGCCGCTGATCGCCTCAATTAAATTTGAATATTGTTGCATCATTCATTTTTATATGTTTTAAAGAATAACTGTCCCACCCGCATTGCCCCTTATCATCCAATTAACAAACGCAACATATGGATTTCATGGGAAAAATTGACATTTGTCGAATGCAATGCCGATCCTTTGTTAAAAATGCAGCCTTCGGAGTGATCGCAATGAAAATGGAAACAAGCATATATAAAGGTTTATAATAAATATATAATTTTTATCACGGAGGCTCATTTCAGCCTGACTTCAAATAGTAAACTGACAAACCGCGTTTAGACTACAACAATAATAGATCAGGCTACATCTGTCTTCTGATTGTTGCGAATATTTGCAATATCAAAAAGCATAAAGATGAAAATTACAATTACAGGTTCTCTGGGACATATTGGTCTGCCCCTGACAAAAGAGCTGGTACAAAAAGAACATTCCGTAAAGGTGATCAGCAGTAAGGCTGAAAAACAAAGGGATATCGAAGCATTGGGCGCAAAAGCCGCCATCGGTTCCGTAGAGGACATTCATTTTCTTACAGACAGCTTCAGCGGTGCAGATGCAGTCTACACAATGATACCCCCTGGGAACTTTCTCGATCCCGGTATTGACCTCATGGCTTACAGCCGCCGGATCGGTGAAAACTATGCAGAAGCCATCTTGCGGTCAGGTGTAAAGCGAGTGGTTCACCTCAGCAGTATAGGCGCTCATCTGGAAAAAGGTTCGGGCCTTATTCTTGGTCATCATGCGGTAGAAGTTATACTGAACAGACTCTCTGAAGTTGCCGTTACGTTTATGCGCCCGGCCGGCTTTTACTATAATTTGTACGGTTTTGTTCCGATGATAAAGAAGGAAGGCATTATCTCTGCAAACTATGGTGCCGACGAAATGCTCATTTGGGTTTCTCCCATAGATATTGCTTCAGCGATCGCCGACGAGATCGTTATGCCCCTGGTCGGACGAAAAATACGATATGTAGCAAGCGATGAGCTGACAGGCAATGATACTGCCAATATCCTGGGCCATGCGATCGGAAAACCGGATCTGAAGTGGTTACTTGTTTCTGACAAACAAAGGAAGGCAAGTTTGGAAGCGGCCGGATTAAATCCACAGATCGCGGCCGGTCTGGTTGAAATGTTCGCCAGTCAGCACAGCGGTATATTAACAGAAGACTATTACCGTCATAAACCGGCGGTCATGGGCAAAGTGAAACTAACCGATTTTGCAAAAGAATTTGCTACCGCATTTAATTAAAATGATTATATTTTAATATGCCAAACAAACAGCTTCTCCGGATCAAATCGATCAGCCAGTATCACCAGGTGATGGGACTTCCCAAGCCGGAGCATCCATTGATCAGCGTGATCAATCTGGAATCCGTTAAGCATCCGCCCGGCAGCGAGCCCTTTTCGATGGTATTTGATTTTTATTCCATTTCTCTGAAAAGGGATTTCAATGCAAAAATCAGATACGGTCAGCAGGAGTATGATTTTGATGAAGGCGTAATGTTTTTTATTTCACCCGGGCAGGTTTTTGGAATTGAGGTCAGCAAAGATGAGCTCATAAGACGTTCGGGCTGGTTACTGCTCGTCCATCCCGATTTTTTATGGCATACTTCATTGGCGAAAACGATCAGGCAATATGAATATTTCGGTTACTCGGTACATGAGGCCTTGTTTCTTTCTGACAAAGAAGAAAACATGATTATGGCCATCTTGCGGAATATAGAGCAGGAATATCATTCAAATATTGATCAATTCAGTCAGAATGTAATGATTGCCCAACTGGAGCTGTTACTTACTTATGCTGAACGGTTTTATCACCGCCAGTTTATTACAAGAAAAATAACAAACCATAGAATTCTCGATCGTCTGGAAAACATACTTACTGCTTATTTCGAAAATGATACCTACGCTCAAAAAGGATTACCGTCTGTTCAATGGGTTGCCGGACAGTTAAATATATCGCCCAATTATTTAAGTGAATTATTAAAGGTTTTGACAGGTCAGAGCACCCAGCAGCATATCCACGATAAGCTGATTGAAAAAGCAAAGGAAAAATTGTCTACCACCGATCTGTCAGTCAGTGAAATTGCCTATGGATTAGGCTTTGAACACCCCCAGTCATTCAGTAAATTATTCAAGTCCAAAACCAATCTTTCTCCTATAGCATTCAGGCAAACGTTCAATTGACGTTATCTTCCGGGGGCGATTTTCCCTATCCCCGAAAATTATTTGCGCAAGGCCGCATCCCACCATCGGCAGACCAGCGATCATTATCGGCAAATATCATTTTCCGAAAGGTGATTCTTAAAATACTGTCCTTGCCGAACCGGTCTATATGGCTTCGATTTCATCAATCATGATTTATGCTTATACGTATTTTAGTCTTTTGGTGACTAAAAACTCACAGATGCAAAAAGCTATTCAGAATACATTAAGATTCTACAAGAAATCCTAAGCTGGTCCGTTGAATTTTATGTTCAATACCATCATAAGCTGAATAATTGGGAAGGCTTTGTGAGAAGCCAGGAAAACATATATAAATCTGCAGACGGAAATGAATTTATGATCGCCTGGGGAAGAGATAAGCTAATGAAATTCAAGAATAAATATTATGACAACAAATAATGTATCGCGAACAACCGCATTTGGAAAATCATTTTTTCAATAGATAATCAAAACATAAGAATAAAATGGGTAGCTTCAATCTAACAGGTCTCCTGTATATTCTTTTATTTTGGATTTGGTACTTAACGACGGATAAATCTTCCCGTGATATGATCAATTTTCATTTCAAACGCGTATTATGAAATGGAAAATTACTGATTTGCAATCGTGTGTGTAATCGTATTTTTACGATTCCGGTTGTTAAAATAAATATTTGTCATGGCATTCTGCATGCATGGTACGCTTCTTGTATCTACGTAAATGTGACCCAATTTCTCTTTTATTTTTTTATACCTACACTTCATTGAATGGTTGATTTCTACTTCCGGTCAATTATTTATCAAAAAAAAACAACTATGAAACGAACAGGAAATGCAGTCTTCATGTGGGTATCTCTTATTGTAATCTCTCTTGCGATCATCACTGCCTGTAACAAGGAATCGTCAAATTCATCTGGTAATGTACCGGCAGGCAAGCAAAAAGTTTCTGTCTCTCTGAATGATGGTCCTGTAGCAAACCTTACCAGCGTCGTAGTGGATATCAGGTATGTGGAAGTGAAGGTGGACACAGGTGAAATACGGCATGATGACAGTTACTATGACGATGACC
>JABDFX010000048.1 GCA_013286315.1 Bacteroidota bacterium | reverse complement strand
CGGTTGTCCGATTTTACTCTTGGTTATTCTATCAGCCTGTCATAATCAGTCACCCCGGCAGGAACCTGCAACGCCTAAAGCAGATTCGCTTCCGAAAACGGACCGATCGGTGGAGGGCTCATTCAGCGATCAGCATGTATTGCATCTGGATAGTACAAAAATCAGTAAGCTTCTGACCCTGTTTCCACTGCTCGGAAAATATGCTTCGGATGTGAAACAGTTTTATCGTTACCGGAATTTTAGTTATGCGTGGTATGAAACTTCCGGTCTGATTGAACAGGCTAACCATTTATATACCCAACTCAGTAACCTGGAAGATGAAGGCATTTTAATAAAGCCTCCTTATCTCAATAACCTGGACAGCCTTATCAACGACCCGTCTGTTCATGGAAAAGCGGATTCGGTCCTGGAAATTCTGCTGACTGCCGAATATCTTTTTTATGCAGATAAAGTATGGAACGGAATATCTGAAAACCTGTCTTCCAAACTCCAATGGTATATTCCCCGAAAAAAACTCAATCTGCCCTACTTCACGGATTCACTGATCAGGGATACGGTTGCTCCCCTTTTCTCTGATAATTACAGCAACCGGCAATACAATTTACTGAAGGAGGCATTAAAAAAATACAGAAAGCTCGATTCCTCCATATCCTGGAAGCCCATTCATACGAAAGGCAGACCCGCGTTGAACGACGAGTCGACGGATGTGGCCAGCCTTAGAAAACGATTGTTCCAACTGGGCGATCTGAAGTTTGATTCCGGCAGCGAAGTATTTGACGAAAGCCTGCAAAATGGAATAAAATCATTTCAATACCGATATGGCATGATTGCCGACGGTATTCCGGGTCCCGCATTTTTTAATTATATCAACACACCCATGCAGGAATATATACGAAAGATCATCATCAATATGGAACGCGCACGATGGGTACCGTTGGATTTAAAACGTCATTATCTGATCGTAAATATTCCTTCGTTTACTTTGTACGCATACGATGCGGATACAATTCATTTTGCTATGAATGTGGTTGTGGGTAGAGACGTACATAAAACGGTTTTGTTTTCAGGCGATATCAAGTATATTGTTTTCAGTCCTTACTGGGATATTCCTCCTTCGATCCTTAAAAACGAGATCCTGCCCGGAATCCGGCGTGATCCGAATTACCTGAAGCGGAATAATATGGAATGGGTTGGAAACCGGGTACGTCAGAAACCAGGTCCAAAGAACTCACTGGGGCTGGTTAAATTTTTATTCCCCAATTCATATAATATTTACCTGCACGATACGCCCGCCAAAAGTCTTTTTGAAAAATCTGCCCGCGCATTCAGTCATGGATGCATCCGTTTAGGTGAGCCGGAGAAATTAGCCAATTATCTGCTGAGGGATAATCCGCAGTGGACCGCTAAGAAAATCAATGCAGCCATGCACGCCGGTGTTGAAAAATATGTAACCCTGAAAAATCCTGTTCCGGTTTATATCGGATATATGACTGCTTTTGTTGATAATCAGGGCAGGGTAAATTTTCGGGACGATGTATATCGCAGAGATGGCGCGTTGGAAAAAACCATACTTGCCTATTAATTGTCAATGGTTAATTGTCAATTGTCAATTAGAGTTAACAATTAACAATTGACAATTTATTCAAGTCCAAACAGTTTTAGATTCAGCTTTTGCAGGGTTTCATTTCTGTAAGAGGAAGGGATCAGCACAGAGACATTGTGTTTACTACCGCCATAACTGACCATTCTGACGGGCACATGGGAAAGACCGTCAAAGATTTTTAGTAAAACATTTTTTGTTTCAGCAATCTGATTCCCTACGATGGACACGATGGTCTGCCCTTCTTCCACTTCAGTGGTTCCGAATGGTTCGAGTTCTTTCAGAATATATTTTAACTGGCTGCCATTATCGATGGTTACGGATACGGCTACTTCTGAAGTGGTCACCATATCAATGGGTGTCTTATACTTTTCAAAGACTTCAAAAATCTTCCGGAGAAATCCATAAGCCAGGAGCATTCGGCTGCTTTTGATATTGATGGCGATGATGCCGTCTTTTGCCGCAATGGCTTTCGCTCCTTTGGAGGATGTTGTTTTCTGTATCACGGTACCGGCTGCCAGCGGTTGCATGGTATTGAGCAGTTTCACCGGTACATTTTGTTGCCGTGTCGGCCAGATACAGGTCGGATGTAAAATTTTAGCACCGAAATAAGCGAGCTCGGCGGCTTCATCAAAACTCAGTTGCTCCACAGGAACGGTTTTCTTTACGATACGGGGATCGTTGTTGTGCATACCATCGATATCGGTCCATATTTCACAAACGCTTGCCTGGATAGCCGCAGCAACGAGTGACGCGGTGTAATCACTGCCGCCTCTTTTCAGGTTATCCACTTCGCCTTTCGCATTCCGGCAGATATAACCCTGGGTGATAAAAAGTCCGGTTTCCTGATATCTGGCCAGCAAATCAGAAAGCTTTAAACGGATCTGATCCAGCTGTGGTTCATCCTCTGCGTCGATACTCATAAATTCAAGTGCGGGCAATAACACATGCGGAATGCCTTGTTCTTCCAGGTAAACGCTGAATAATTTGGTAGAGAGCAATTCTCCCTGCGCCAGAATATCCTTGTTCAGCGATTCACTGAAAGATATCCGGAGAATGATGCCCAGAAATTCAAAATGCTCACGCACGATCGCGAGGGCCCGTTCCCTGGCCTTATCCGAAGCCAGCAGTGATTCAATAAAAGTATGATAGTGATTGCTGAGTCTGCTGATCTGTTCAGCGGCTCCTTCCCTGTCAAAACGGGCGGCGGACTGGCCGATTTCAACCAGTGCATTTGTCGTGCCGCTGAGGGCGCTCAGTACGACAATCTTTTTCTCCGGGTCAGCGGTTATGAGTTTGGCAACATCATGCATACGCTCTGGTTTACCGACTGAAGTGCCTCCGAATTTCATGACTTTCATGCGAACCTTTTTTGGGATCGCAAATATACAAATGAAAACGCCACCTTGGTTTTATACCAGGCGGCGTTCTCTGTTTTTGCTTTAAGGGTTAATTATTTTTTGACGATCTTCTGATTGTACAAGTTATTATTCAATATGACCTGGATCACGTAGATTCCTTTTGGCAGGTGACCGAGCTGGTCCACTGTCAGGTTGTTATTACCTCCAATGACGGTGAATGATTTGGTCAGCATTTGTCTGCCAGCCTCATCGATGAGTCTTAATACTCCGTTACCTGGTTTATCAGAAAATAAATTTACGATCGCATAATTATCCACCGGGTTAGGATATACTGAGATACTGTTTTCAGGCTGATCCAGTTTCACCGAAATAATTTTACTATAGCTATACTTGCCGTCATTGTCGACGATACGCAGGCGATAATATACTACGTTGCTATTGACATTATACAGCTGGTCATTCATATTATAATTATGAATCGGGTTTGTGGATTCACTGGCATTCACCTGTGATACATCTATAAAATCCGATCCGTTTGAACTTCTTTCTACAACAAAATAAGATGCGTTCACTTCATCGGTTGTAGACCATGAAACTTTTACATTATTTGCAGCTACATAATTAGCGTTGAAACTCATCATCGTTACCGGCAGAACCATGGATTGACAGATCTGCATTTTAGGCGGCAACTGGGAGAATGGGAAAGTCTGGGTAAGCACTCCGACGGTACCGGGATTCGCACCAAAATTACTCGTAGCAGTGGATCCCTGGCTGATACCGGCTAAACCGCCATTTGCCGATGAAGCAATGTTGACAGCTGCATTAGAATATATAACACCACCGCCACCGCCACCGCCAGGTCCATGCTGGGTAGCGGCTGCGCTAAAAGGATAGTTATTTATACCATTGCCACCATTGGCAGTTGCAGTAATGCCTGCCTGACCCGAGTTGGCATATATTAAAATACTTCCACCCGCACCACCGCCACCGGATCCATCATTGAGTACAGTTTTATCAAAAGTGTTTCCATTGGCATTGATGGTTCCGGTACCAATAATGGTATTCGCATTTACAATCACTATTCCCCCACCGGATGCACCGCTGCTCGACAGGGCTCCAAGACTACCAGTGGCATTATTTGTATCACCTGCTCCACCGCCGCCGCCCATAATAAGCTTTGAAGGGCTGTAATAAATTACTAAACTGGGAGTCAATGTGGCGAATGCAAATCCACCAAATCCACCGCTTATTCCAAATGTCTTCCAACCATTACCGCCAATACCACCAAGACCACCGTTTCCTCCGCCACCGCCACCTGCATTCTGGTCGTTTGAAGGGGGATTACTATCGGTCGATCCGCCACCGGCGTTACCTGGCGCTCCCCGGGCAAAACTTCCTCCGGGATAACCTTCCACCACATTATCTATTAACGTAAAATTAAAGTTCACATATCTTGGGGTACCGGCGATCCCTTCTCCCTTACTGCCGTTCGCGTTATTTGTTGACATGGTATAATTATCTGTCAAAAACCCAGCGGCTCCGGTTTTATTAACTCCCCCGCCACCTCGGAATCCAGCACCCAGTGCACTAATTATCTGACCATTCAAATCCAGTTGATTCACTGCGCTAATAACCGTAACGCCACCAACCGAACCATTCCAAAGCGGCGTGGTGATGGTGGCTGTCAACTGAATATTATAATATGAAGGGACTCTGATAACCTGGTAAGTATACTGGCCATCAGCACCGAAAGCGGCTTTCTTATATGGATAAGTCAGACCGGCATTCAGATTTAACACACCGCCTCCAATGGGAACAGCATTCGTTGCAACGGCAAACTCCATATTTCCGGCATATAAATTTGAAGGCAGGAAACCACTGGACTTACCACTTGAGTTTGCTCCATATAGACCACTCGATTCAGACGCGGGCACATTAATTTGAGCACCCTGCATTTGTATTATAAATACGATATCGCCGGTTGCAATGGGAGTATTACCAAAATTTGCCCCTGCACCGGCAGCACCTAATGTAACGGAAGTTGCTCCGGCAGCTACTGATGCAGTTGTACCAGGATAATATGTATTCTCACTTGTATTTTGTGTATGGTTACCTGAAATCGCACAGTTCTGGGCCCTGAGTGAAGAAGTATTGAAAATAAAAATAAAACCCAACATTACCATCATGCGTAAACGCAGATGGGAAACCCCGGTGCTCTGCCCAGCCAACGCATCATACATGCGTTCCTTTATGGAGGTTCCGCGGGGTAAAACGGAATCTGAGTAAACATTTTTCATAGTCACGGTATTTGACACATACAGGGGTTCAATCGGCATACCAATTCCAAATCGCCTGACCCTGAATGGTTTATCCTTCAATTTCTAAAAGGAAAATTCCCATTCCGGGAGTGTCATTCCTATATTGGATTTCTAAGTGTAATAACTAAAATGAAGGACGAATTATTGCGTTTATCGCAAAGAATGGCTATTATACGAGCGGCGAAATTTTGAAGCGTTCCGCCACATATTGAAGGTCTTCCACAACAGCCTGCATGAGTGGAATGCCATTTTTCCTGCGATCGGTTTCCATGAATCTTTCCGGATCCCCGGGTACCAACACCTGCTCAAATTCCTTCGCAGGTTTCGCTTTTCTGAATCTTTTCAACCACTGATCCATGTCTTTTTTTAAATTCATCCGCTTTACGAAATGCATCAATCCGCATGGCACCGAAGAAATGTCCGATTCCTTTTCCCGGCATATTATCGGGCACAGGTATAAATGCCGGAAATGGCGGTACCCAGGGCCCGAAATTCGCCCCGCTCAGCACACCTGAAAAAATGTCGACGATGGCGCCGAGGGCATATCCTTTGTGGCTGCCATGTTCCCGGTCACCGCCTAACGGCAATAAAGCACCTCCGCTTTTTATTTCATGGGGATTGGTAGATATATTTCCTTCCTTATCCTGAATCCAGCCGGCAGGCGCCTGCTGGTTTTTTCTTTGAAGGATTTCCAGTTTACCATTGGCCGCCGTGGTCGTTGCAAGGTCCGCAACAAAAGGGAACTCCTCTCCGGCCGGTATGGCAACACAAATCGGATTAGTACCCAACAGTCGTTCAATAGAAAACGTGGGAGCCACCAACGCACTGGCGTTCGTCATCACGATCCCGATCATATCTTTTTCCAGGGCTTTCATGGCGTGTTGAGCAGCAATACCAAAATGATTGGAGTTCCTGACGGCGATCCAGCCACTGCCGATATTTTCCGCTTTGCTGATCGCGAGATCCATTGCAAAGGGTGCGACGACCAATCCCAGCCCGCTGTCTCCGTCTACCACGCCTGTAGAAGGTGTTTCATGTATGACTTGAATATCAGGCGTGGCATTCGCCCGTTTGGCCTCCCATAAGCGGATATAACCCGAGAGACGCGCAATACCGTGAGAATCGATTCCCCGCAGATCAGCTCTTAGCAAGCCTGTTGCGGCCAGTGCAGCGTGTTCCTCACTGCAACCTATACTGATGAAAACATTTTTTGTAAAAAGCCAAAGCTGCTCATAATTATATATTCTTTCCATGCATCATTATAATCTGGTGACCAGTTTCATGTTTACCGGATCCCAATTCACGATCTTGTTTTCAAAATAACTGTCATTGGCCGCGAGGCAGGGAGCCGCGGCCCTGAAACCAAATACCGGATCTTCCACTACCGGTGTGCCCACCCTTACACCCTCAAAAAAATGTCCGAAATGTTCAAGGTCTTCGTCGTAATTGTCGGGCGCCTGGAATACTGTGTCAGGTTCCGACTGATCTTTCTGATCGGCAGCAGACCATTTTTCATTATATGATTTCAATAGTTCTTCCTGCATTTTCTTAGGATAGGTTTCCAGCGCATCCCAGCCACCGATGCCCGGCGCCTTTGACATTTTGTGATAGCGGATCGTATAACCATTTCCGTTCAGCGTAAGCACACCTTCCGAACCTATGAACTGGGTTCCGCCGGATTCACTGTTCCCACTGATAAAATCCACCCGCAGCATCACCTGGAATTCCGGGTGTTCCGCTGTTTTAGGATATTGCATCACACCTGCCATCACATCCGGCACATCACGTCCGTCTTTCCAGTAACAGGTTTGCCCCGAAGCATAAATTTTTTCCGGACCTTTTGAATCTGTAATAACATTGATACCTGAAATCAGGTGCACGAACAGATCTCCCGCAACGCCGGTACCAAATGCTTTATAGTTTCTCCACCAGAAAAACTTTTTCGGATCATAGGGTTCATCCTTCATTCCTGCGATATATCGTTTCCAGTCAACTGTTGTTGCTGATGCGTCCGCGGGCATGGTGTATTCCCAGGCACCCAGCGCGCTTTGTCTGTCGAAATTTGCCACCACCATGGCCAATTGTCCGATGGCTCCGCCTTTTATCGCTTCACGGGCTTTGATAACACCAATGCTGCTCACCCGCTGACTACCGATTTGCATGGTTTTATTACTTTTTTTCCAGGCATCGATTACTTCCAGGCCCTCCCGGATTTCGTGCACCATTGGTTTTTCGCAATACACTGCCTTACCCGCTTTCAATGCATCGATAGAAATACGGGCGTGCCACAGGTCGGCAGTTGCAATGATCACGGCATCTATATCTTTTCTGCTGATAATATCCTGGTAGTTTTGAGTGACCTGAATACTGTTGCCATATTTTTCCTTTGCCCTGGCCAGTCTTCCGGTATACAGATCTGCCACGGCTACCAATTCGGTACCGGGCACTCTCAGCGCCGTGTTGGTATCATTATAACCCATGATGCCCATACCGATGGTAGCAAAACGGATCTTGTCATTGGGCGAAATTTTTTTTGAATACCCGTCGACCTTGTTCTGCCATTGACTGGCGAATGCGAGACCGGAGTTGGTTGCTGCCAATGCGAGTGCGGTTCCACTCATCTGTTGTATAAAATGACGACGTGAAGAAGATCTTTTCATATGGAGTTTTAATATGAGGAAGGAAGATAAGTCAAATAAAAAATGCCCCGCCTTTGACGGGGCATTTTTTTTACCGGGATGCTTAGAAAGGGAGGTCGTCCACAGGAGCTGTCATATCTCCGGATGCCGGAACAGCAGCCAGGCTGCCGGATGAGCCGGCACTGTAACTATCGTTTCCACCTGCATCATTACTATTCCGGCTTCCAAGTAGTTGTACTGACAATACTCTCAATGTCAGAGAAACACCCTGCGTGCCGTCTGTTTTCTGATATGTGCGCAGGTCAGGTATTCCTTCCGCATAAACCTGCGTTCCTTTTTTCAGATAAGGAGCGATCGCTGTTCTGTCGGTCCAGTAAGCACAGTCCACCCACACCGTTTTCTCTTTCTGTTCGCCTTTGGCATCCCGGAATTTCTCCGTGTGTGCAACATTGAAATTGATCACATTTTTTCCGTTCACAAGATTGGTCACACAATCTTTCCCAAGATTTCCGATGACTTGCATTTTGATCATAACTTAAAATTTAGCTGCGTACTTAAAATTGTTTATAGGGCAATTTACAGGTTTTGGAAGGCCGATAAAATACTATTTTCCGGGAATAAGTATCTTTGCGGTTATGAGCAGAAATGGAAAAGTGCTGGTTGCCATGAGCGGGGGTATTGACAGTACCATTACGGCCCTCATGCTGAACGACCAGGGATACGAAGTGATCGGCATTACCATGAAGACCTGGGATTATGCGAGCACCGGTACGACAAAAAAAGAGACCGGCTGCTGCAACCTGGACAGCTTCAACGATGCCCGAATGGCGGCTGTTCAGCATGGTTTTCCACATTTTGTGCTGGATATCCGGGATGAATTCGGAACCGCCGTTATTGACAATTTCGTGGAAGAATATCTTGCGGGGCGCACACCGAATCCCTGCGTAATGTGTAATACCCATATAAAATGGAGGGCCCTCCTGAAAAGAGCTGATGCCCTGGATTGCGAATTCATTGCGACCGGCCATTACGCGTTTATCCACCAGCATGATAACGGCCGTTATTTTCTCAGCAAGGGGGTTGATGAACTCAAAGATCAGAGTTATGTGCTCTGGGGGTTACAGCAGGATTTGCTGAGCCGTACCATGCTTCCGCTGGGTAAATACAGAAAGCCCGAAATCAGGCAGATGGCCGTTGATTACGGATACACTGAACTTGCCAATAAAAGTGAGAGTTACGAAATATGTTTCGTGCCCGACAATGATTACCGGGGATTCCTGAAAAAGAAAATGCCCGGTCTCGAAACAAATGTTGAAGGAGGAAGTTTCGTGGATAGCGAAGGAAATATCATTGGTAAACACCGGGGATATCCGTTTTACACCATCGGCCAGCGAAAGGGTCTTGACATTACATTTGGCAAACCCGTTTATGTAACGGCCATTCATCCGGAAAATAATACCGTTGTGCTGGGAGAAGAAAAAGACCTGGCAGGGCAGTCCATGATGGTTACGGGTTTGAATATGCAGAAATATGATGTCGTGCCGGAAGGAATGGAAGCCATTACAAAAATCCGCTATAAGGATAAAGGAAGCCTGAGTAATATTTACAGCGAAGGAAACCAGGTTCGTGTACATTTTTATGAACCGGTGAAAAGTATTACACCCGGACAAAGCGCTGTATTTTACGAAGGAGACGATGTGATTGGTGGAGGGATTATACGCCTAAAGCCCAAAGCCTAAAGGCTAAAACTTTATTTCACCGTCAACCGTCAACTGTCAACCAGTGAAAGAACACACATACCACACCAACCTCCAATGGACCGGCAATACTGGCAAGGGAACCGAAACCTACCGCGGGTATGAACGATCCCACCAGATTTCTGTTGAAGGAAAACAAATCATTGAAGCAAGCTCTGATCCTACTTTCCGGGGAGATAAAACAAAATACAATCCGGAAGAAATGTTTGTCGCTTCGCTTTCATCCTGCCATATGTTGTGGTTCCTGCATTTGTGTTCTGATGCTTTTGTAATTGTTCTTGAATATTCAGATGCTGCCGTTGGTAAAATGATTGAGTCTGATGATGGCAATGGAAGATTTTCAGAAGTGATTCTGCATCCGAAGGTGAAAGTAAAAGAAGAGTGGATGATAGAAAAAACCGGAGCCATTCATGATAAGGCTCATAGTTTTTGTTTCATTGCGAATTCGGTTAACTTTCCCGTAAGGCATGAGGGTACGGCTTCCGTTTAAAATTTATTTTAAGAAAGGCCGTCCCTGATGCATGGCCATGAATCAGGGAGCGAACTTTCAGTCGTCAGCATCTGCTAACAGTCTTACATCGTAATTTCCAGCGAACCGGTATTACCAAGAAGATCTGTTGCTGTCGCACTGACACGGAACCCGTTGGATTCGCATTATTCTGCGTCGCTGTGTAATTCCAAAGAGTCCGTTTGATCGGATCAAGTATCGCAATTCCTTCTTCAATCAGGACACCTGCCGAAGTATGAATACTGACTTTTACCTGAGCCACACGGAAATCATCTTTTGCTTTTACGACGATAACCGAGCCAACAGTTCCTTTGTAATTTGACACATAAAAAAAAGGCCAGCGACAAGAATTATCACTGACCTGTATTCAGGGGTAGGGGGTGCCGTTTAAGCGCTAAAAAGGGGATTCAACAACCAGTTGTACACCTGCGTTCCGACATTCAATAATGGATTCGAAATTTGCTTAGGTGCTTTCTCAATATGTTCTGATAATTCGACTTTCACTTTTACAGCAACATTTCCCTTTTTTAAAGAACCGATCAATTCGTTTGAAAGATTTGCGTCCCTCATTTCCCTGGCTGTCCATACAATGGAAGCGACACCAGATATTTTAAGGAAGAATGAAGAACCTTTTTTGAAGAAATCCAGCTTAGCCGGCATCTCTTTCGAAAATGATTCGATTACCTGTGTGGGTTTTGGAATAATAAACCAGATATTCCCTTCATCATCCACTTCCGAAACGTGAACAATATGCGTTGGCAAACTGACCAGTGCGTTAGACTCAGACATAAATAAAGCATTTTCCAACTCCTTAATTTTTTCCCGAAGAACCGAAATTGACATATCCTGTATCATGTTACAAAGTTTGATCTGATAATTCAATCCTTATACCAAGGTTCATAGTATTTGAAAATGAGGGATTTATACATTTTCATACGTATTTATCCTTCCTGATTTGGGAGTATTTTTCCGGAAAAGAGGACCCGGGGCCGGGTATTTGTACTCGATTTGTTTTAGGCGGAACCCAACTTCGCAAAAGCTCTGGACTGCGCTAAAGTTTCAGCGTCGGTGCACGGGCGAAGGGCAGGAGGCTTGAGGCAGGGGGCTCGAGGCTCGAGGCAGGAGGCAACATGCCCGGCGTTTAGCGTTACGCGTTTAGCGTTACGCGTTAAATGTTAGGCTTACAATAAATGGATCTCCATAATCTTTTATAAAGGCCACGACATGCTCGGTAAGGGGAAATTCATCGCGTGCATGCAGGGTCGTTAACACGACACATGGAATGCCGGCATTTCTGGCTGCTTCTACTCCTTTTGGTGCGTCTTCAAATATCAGACAATCGGCCGGCGCTGTTTTTAGCAACCGGGCTGCTTTCAAAAAAGTTTCCGGATTCGGTTTGCTGATCTCCACATCCTCAGCACTTACAATAGCACTGAAATATTTTCTTATATCCAGCTGATCTAATACGAAATCAATATTAAATGGGATGGCAGCAGATCCGATGCCCATAGGAATATTTGCCTCATAAGCCCTCTTTAGAAATTCGTCCAGTCCGTTGATCAACTGAAGATATGGACGATAAGCCTGCTGGTATCTCTTTTCTTTTTCCATCGACCAGAATTCCATTTCATCATTCGTCATTTTCCCTTCTCCAAAAACACGGATAAATAATTCTGAGTTCTTCCCATACATCTGGTTTTTAACCTGGTCCTGGGTCAGGCCAGCATTCAGTTCTTCATTCAGAATATAAGTCCATGCCTGGATATGAAATTCCATATCATTGATCATCGTACCATTCAAATCAAAAATAAGTGCGCGCGGGGGAATTTTCATTCAGTAAAAAGCTTTATAAAAGCGATGCCACCGTCAGAGTTTCCTCCTAGACAGTGGCATGCATGAAGTGATTATCAGATTATCTTATTGCTTTTCGATCTTCGCTGTTTGATTATAACTGTCTCCCGTGATGCGCAGGATATAGATTCCACTTCCTCCGATCACAGCAGGCTGCAGGTTCACTAAATTATCACCTGCCTGTGCCTGGACGGACTGCCGGATATATGTTTTACCCAGCATATCAGAAACCGTCATAGTTAAATTCTGCGCCCTGCCCACATTTACTTTCAGGCGGATCATATCCGTAAATGGATTATTGTAGATCACAAGCGGAACAGCGTTCTTATCGGCAGAGACAGAAACTGTTTTGCTGTAAACAAATTTACCATCGAGGTCAACCATTTTGAGGCGATAATAACCGGTTCCGTCCAGTGGCAAATTATCAAATAGTGAATAATCCGTTGCAATGGTTGAATTGCCTTTGGCTTTTACCGAACCAATTTTTATCCAGCCGGATTGATCACCGCTTCTTTCAACATCATAATAACCTGCGTTTACTTCCTGAGAAGTTGTCCAGCTTAGTTTAACCGAACCATCGGACTGTTTAGACGCAATGAATTGGGCCAGAACAACCGGTAATGTAGCTGCTGGGCCAAAGCCATAAAAATCATTTGGCAAAGCCTGATATTGCGTAGAGGCCGGGCCAAATACAAGTCCTGCACCACAAGTGAGAGTGCAATTAAGCATATACGGATTTTCGGTAAAACCACCATCCCATCTGCTATTTGATGACGCGCTTAATGTAATATCGGTCGCTCCAGGCGGACCGATAGCGGCAGTTCGAACAGTATAAATACCTGCCTGTTTTGGGAAGGCTCCAAAAGTAAATGTTCCTACAATTGGATTGCCTCCATTGTTATTTGCGTCAATGTGTGTTGTGCCATTCGCCAATTGTACTGAAGCAGTCGGATCCAAAAAGAGCTGATCGTTTACGAATAGTGTTTGTGTTGATGTCGGGTCATTTCCTATACTCAAGGCCGTACCGGTCAGTTGTACTTTTGTGTTGATGTTTAAGTTTGTGTTTCCTCGAACGCCTATTATACCGCCATTGAAAACTACGTTATTCAGGGTATAAGGCGTTGCGGCAAAATTTACATCCACCCAATAGTTAGTTCCGGGGGTATAAAATGAAGTGGGGAATTGTAGCGCCGCGCCGTAATCATACACGGCGTTTGGATTGGCAGGTGGATTATGCTGCAAACCGGTTAATATGCCATTGTTAATGGGCGCATTAAAATCACCCGTTGAAAACACGTAAAAATTATTAGCCATGAAAACGGCTACCACGTAGGTCGTACCCGGAGTAATCGTAACAGGCGCTCCAAAATTTATTGTTCTCCAGCGTGAAGGAAATCCAGATGCGTCTGAAAGAGTAGCTGTAGCAAGAGGCGCGCCACCGCCATTAGCGTATAAAGCCACAGTGTGACTCCCGGACATCAAAGCGTTCTGCCAAAACCTTACCCCCACCACCTGACCGGGTACAGATGCCTGAAATCTCATTCCTACGGTAAGTGCCAGCCCATCATTATTGGCTGTTCCAGGGGGCGTCTGCGCGGTAAACACATTTGTAGCTGTAGGCAGAGCCGTTGAGGGAACATTTGAAATCGAACTAGGTAAAGTCGTTGTTGAATTGACATTGATAGTACATCCGGTACAGGGATTGGGAGGCCGTACTTCTCCGACCCAATAACGCGGATCGTCAAATGTAAAATTGCTTGGATTGGGGTTTATCGAGGTATACAGCTGCGCCTTTGAGCAGAAACCAGTCAGGAGAAAAGCCGCAATAAAAATTTGAGCGTAAAATTTTTTCATAATCAATAATTAATCTGTTCGTCTGTAAAGCACAGAATTCTGTTCTTGAATAATTTTTATAACAGGCATACAACAGATATGGGACTGTTTCCGGAGTGTACGAACGGGCCTTTAAATGGATGGGATTTTGAGAAACGCGGTAATTAACAGGATATGGAACAAAAATAGGATTCTCAACTGAATAATAATCCACGGGATAAAATTTTTATATACATTTTCCCGTCTATTTTTTAATAGCAATTTGTTTGCCAGCCTTCCCACTGATATGATTAAACGAAATACTAACCGGAAGCGTTGCCCGGACTAAGGGTTTTCCTGTACCCCTTTTGATCACCCGGCTTAAAATAATTGAATGTTCAGCCTGTTTTGACTGCTTTCAGAAATGCGTGTTTTAAATTCCCGGCAAAGGGAGAGGATGGATCCTGCATCCGTTCCGGATGCCATTGTACAAGCAATAACCAGGATTTATTTGACGGATCTTTCCATTCCATAGCTTCGATGACGGAGGATTCGCCAAAGGCAGAAATCTTCAAATTGCCGGCCGGTTTGTCCACGCCCTGATGGTGAGCTGAATTTACTTGTCCCATTTCCCGGCCCGAAATATGGTGCAGCATGGACAAATTTTCTACCCGTATATCATGTGTCTGATCCTGTCCGGAAATTTTCCCATGGGCAGATGACTGAGATAAAGTGGGTATGTCGGGTGACAGGGTTCCACCCAGGAAAACATTGATGAGCTGCATCCCACGGCAAATGCCGAGGACCGGTTTTTTACTTTCCAAAGCTTTTTCAATCACTTCATATTCAAACTGATCGCGTGCCGGAATGATTTCCTTTAATCCATATTCCTGAACGAATTCCGGTTTGCCGTATAGTGCCGGATGAACATCTTCTCCCCCGCTGAATAATATTCCGTCGCAGGATTCCGCTTCGGCGGCATTTTGATCTTGAAAACTAAGTTTAACGACTTCAATACCCGGTTCCATGGCTATCCAGCGACGGTAATTTTCAAATTTGCCGCAATCGGTGATTCCTATGCGCATCATTTTTTGGTTGACGGTTGGCGGTTAACGGTTTACAGTTTTAGGCTTTAGGCTTTAGGCTTTAGGCCTTATTACAAATGTAAAGTAAAAGCCGATCCTTCATTTACGACCGACTGCACCTGGATGCTGCCTTTATGCAATAGCAGGATCTGCTGGCAGAGGCTGAGGCCGATGCCGCTTCCGTTTTTGCGGGTCGTGAAGAAGGGTATGAAAATCCGGTCCATCAGGGATGCCGGAATGCCACAACCGTTGTCTGCCACTTTGATATTGATCTTGCTGCTGCCAGCAGCCGAAAAAGCAGAGAGCTGAATTTTCGGTTTCGGTTTATCTTTCACAGCCTCAATGGCGTTTACCAATAAATTGATCAGCACCTGCTCGATCAGCGTTGCGTCCAATTCATAAGAAAGATCGGGATTCTGCAAAATGATGTCCAGTTCCACATTTTTCTGCTGAAGGGTGGGCTGCATCAGCTGATGCAGATTTTCAAACAGGTTCCGGATATACACTTTTGATAGTGTCGGAGCCACGATCTTATTCAGATTCCGGTAGGTCTCGGTGAATTTCAACAGGCCCTCACTCCGGCGACGGATGGTTTCAATGCCCAGTTCCAGATCTTCCACGGCAGCAGGTTGTTCACGCATAAATTCCGTGGCTTTTTGTAAACGATCCAACATAGTATCTGCCAGTGAAGAAATCGGAGCCACAGAATTCATGATCTCATGCGTCATGACACTGAGCAATTTCTGCCATGCCTTTGCTTCAGCTTCATCCAATGCTTCATTTACATTCTGGAAAGCAGCCAGCTTATAGGTCTTGTTATCAGTTTGGAAAGCCGTGGCAGAAGCCAGCACTTTCACAATGCCGTTGTCCCTCGAAATAGAAATAATTTTTCCGGTCCCGGGCTGCAGTTTTTGAATTTCACGGAAAAGATAAACATCCCTTTTTTCCAGTGACTGCAGGGATTTCAGATAGGGCATTCCAAGGATCTTTTTCAAAGAATCATTCATCCAGACCACTTCACCGCTTTCCACTTCATATGAAAGAATTCCCGTTTCCACCAGCTCCAGAATTTTCTGGAGATAGAGGTATTGGGTTTCTTTTTCCCTACTGATCACTTTAAACGTGCTATTGATATCATTAAACCCCTTGCGCATATTTTTCAATTCATCAGGGGCATGCCGAACATCAAAATGACGGGAGAAGTCGCGATAATGAATGGATTCAACGAATTGCTCCAGTTCACTTTGTGTTTTATGAAAGAACCGGTAAAAGTCCGACAACTGCCAGGCCACAACCGGTATCAGAATGATCAGGTAGATAAACTGCGCCTGAATGACGGTCACTGCTGCCAGGCAGAGCACTGCAAACATGAATATAACGCGGATGATTATGCGAAGCTCGAAACGTTTTAACATGGTTGACACATAGTTGACAGTTGACAGATGACAGTTTTAAGCTTTAGGCTTTAGGCTTTTGGCTTTCCGCTTTAAATGTCATATTTGCTGAGACGGCGGTAAAGGGCCGTGCGGGTAAGTCCCAGCTCACGTGCGGCGCGTGATATATTGCCCTGGTGTTTCTCAATCACTTTCAGGATGGTATTTTTCTCGATCGTACTCAGTGTGAAATCTTTGTCTTCGGCATCCGTTTTTTCCTTAACGGATTCCAGCGGCGAAAAAATGATATCTTCTGCCCGGATCTCGTCTCCCTCACTCATGATCACGGCTCTTTCGATACTGTATTGCAGTTCCCGCACATTCCCCGGAAAATGATAACTCCGTAATTTCTCAATGGCTTTATCATCCAGTTCGAGGGACCGTTTCAGATACTTACCGGCATACATATGCGCAAATTCCCTGGCCAGCGGCGGAATATCGTCCGGGCGCTTCCTGAGCGGCGGCATCATAATCTCCACTGTGTTGATACGGTAAATGAGATCCTTTCTGAATCTTGATTCATTGGCGAGCTCAGAAATCGGCAGGTTGGTGGCGCAGATCAGGCGGATATCCACCGGAACGAGCAGGTTGGATCCCAGCCGGGATACCTGCCGGTTCTGAATAACAGATAAGAGTTTGGCTTGTTGCTGCAGCGTGATATTCCCGATTTCATCCAGGAACAAAGTACCGCCGGAAGCCATTTCAAAACGCCCGGTTCGATCATCACGGGCATCTGTAAACGCTCCCTTCTTATGGCCGAATAATTCGCTTTCAAATAAGGTTTCCGTTAAGGCACCGACATCCACTTTGACGAATTGTTTGGATGCCCTGCCGGACTTTTCATGAATCATCCGGGCCATCAGATCCTTGCCGGTTCCGTTTTCGCCAAGGATCAGGATGTTCGCGTCTGTCGGCGCAATTTTTTCAACCTTGACCAGGATCTCTTTCATCGGGGAAGAATGACCAATAAAAGGTGTTTGTCCCTGACCTGCCGGCGTTTCAGGCGATTTCACCGCGGCACTACCGTCCTTTTTCTGCAATGATTCGCGGATGGTGGTCGTGAGTTTTTCATTGTGCCAGGGTTTCACCACAAAATCTGCCGCGCCTTCCTTCAGGGAGCGTACGGCCAGATCGATATCGCCATAGGCGGTGATCATAATCACCGATGCTGCTGCATCCCATTCCCTTATCTTGCGTAACCAATATAGGCCTTCATTGCCGGTATTGATGGCACTATTAAAATTCATATCCAACAGGATCAGGTCAAAATGATTTTTATATAATATGGAACGGATGTTTTCCGGGTTTTTCTCCGTCAAAACTTCTGCTGCCTCCGTTTTCAGCAGCAGACGGACCGCCGTGAGAATGTCTACATCATCATCTATAACCAGGATTCGGGCATTTTTCAAAACCATGCTAATAAATATATTCTTACGAAGGTGCAACAAAACAGTGCCACAAGTTTACTCTAAGTATAAGATGATGACAATTAATTTTTTAAGGGAAATAGAGTCTGAAATCCCTGTATCGAAAGCGTACAGTTCCTGTATCGGAAACGACCGTAGCCGGTCAGGTTCCTTTTATAAATACTTGTAAATCACGTTGATTAGGTTCTGGCACGTGGTTGCATTTACCCTATCCGTATTTTCTAAGTTTCAGCTATGATTATATCACCGGGTATCTTTATACCGGGTGCTTTTATAAAAAACATTTTTTGTTATGGTAGACAGGGTTATTAAGAAGAAAAAGTGGTCCACCAAAAGATTGCTGACCATCGGCGGAATTACCGCCCTGGTATTGCTTGCTTTCGGCAGTTATTATTTTACTTCCGGCAAGAGCCGACTGAATGTGGACCTGGACCGGATCACCATTGCCACCGTAACCAAGGGGCCCTTCCAGGAGACTATCCCGGTTAATGGGGTCGTGCTCCCGATCAATAGTATATACCTGGATGCAACGGAAGGCGGTCGCGTAGAGGAAAAATATGTAGAAGATGGTACTATTATGAAAAAAGGAGAGCCCATTCTCCGGTTATCCAATACGGATCTTGAACTCAGCCTTGCCAACCAGCAGACTTCAGTATATACCCTGCTGTCAAATATGCGTCTCTCCAGTGTAACCGCCCAACAAAACACCGTAAATAAACTGACCAGTCTGGCAGATGTTGAAAGTTTTTACAGGGAAGCAGAAAGGGTATACACGCTGGACAAAAAACTATACGCCCAGAAAGCTATTGGCTTTCAGGAATATAAACAATCAGAAAATAATTATAATTATTATCTGCAGAAGAAACAACTCACACAGGAGATACTAAAACAGGATTCCATTTCAGTGAACCAGCAGTCGGAACAGGATAAACAATCATTCTTAGGAGCCAAGAAAACGTTGTCCATTCTCAACAAAAAGGTGGGAGATCTGATCGTGAGGTCCCCTGTTGATGGTCAATTGACTTCCCTTGATGCCGAAGTGGGGCAATCCAAAACCGCAGGTACGCGCCTTGGACAGATTGATGTACTAACCGGTTTTAAAGTGAGAGTGGATGTGGATGAACATTATATATCCCGTATCTATTCCGGCCTCCGGGGGAAATTCACTTTTGCCGACAGCAATTATGATCTGAAGATCTTTAAAGTGTATACACAGGTTACGGCCGGGCATTTCCAGGTTGATATGTCCTTTGTGGGACCCGTGCCCCGGGGAATCCGCCGGGGTCAGACCCTGCAGATTCTGTTGGCACTGAGTGAAGAAAAGCAGGCGATCCTGGTTCCGCGGGGTGGATTTTATCAGCAGACCGGCGGTAACTGGATATTCAAAGTCAGCGAAGACGGCAAAATGGCTTATCGTGCGGATATTCAGCTGGGCAATCAGAATCCGGAATTCTATGAAGTACTTCAAGGATTGAACCCGGGCGATAAAGTCGTAACCAGCAGTTATGAAAATTATGGAACCATGCAGGAACTCATTCTAAAAAAATAACCCTCATTCACAGTATAAAATAAAAGCAATGATAAAGATTCACGATCTGGAAAAGGTCTACAGGACAGAAGAAGTAGAAACCATCGCACTGAACAAACTTTCTTTCGCGGTGAAAGAAGGAGAATTTGTAGCCGTCATGGGTCCTTCAGGCTGCGGCAAGTCAACCCTCTTAAATATTCTCGGCCTGCTCGACGATCCGGACAGCGGCAGCTTCCTGTTCAATGGCATTGAAGTAGCCGGGTTCAATGAACGCAAAAGGGCCGACCTGAGAAAAAGGAATATCGGCTTCGTATTCCAGAGTTTTAACCTGATCGATGAACTCACGGTTTTCGAAAATGTGGAACTGCCCCTGATCTACCTGGGTGTAAAGGGTGATGAAAGAAAAAAACGTGTGGAAGAAATGCTGGACAAGATGCAGATCATGCATCGCCGCAACCACTACCCGCAACAATTATCGGGCGGTCAGCAGCAAAGGGTAGCCGTAGCGCGTGCCGTTGTCAATAAACCCAAATTGATTCTTGCGGATGAACCTACGGGAAACCTGGATTCTTCCAACGGTAATGAAGTGATGGAACTATTGACGGACCTCAACGAACAGGGAACGACCATTATCATGGTTACGCACTCTGAACATGATGCACGTTACAGTCACCGGATCATCCGGATGCTGGATGGGCAGACTGTTACGGAAAATATACTGGTATGAGCCTAAAGCCCAAAGCCTAAAGCCTAAAACTTTCAGTGCAACGGTTATCGGTCATCGGTCATCGATGAACTGTCAACTGTCAACCGTATACCGTCAACTAAAAAAGATGCTTAAGAATTATTTCAAAATTGCATTCAGAAATCTCTGGCGTCACCGCATTTTTTCCCTGATTAATATCCTGGGATTAACAGTTGGTATGACGGCCTGCTTCCTGATATTCATGTATGTGCGTTTTGAATTAAGCTATGATAAATTCCATAGTAAGGGAGACCGCATCTATCGAATTATCTGCGATATCAAAACACCTACGGAAACGATGAAACCCGGCGGACCCTCCTGGGCAGTGGGTCCTCATCTCATGGGAGGTTTTCCACAGGTTGAGGCAGCCGTAAGGACAACTGATGATGAACTACTGGTGAGGAGGGGAAACGTCAAGTTCCAGGAAAAGAAATCTCTGTTCGCGGATTCTTCTTTTTTCCAGGTCTTTGATTTCAAGCTGATCAAAGGGAATCCCCGTACAGCTTTAAATGAACCACTCAATATTGTTTTTTCGGAATCTGCCGTAAAAAAATATTTCGGAAACACAGATCCGATCGGACAAACTATATTACTAACCGGTGACGGATTTACCGCCAAAGTTACCGGCGTGATGAAAGATATTCCGGAGAACTCAATGATCCAGGCAGATATGCTGGTATCGATGAATACACTGACCCGAAAATTGAATCCGAATCTGGATAATCAATGGGGAAATTATGGAAACAGAACATATGTATTACTCAAACCGGGTACCAATGCTGCCGCTTTTGAGAAACAGATACCGGCATTTCTCGAAAAGATGAATGGAACGGAGATGAAGCAGTTGAATATGTATCCCACCTTAATGCTTGAGAAATTTCCGGAAGCCTATCTGCATTCAACCCGAAACGACAGTAATTCAGGAAGCATTAAAAATGTATATATATTTTCCATCGTAGCGGTTTTTATTCTGCTGATTGCCTGCTTTAATTTTGTAAACCTTACGACTGCCCGCTCTGCAGAAAGAGCAAAGGAAGTGGGAATACGCAAAGTAGTAGGTGCCGGCAGGCGACAACTCACTGCGCAGTTTATCGGCGAATCCGTTATGATTTGTATTATTGCTTTTATTTTAACGCTTGCGACGGCAGCCCTGTTACTTCCTTCATTTAATCAGCTTGCCGGTAAAACCCTTAGTAATGGTATTTTCGACAACTGGCAATTCATTGGTTTGCTCTTTCTGGCAAGTATTGGAATTGGCCTGCTGGCCGGAATTTATCCTGCGCTGGTGCTGTCTTCCTTTAGGCCGGTCACGGTACTCAAAGGCAGATTTGCCACAGGCACCAAAGGAATATTATTGAGAAAAAGTCTGGTAATATCGCAATTCACCATTTCAATTGCACTGATCATTTCTACCATCATCGTTTATCTGCAGATGAATTTTATGCGCAGCCAGGATCTTGGGTTTTCCAAGGATCAGATGATGGTCATCAATTCCAATGGTGATCCGGCGAGGGATGCATTCATGCACGCGGTGGAAGGATTGCCGAATGTGAAATCGGTTTCGATGTCGTCCAGTGTGCCCGGCGGAGGCAATATGGGTGCCTATTCAAAAATTCAGAACGCGAAAGGAGATATGCAGATCGCTAATCTGGATCTGTATTTTGTGGACTTTGACTATCTCAAACAATTCAATATAAAAATGGCAGCCGGCCGTATGTTCTCCCGTCAATTCATGACGGATACGACCCAGGCGATGATTCTCAATGAATCAGCCGTAAAAAGTTTTCATTATAAGTCGGCACAGGATGCAGTCGGCAGGGACTTCAACCAGTGGGGAAGGCAGGGTAAAATCATTGGTGTAATAAAAGATTTTCATTTCAAATCACTTCAGGA
>JABDFX010000047.1 GCA_013286315.1 Bacteroidota bacterium | reverse complement strand
CTGGCCTGCGTGAACTACAGGAGAAAGAATCACTTCGTAAAATATTGACGAAGTTGCAGGAATTCAATATAAGCCAACCTCAGCAAAAGCCGCTATTACTGAAAATTTCTCCGGATCTGAGTCTTTCTCAATTGGATGACATTATTAATCTGGCTCTTGAAATCAAACTCGACGGACTGGTCGTTACAAATACAACGTTATCACGTGAAGGACTTCTATGCCCTTCCGCAGAACTGGAAAAAATTGGAAATGGAGGCCTTAGTGGGCATCCACTGCAAATAAAATCGACAGAATTCGTTCAGTATATCACAAAAAAAACTAATCATCTGATGCCCATAATAGGTTCAGGGGGAATTTTCAATATACCCGATGTAAAGGAGAAGATGGAAGCCGGTGCAGGATTGATCCAGGTTTGGACGGCATTTATTTATATAGGTCCCGGTCTGGTAAAAAAACTTCTGAAACGTTAATCTGATTTTAAAAAATCTCCATCAACGATCAATAGTTTCACTTTATTTTCCGTCCGCGAACGATGCGAACTCATGTCATCAGTGACTATGTAACTCATTCCCTGTTTTAAAATAAATTGATCCCCATTTTCCTGTTCGTTTATCACTTCGCCTTTAATGCAATACACGATATGTCCTTTCTGGCACCAGTGATCTGCTAAATATCCGGCAGAATATTCTACAATCCGGATTCTTAATCCGGGATATTCGATCGTTTGCGAAATGGATTTGCCGGTGTGGCCCTGATTTATTGTTTTCGTTAAACCGTTCCAGTCAATTATTTGAAATGAAATTTTTTTCATCCGGATAAAATTTGCCGGGTGCCGATTGACCCCGTCTTAGAATAATTTAAAAACGGCAGCGGCGGCCACGGCAGCTGTTTCCGACCGCAGGCGGTTCTCACCCAGTTCAACGGCTACAAACTGATGGCTGATTGCGTATTTTATTTCTTCATCCGTAAAATCGCCTTCCGGACCAATCAGGATAAGTTTGGAAGAAGAATTCGTTTCTATTATTTCACTCAGTTTACTTTTTTTGCCATCTTCGCAATGGGCTATGAATTTCTGATCTGCCTGCACATTCTCTACCCAGGAGTTGAAATTTTGCGGCTCATGCAAGATGGGCATCCAAACCTGTTGCGATTGGATCAACGCACTTTCCAGAATAGTCTTCATCCGGTCCATTCGGAACTGTTGTTTTTCGGTGCGTGCAGCTTTCAATGGGATAATTTCTGAAACACCAAGCTCAGTAGATTTTTCCAGGAACCATTCAAAACGACTGGCATTTTTCAACAGGGATAAAGCAATCAATACGCTGTGCTTGGTCTGTTCCTGTTTTCGTTTTTCAATAATCTGAACAATACATTTTTTTTTATTCGCTTCGCTGATTTTCGCAAGTACAGATAATCCCCTGCCGTCAGTTAAGCGTAACTCCTCTCCCGATTGCATACGCAATACCTGGACGATGTGCCGGGAAGAATTTTCATTCAGGACAAACTCCTCAGGCATCGCCGCCAGATGCGCAAAATAAAAATAGGGACTGGCCATCCAATGAAGTTAAGGAGAACAGAAAATGGTTAGAAAGGATCATCGTCGTTAAAAGGGATATCATTCATCTTACTGCCTGCCTGGATATACAATTTGGGACCACCCTGTTCCTCAGGTGGCACGGGTTTCCAGTTGCCCCCGGGTGGCAGGCCATTGAAATCCGATCCGTCGTCATCTATAAATTTCTGTATATGCAGGAGTGCGCGCAGCTTGATGGTTTCCAGGGAACCGTTCCTGTGCTTGGCAATTCGTACATGGGTTTCACCCTTATTGCTCTCGCCAAATTCATTGGCCGTAATATCATAATATTCAGGACGGTATAAAAACATAACCATATCGGCATCCTGTTCGATGGCGCCGGATTCGCGGAGATCACTCAACTGGGGCATTTTATTGCCTTCTTTTCTTTTTTCAACCTCGCGGCTTAATTGTGAAAGAGCAATAATGGGTACCTGCAATTCCTTGGCAAGCCCTTTCAGGTCCCGTGAAATTTTACTTATTTCCTGTTCCCGGTTTCCGTTTCTGTTGTCGCCTGTTCCACTCATCAGCTGCAAATAGTCAATAATAATCAGACCGACATTATGCTTATTCTTCAATCTCCTGCACTTGGCACGCAGTTCAAAAATATTCAGGGCTGCAGAGTCATCGATGAAGATGGGCGCCTGTGCCAGCCGTTGGATGCCCTTTGCATAGAGTTGTTTCATTTCATGTTCTTCCAATTTGCCACGCGAAATTTTTTCTAGCCATATTTCACTTTCAGCCGAAAGAATACGCTGCACAAGCTGGCTGGCGCTCATTTCCAGACTGAAGAAGGCAATGGGTGTTGATTTTGTAGGATGTAATGCCGCATTTCTTGCCAGGTTAAGGGCAAATGCAGTTTTACCTACCGAAGGTCGTGCAGCCAGGATGATGAGGTCGGTAGGTTGCCAGCCATAGGTTATGCGATCCAGCGAACTGAAACCGGAAGGCACTCCGGATATATCATCATTCTTGTGGCGCAGGTCCTCAATACGCTGAATGGTTTTCACCAACACGGTGTCGATGCTGTCAAAATTTTTGCGGAGGTGATTATTGGTAATTTCAAAAAGTTTGGATTCCGCATCATCCAACAAGTCAAAAACGTCAGTACTGTCTTCGTAGGAGTCGCTGATAATTTCTCCCGAAATACGGATCAGTTCGCGCTGGATAAATTTCTGCAAAATGATACGAGCATGTGCGTCTATATTGGCAGCAGATACCACTGCATTGGTCAGACGGGTGATATAGTAGGGCCCACCTGTCATTTCCAGTTCTTCCCGGAACCGGAGCTCTTCTACGACCGTGAGCATATCGATCGGCTGGCTTTTCTGAGCCAGGGATTGCATGGCCTGATAGATCCGCTGGTGACTATCGGTATAAAAACATTCCGGCTTCAGTATTTCGATGACAGTATCAAAAGCCGTTTTCTCGAGCATTATGGCACCCAATACCGCCTCTTCCAGTTCCCTGGCCTGGGGAGGTACTTTTCCATACATCATGGTGCTGATATCGATCGGTGACTTACGCCTAAATTTCCGGTCTTTGTTTAAGTTGGTGAGCTCCATGGACTATTGAATTTGTTATGCCACTATTATCGAAATGTTACCAAACGATTTCAGGAGGGCGAATATAAAGCCCATTCATCCGGCTAAATTGTGTTTTCATTTTTTTATTTTATTAAGCTCCAATGCACAGCCTTGTGAACAGGACTTACAGGTTTATCCACCTATAACGAAGGGCTATCCACAATTTAGAAAAGTTTTTCGCTTTCTACTAAAGGAAATACACACTCCCTGTGTACAAAGATTTATCTGCAAATATTTTGTTAAGTAAAAAAGAAAACATTAACAGAAAATAAAAAAATCCAGTAGCTAATTATTATCGGCTTCCCTGGTTTTTGGTGGCGTCACTGGTTTTGTTTCGGGTTTGGTTGCTGGCGCGGGTTTCGGAACTGGATGTCCGTTATTGGAATTGCGATTCCCTGCCGGCTTTCCTGTGGTCTGTGCCGGATTTACAGGGGGATGCTGTGTTGAGGCGTTGTTTGGAACGGGATGTACATTGCCCGGATTCTGATTGTATTGATTTAATCTTTTATCACTCGGGTTTGATGGCCTTGGATTATCAACCTGTTGATTATTTGCGGGTCGATTATTCGCAGACTGATTATTATTTGACGGATTCGGTGATCTTGGATTATTTGCCGGTTGATTATTCGCAGGCGGAATATTCGCAGGCGGATTGTTCACTGGCTGGTTGTTTCCGGGGCTTGAATTGGCAGGTCTTGGATTATTTACCGGCTGGTTGTTCACTGGCTGGTTGTTTCCTGGGTTTGACGTGCCAGGTCTTGGATTATTTGCCGGCTGATTATATTCCGGATTCGGGGTTGCGGGTCTCGTATTATTTACCTGTTGATTATGTTCCGGATTCGGGTTTCCAGATCTTTGATTATTTGCCGGCTGATTATATTCCGGATTCGGGTTTGCGGGTCTCGTATTATTTACCTGTTGATTATGTTCCGGATTCAGGTTTGAAGATCTTTGATTATTTGCCGGCTGATTGTATTCCGGATTCGGGTTTGCAGGTCTTTGATTATTTGCCGGCTGGTTTCCAGGATATTGGTTGGAAGGACGCACGTTATTAAAGGATTCGTACCGGGCAGGAGCCGGATTGGCTGGTCTCACAGAAGCATCCCCACGGGTAGTCTGTGTTGCGCTTACCCTAGGCTGATAGATCTGATATTGGGATCCGGAAATTCTTTCTCCGGGTGTACTGGATTGTCTTAGTTGGACCGGTGTGAAATTATTGCCACTATATCTTCTCACTTCATTTGGATCGGGGCCTGGTGCATAGGCATAACGTGTTTTATCCGTACCACTATAATTGTTAATGATTGTTGTGTTATTGATAATGGTCGTGTTCCTGCCTCCCCCGACATAATAGTTATGCCAGTTTGGATTCCCCATATACTGGCGGGGAACAAAATTCCAATAATTCGCCGGCGGATTATAACTGTTCAACGCAACGTTTACTGAAACACTAGGACCCAGCGGCGCCCATCCATAGTAATCCCCACCTCCACGCCAGCTGACCCAGGCGGGAGCCCATTCGTTGCCGGGTACCCACATCCAGCCATATCCATTTTCATAAAACCAACGACCGTAATGAAATGGTGCCCAGCCCCAATTATAATTGGAAGCCCAGGTCCACCCGGCATTCGTATAAATCCAGTTACCATTGGTAGCATAGGGCTGAAAATCCGGTCCGGCATTAGGGCTCCACACATATCCGTAACCGGGATAATTTATCCAGTTTCCATAAGGGGATAACTGATCATAAAACGACTGATATGAAACTTCTTCCACCGGAACTACTGGCGCGGGCTGATAGGAATCTGACTGTATTACAGTAGTAGGACCGCAGGAAGCGAAGAACAAGGTGGCCGACAATATAAAATAGATCTTTTTCATGTGTTAATTTTTTCTGGGTTCATCCTGTTTATTTAGAGGGAATACAGGCCTGAAAGTATATTCATTAGTAAACGATTAACAAACTTTTATAGTGTTGATGCTAAAATCCTGCCAATCAAGCCTAACGCCTAACACTTAACGCATAACGCTATGTGAACATTTTGAACTGAGAAAAAAATTTGCAACCCAAAATTGGACCGCTTTTAATCGATAAAAAGAATCATGCATTCAGCATTAAGCGTTAGGCGTTAAGCGTTAGGCGTTAAGCGTTAAGCGTTAAGCGTTAAGCGTTAGGCGTAAAAAACTATCTTTGCCTCTAAAGGCTTTCACTTCATGACCATCAGTTATAACTGGCTTTGCGATTATTTTCCCGACAACCTTTTACAAAAACCTGGTCCTGAGCTGGTTTCACGAATTCTTACTTCTGTCGGTCTTGAAGTAGAAACCCTTCATCCGTATTCTTCCGTTCACGGAGGTCTGGAAGGACTTGTTGTAGGTGAAGTGATATCCGTGGAACCTCATCCCAATGCGGATAAACTGAAAATTACCAGGGTGAATGTCGGCACCGGTGAAAGCCTTCAGATCGTTTGTGGTGCTGATAATGTCGCGTCTGATCAGAAAGTGGTAGTTGCCCTGCCAGGGACAACTCTCCACCCGGAATCAGGCGAACCACTGCAGATTAAGGCGGCGAAAATACGCGGGACGGAAAGCGTCGGAATGATATGTGCAGAAGATGAAATAGGTCTGGGAAAAAGTCATGCAGGCATACTGGTATTACCTCAAACCCTTCGTCCGGGCACGGCAGTCGCTGATTATTTCAAACCTTATTCAGATTTTATTTACGAAATCGGTCTTACACCCAACCACATGGATGCCATGAGCCATATGGGTATCGCGCGGGATATATGTGCTTTTTTATCACATCAGGACAATAAAAACTACCGGGTAAAAATACCGGGCACGACACCATTGGGTTCCGAAGAAAAGGGAAAGCAAATAAAAGTAGTACTGGAAAATCACCGGGATTGTGGCCGTTATTCCAGTCTAACGATGACGGGCATACGCATATCGGAATCACCAAAATGGATGCAGGATAAATTGAAATCCATCGGCATCCGACCGATCAATAATGTAGTGGATATCACCAATTTTATTTTGCAGGAGACCGGCCAGCCACTCCATGCCTATGACGCCAGTGAAATCAGGGGAAATCAGATCATCGTTAAAAATCTGCCAGCCGGAACTCCCTTCACCACCTTGGATGAAAAAGCCAGAAAACTCGATGCAGAGGACCTGATGATTTGTGATGCTGAGGGTCCCTTATCTATTGCAGGCGTTTTTGGAGGATTGAAAAGCGGAATAAAAAATACAAGTACCGAATTGTTCCTGGAATCTGCCTGGTTCAATCCGTCTGCTATCCGGAGAACTTCGTTCAGACACGGTTTGCGCACAGACGCTGCGATACATTTTGAAAAAGGAATGGATATCTCGGGAACCGTGGATGCACTGAAGAGAGCCGCCAGCCTGATCCGCGAATATGGAGGAGGCAGAATAAGTTCAGCTATCTCAGATATATATCCGAATCCTTTTCCTAAAGTGCAGATCCTGCTGAAATATCATTACCTGAAAAAACTCAGCGGGAAAAATTATCATTCTCTTTCTGTAAAAAATATTTTGCTTTCGCTTGGTTTTGAAATTCTGCGGGAGGGACTGGATGATCTACTGATTGCTGTCCCCTTTCATAAACCGGATGTGCAGCAACCGGCAGATCTGGTAGAAGAGATCATGCGAATAGACGGGTACGATCATATCGAGATACCTGCGAACATTAATATTTCGCCTTCCGTTGAAACCGGACGGGAAACAGCAGCCATTCAGGAGAAAGTTGCGGGATTCCTGGTGGGCAGCGGTTTTAATGAAATCTTTACAAACTCAATTACCAACAGTAATTATTTTAGTGAATCTGAACTCCGAACGACTGTCAGGATGATTAATAACCTGAGCGCTGACCTCAATATCATGCGACCCTCCCTGCTTGAAACCGGTCTGGAGAGTATTTCCTGGAATATCAATCGTAAGAATAACGACCTGCTTTTTTTTGAATTTGGAAAAACATACGAAAGCAGCCAGCCCGGAAAATATGCGGAGATTAACCATTGCTGTGTGTATATGACCGGTAATCTGCAACATGAAAGCTGGAAGGGCAAGCCAGTTCCCGTTGATTTCTATTTTTTAAAAGGAATTTGTACAGCGATTTGCGAGCTAACCGGTGTTAAAGGAGAAATTCAACGGTTAAACCATCCAAAACTAGCTGCCGGAATGGAATTCAGGCAGGGAGAAAAAATTATTTTTGTTGCAGGTGAAGTAGATGCCGCCATTTTACGGAAATTCGATATACGCCAACCGGTATTTTTTGCAGATATTTATTGGGATAATTTGCTGGATCTGATCAATGGTAACAGTGTTGTATTTTCGGAGCTACCCAAACAGGTACCTGTAAACCGTGATCTGGCACTGATTGTAGAGAAATCCCTTCCCTTCGAAACGATAGAAAAGACAATATTCAGTATAGGATTACAGAAATTGCGTAAGGTTCAATTATTCGATATTTTTGAAAGCGAGAAGCTGGGAACGGGTAAAAAGTCCATGGCCATCAGTTTCACTTTCCTGGATCATGAAAAAACGCTGACCGATAAGGAAATCGATGGAATGATGAGCCGGATTATGAAAACCGCCGAACAGGATTTGAAGGCCGAAATCAGGAAATAAGATCTATCAACCATATAAAAAATGCTTTTTCATGACACAACCGGAAATACAGTTGAAAAGAGTGCATGAAAAAATTCTGTTACTGTTGAAACAGCATCAGACTTTACAAAGAGAGAACGAACGTCTTAAAGAAGACATCAGGAAGATTCAGGCAAAGAGTGAAATACTTACCAGGGACGCTGAAAAATTCCGTCACCAGGCAGATGTATTAAAGTTGTCGGGTAGGGGTTTGGAAGATCCGGATAAAAAAATGCTTGAAAAAAGATTAAGTCAATACGTCAGGGAGATAGATAAGTGTATCGCCCTGTTGCAGGAATAATCACATTTCAGATGCGCTTTACCAGGCGCATTTTCATTTCGTCGGCTCCCTGTGATACTTCGAGGCTATAAACGCCGTAAGGAAGTTCGTCAAGACCTTCCCAATTCAGGAACTGCTGGCCGAAATCGAGCTCTTTCTGCATAATGCTGCAGATCGCGCCGCTGTCGTCCTTTAAAACTGCTTTCAATAAAGATTTCTGAGTCTGATTGATCTCTAGGCTTAGCCGATCAATGAAATTTGAGGATTTGATTTTCAGGAACATAGGTGCTGGATTTGGATACTGGAATAAGAAACGTTTACAGCGGGAACAGATTGTAAGAAAATGTAACTTTGCCCACACATCTCAACCTGCTGGTATTTTTAAAGTTAAAACAAGAATCCGAGACATGCAAGAGCTTATCCCAATTAATATCGTAATCGGCGACCGGAACTACCGTATCCGGATAAAACCGGAGGATGAAGGCGCCGTCAGGAGCACTTTAAAGACGATTAACGACAAAATCATAGAGTTCAAAACCCAGTTTGCGGGTAAAGACATGCAGGATTATGCTTCCATGGTTATATTATGGTATGCCACCCAAACCAATCCCCAATCTGGGAATAAGAGCTCTCCGGAATTTACTGCCATCCTCGATAAGCTGGAGGAACAGCTGGATAAGGTTTTGAGCTAACCTGGCCATCAGCCCTTCCGAAAAAACACTATCTTCGCAACCCATCCCCATGCGGATGATAAAAATATGATTTTGAACAATCTAAACTCAAGTTTCCATGGATTCAACCGTGTTATACATAATAATTGCTGTCATATGCCTTGCTGTTGGTGTGCTGGCGGGTAAATTTATTTTTTCAAAGGATACCCGTAAACAAGTAGAGGAAGCAAACCAACAGTCCCAAAAAATCCTTTCCGATGCCCAACTTTCTGCTGAAAACCTTAAAAAAGAAAAACTGCTCGAAGCCAAAGAACGATTTGTTCAACTGAAATCGGAACATGAAAAGGAAGTACTGGAAAGAAACCGCAGACTGGCAGATACGGAACTTCGTACAAAACAAAAAGAACAGGGGATTACCCAGCGACTGGAGTCGCTGGACAAACAGGCGAAAGAAAACGATGCCATAAAAGAGAATCTGAACCGCCAGATCGATGTAGTAAACCTTAAAAGGACCGAACTCGAAAAACATCAGGAGGAACATATCCGCAGATTGGAAAAGATTGCCGGATTAACAGGTGAAGAGGCCAAGGCACAACTTATCGAGAGTCTTAAACAGGAAGCACATACCCAGGCGTTGGCCCTCCAGCAGGAAATTATCGACGATGCCCGACAGAAAGCGAATAAGGAAGCACGTAAGATCATAATCCAAAGCATACAGCGTACAGCGGCAGAGCAGGCTATTGAAAACTCCATTACGGTCTTCAACCTGGAAAGCGATGAAATCAAGGGTCAGATCATCGGCAGGGAGGGAAGAAATATCAGGGCCCTGGAAGCCGCTACCGGGGTAGACCTGATAGTAGATGACACTCCCGAAGCCATTGTGCTTTCTTCATTTGATCCTCTTCGCCGGGAGATTGCCCGCCTTTCTTTACAACGCCTTGTAACCGATGGCCGGATTCATCCGGCGCGAATTGAAGAAGTAGTCGAAAAAACAAAGCGACAAATTGAAGAACAGGTAATCGAAATTGGGGAAAGAACCGTTATCGAACTGGGTATTCATGGTTTGCATAAAGAACTTGTCCGCATCGTCGGTAAAATGCGTTTCCGTTCTTCGTATGGTCAGAACCTGCTGATGCATAGCCGGGAAGTTGCCAATCTGTGCGCCATTATGGCTTCAGAACTTGGCCTGAATCCCAAGCTGGCTAAGCGGGCCGGATTATTACACGATATCGGTAAGGTTCCCGATGAGGAAACAGAACTGAGCCATGCCCTGCTGGGTATGAAGATTGCTGAAAAATATGGTGAGAACCCGGCCGTTGTGAATGCCATTGGCGCCCATCATGATGAGGTAGAGATGCAATTCGTGATAGCTCCCATTATACAGGCCTGTGATGCGATCAGCGGTGCCCGCCCCGGGGCTCGTCGTGAAATCATGCAACAATATATTCAGCGGATCAAGGACCTTGAAAACCTGGCTCTTACTTATCCGGGGGTGGAAAAGGCATACGCGATACAGGCAGGTCGTGAACTGAGAGTCATCGTGGAATCGGATCGTGTTACGGACGGAGACAGTGATAAACTAAGCTTCGAAATTGCCCAGAAAATACAAACTGAGATGACATATCCGGGCCAGATCAAAGTAACCGTCATCCGTGAAAAGCGCGCCGTCAACGTCGCCCGGTAGGACACCAACATTAGTTTTTGATTTTAGCTGAAAGCTTGTTACTTTTGCATCCCAAAAATCATGTTATGAACGCTGCTATAGCATTTGTCCAGGAACAGTATAATATAAAGAAGGAAGTCCCTAAGTTTAAGGCAGGTGATAATGTAACCGTGAACTATAAAATCCTGGAGGGAAATAAAGAACGTATCCAGGGATTTAAAGGAGACGTGATCAAGCGACAGGGTGTGGGTCTGACGGCGACATTTACAGTAAGAAAGATTTCTGATGCTGTCGGAGTAGAAAGAACATTTCCGGCTTTTTCTCCCAATATCGAATCAATCATTGTCAATAAGGTAGGAAGGGTTCGTCGGGCGAAACTGTATTTTCAGAGGGATCGCAGTGGTAAGAGCGCACGTATCAAGGAAAAAAGACAGGTATCTTAAAATAAATCAAGTGTTAATCGTGAAGCGGAAGGGAAACCATCCGCTTTTTTTATTGCCAATAGTTTATCTTTAGGCCTTAAAAAATAAGCATATGTTTAGTCAATTTTTGCAATGTTTATTCCTTTTGTCTGCACCAGGAGGTTCCGAATGGATCCTGATTATTCTGGCGGTGTTAATATTGTTCGGCGGAAGAAAAATTCCCGAATTCATGAAGGGACTTGGCCGCGGAATGCGTGAATTCAACGATGCCAAAAATAATGTGAAGAAGGAATTTGAAGATGGCCTGAATGAAACACCAAAATCTAATACGCCGTCTTCCACTACTACCACTACTAATCAACCTTAGGAATCTGTCATCCCAGGATGGCTGTTTCAACCATTTATTGTTTTCTTTTACTTCCATATATGATTATCAGGAGGCCCTGAATGAGGGTACCTTGTCCTGCCGGGATGCGGTTTCGCATTATCTCGAAAGGATCAGACGTCTTTCCTATCTCAATGCCTTTGTACAGGTATATGACACAGAGGCCTTTGAAACGGCCGATCGATTGGATATTGAGCGAATGTCAGGAAATAAACGCGGCCGGCTTCATGGAGTCATAATAGGGATAAAGGATGTCATCTGTTTTAAGGATCATCCCGTAACCGCGGGATCTCATATCCTGGATGGATTCCATTCACTATATCATGCTACTGCAATTGAAAGGCTCCTTGAAGAAGGAGCCATTATTATTGGTCACCTGAACTGCGACGAATTTGCAATGGGCTCCAGTAATGAAAATGCCCCGGTTTATGGACGCGTAAAAAATGCACTGGACCTGGAGAAAGTGCCTGGTGGATCCTCTGGCGGCTCTGCGGTGGCCGTTCAGGCCTCATTATGCATGCTTTCCCTGGGTAGTGACACCGGCGGCTCTATACGGCAGCCCGCAGATTTCTGCGGGATTATCGGCTTAAAACCGACCTATGGACGAATCTCCCGGTACGGATTGATTGCCTATGCTTCTTCCTTCGATCAGATAGGGATTTTTGGCAGAAATATATCTGATATTGCTGTTTTACTGGAAGTTATATCTGGTTTTGATCCCCGTGATGCCACTTCTTCCAAACAATCCGTGCCTTCTTATGCCGAAGGCTTAACTCTCAACGCTCAACGCCTAGCGGTTAACGGTCAACAACCAGCGTTCAACCGACAACGGATCGCAGTTCTGAAAGAAACCCTCAGTCACCCCTCGCTGGATCCTGAAATCAGGAATAAAATCACCGAATTTTTATCAGACCTCCGTTTAAAGGGTCATGAAGTAGTGGAAATCTCTTTTGACCTCCTGGACTATATTGTTCCTGCCTACTATATCTTAACAACGGCTGAAGCCTCTTCCAACCTCTCCCGCTTTGACGGCGTGCGTTATGGATATAGGACCACTTATAAGGAAGCGGGATTTCCGGAATTTTATTTAAAAACCCGGTCAGAAGGTTTTGGAAAAGAAGTAAAACGAAGGATCCTGCTCGGAACCTTTGTGCTGAGTGCCGGTTATTATGAGGCTTATTTTAGCAGAGCCCAAAAAGTACGAAAAATTTTAACAGAACGTACCAATTTGATTTTCAATGAATTTGACCTAATTCTTAGTCCCACGGTTCCCACCACGGCATTTAAAACGGGTGAAAAATCTTCAGATCCCGTAGCCATGTATCTCGCTGATTTATACACAGTTTACGCCAATCTGGTCGGTATTCCCGGCATTTCATTACCTCTTTTTACCCACACAAACGGCATGCCTTTTGGTATCCAGGCTATGACAAACCAGTTTCGTGAACTATCTTTATTGCAGTTCTCCCACGAGCTCATGCAGCAATATAAGTCCTACGAGATTCCGACTTTATGAAAACCGGATACTTCTGACCACTTTCCGGTAACTATCAATCCGCGATCCATCCCTTGAAAAATTTATGATCGGATTTCCCGAATCATAAATCTTTAAGCATTAAAAGATGAAAAGACTTTTATTGTTGGGCGTTGCTTTGATACTGACCGTGAACGTTACCCACGCGAATGCCCTGAAAGTTGACAAAACTTTCGTAGCCCTGTACATGCCGATCGATACCAGTAACGTCAAAAACGGCTTTAACAGCCTTTTTCTGGCCAGTGTAAACGGTTCTAACGGTGCCAGATTAAATCCCCGCGCAATCAATTTTGTTCAGGATTTCATGATCCGGAACCAGGAGGAAATGGATGAAATGAAATCCTGGGGAAGACCCTATTTTGACCTGATTGATGGTATTCTTGCCCAATACGGCCTGCCTACACAACTTAAATATCTGGCTGTTATCGAATCCAACCTGAAACCAACCGCTCTTTCATCTGTAGGTGCCGCCGGCCCCTGGCAGCTGATGCCGACTACCGCGCGCCTGTTAGGTCTGAAAGTAAACCATAAGGTAGATGAACGAAAGAATTATACCAAGAGCACAAAGGCTGCTGCCATTTATCTGCGCGATTTGTATACCGAACTGGGAGACTGGCTATTGGTCATTGCCGCATATAACGGCGGGACGGGAAATGTTTATCGGGCGATGAAAAAAAGCCACAGTAGGGATTTCTGGAATCTCCAATATTACCTTCCAGCTGAATCCAGGAATCACGTTAAAAAATTTATTGGCACCCAGTATACCTTCGAAGGACAGGGAAGTGTTACCACCCTGACCAAAGATGAAGCAACGGATCAGCTTTCGGGATCTTCCATGTATGTCTTTACCCGGAAACTGAATAAGGACGAATCTAATGCTGCAATTACTTTAAATATTTCCGGTAAATATATTTCCACCGTCATTTCCAAGTACATCCTGATGGACGGACTGGAATTCAATCGATACAATCCGGACTTCGATAAGGTGATGGCAAGTGCCAATAATAGTTATGATTTGAAATTGCCAGCCGATAAAATGGACCTTTTTGTTTCCAATAAATATCAGATATTGAATGAATCGGTTCAGCGTTTGCTTGCAAATGATGAAACAGTGAACGATGGCAAAATGATTGCAAATAAATAATTCCGTCAGGTATATTTATAACCCGTTACGCTCCGGTGTGACGGGTTTTTTATTATTCTTTCAAAAGCGGCTACTTTCAACAGGCATTCCTCATACTCTTTTTCCGGATCACTGCTAAATGTAATACCGGAACCTGCAAAATATGCCAGGTACTGATGGGCGCGATTATAAAGCAGGCTTCGGATTACGACATTGAAATCAAAATCCCGGTTCGGTTTTACATAACCCAAAGCCCCTGAAAACAGTCCGCGTTTGGATTTCTCATACTGCTCAATCAATTCAAGAACACGTTTTTTGGGGGCTCCGGTCATCGAACCCATGGGAAATGTCTGTGCGACCATATCAGTCCAATACAAATCCGATCTTGGTTTACCCATGATCGTTGAAATCATCTGGTGCACTTGCGGAAAACTGTAGATGCCAAATAATTCCGACACATACACCGTATCCGTTTCACATATTTTAGAGAGATCATTTCGCACCAGGTCCACCACCATAACATTCTCGGCTCTGTCTTTTTCGCTCTCGGCTAATGTGTTTCGGAGCAACTCGTCATGCGCCGCATCTCCCAGGTCTCTGGCAGCAGTACCCTTTATGGGCTGCGATAAAATGTGATCGCCTCTTCTTTTTAAAAACCGTTCCGGACTGGCGCAAAGCAGAAAATGATCATCTGCCGAATAATAAGCCGAGAAGGGACTGGGTGAAATACTGGCGAGGGCACGATACAATTCCAGGGGATCCAGATTGGCTGATTCTGCAAAAAATTCCTGGCAGTAATTTATTTCATAACAGTCGCCGAGTAAAATATGCTGCCGAAGTTTTTCGATCACGCGCAGGTATTCTTCTTTGGACATCCGGTTTTGTATGGTCAGCTGGGCAGGTGTATTTTTTTTCGCAACGGAAGACGCGTTTTTTATTTCTTCCCATATTACATGATGATGGCTTCCGAATAATCCGATCTGAATTTCGTGTTGAAATATAAGCAGGATGGTGTCGGGAACAAAAAAGAAAAGATCAGGAAATAAAATCTGATCTGGAAGTGCGGAGGGAACATTTTCCGTTTCCGATTTCATGTCAAATGAAAAATGCCCGAACAGCCAGTCTTCCTGTTCGAGGGAAAATGCTTTTAGTTTATCAAATGCGCCACCTGCATTTGTTTCTAACCGGGCGCGTTCACCCACGGCCATCAGGCACTCAAAGTTATTTTCAGGAGAAGGATATAACTGGTTGTCTAAAAAAGCAAAGGTATTAAACCGGGCTGACCAATTTAATACCTGTTGTTTTATGTTATACAGATCAGAAAAAGGAAAAGATACAAATTGGCGCTTGGCCATGCCTGTTAGCCTTGTTAGAAATCTTCTTCTTCTTCATCGAATCCATTGTCGTTGAAGAGATCCATATTTTTAAATTCATCATCCAGCCCCAGTTCATCATCATCAGCCTTGGCGGCTTTTTTCCCTCCCGGTGCCACTTTTTTAGTTTTGGATTTCGGAACGTCGAATTCATCGAAGTCAGGATCCCATTCCTCATCTTCTTCTACTTTGTCCCATTCATCTACCTCATCTTCACCTTCAACATCTTCATCGTCGTCATCTTCATCCGACTTTTTCTTTGTTTTGGATGCGGTTGCCTTGGGGCCTTTCTTAGCAGTGGATTTAGGAGTGTCCATTTCCTCATCATCCTCATCGTCATCATCTTCTTCTTTTGCTTTTTTAGAAGAGGGTTTTGCAACGGGTTTCGATGAAGCAGGTCCGGATTTTTTCGAATCCTTGTTCTCCTTATCAGATTTTGGTGCCATATTCCAATAAGATTAGATTGTAAAATTTCAGCGAAGTTTTTAAACCTCCAAATTTTTTTCGAAAGAATTTGCGATTGGACCTGCAGACTATTGTTTTTCTATCAATTGATCCCTTCCAGGCCCATTCGAAATATATGAAACATTAACTTTCAGATAGCTATCTATAAAAGAAATATATGTTTTCATTTCTTCAGGCAGCGAATGAATGTCTTTTATTGTCGTAATATCCTTTTTCCAGCCCTCAAAAGTGGAAAGTACCGGTTCTATCGGTTGTTGCAACATCTGAAAAGGCACTTCTTCGGACTCCAAACCCGCAATCCTGTATTTGGTGCACATACTCAGCTTTTCAAAATCATCCAACACATCTGCTTTGGTCATTACCAGTTTAGTGACGCCGTTGATCATACAGGCATAACGCAAAGCTACCAGATCGATCCAGCCGCAGCGTCTGGGCCTTCCGGTAGTCGCCCCAAATTCGCTTCCCGCTTTACGCAGCCGGTCACCGGTTTCATTTTCCAGTTCTGTCGGAAACGGGCCGCCCCCAACACGCGTGCAATAGGCTTTTGTTACTCCGATGACTTCACGAATATGTTGCGGCGCCACGCCAAGCCCTGTGCATACACCGGCAGAAATGGTATTTGATGAAGTTACAAACGGAAATGTTCCAAAATCCACATCGAGCATACTACCCTGAGCTCCTTCTGCAAGCACTTTTTTCCCCTGGCTGAGTTTTTCGTTAATAAAATATTCGCCCGCTACTATTTTAAAATCACGCATAAATTCAAGCGCTTCAAAAAATTCTTCTTCCATTGCAGAAACGTCCTCCTCGAAATGCAGACCATCCAGGAGCTTTTGGTGTTTCTGTCGTAGACTGGTATAGTGGGCCTTAAAGTTCTTATCGAGCAGGTCGCCGACCCGCAAACCATTCCGGCCGGTCTTATCCATGTAAGCAGGCCCGATTCCCTTCAGCGTGGAACCAATTTTTTCATTACCCTTTGAAATTTCAGAAGCCTTGTCCAGCGCCCGGTGTGTTGGCAGAATGATATGGGTACGCTGTGCTATGTACAGATTCCGATAATAGTCAATACCAAAAGATTTTACCGTTTCACATTCCTTTTTGAAAGTCACCGGATCGAGTACAACGCCATTACCAATCAGGTTGATGGACTGCTCATGAAAAATGCCGGATGGAATTTGATGCAGAACAACTTTCTTGTCGTTCACATATAAAGTATGTCCGGCGTTAGGACCTCCCTGAAAACGCGCTATCATGTCATAACGTGGAGCAAAATAATCTACAATTTTACCTTTCCCTTCATCACCCCATTGCAATCCGAGAATAACATCAATCATCCGTGCGATTTTTTAAGCCGGGCAAAAGTAATTGTTAATTGTTAATTGTCAATTGTCAATGATTTTTTATTATCACTGCCATATTCAAAACAATTATCAATTATCAATTAACAATTGACAATTGACAAATACTACCTTGGCGTTTCCGCAACCTCCGTGTCAAACCTGTCAACCGAATGGATTCCATTCAACTGTTTTAAGCGCTTTACCAGTTCTTCAAGCTCTTCTTTGTCATGTACATACACTTTAATGCTGCCTTCAAATAATCCTTCTTTGGCTTCTACCGTCAGGGCATTGATATTTATACGCAGTTCACCTGAAATCAGGTTGGTAATTTTATTGATCACTCCAACATCATCCAGCCCGATGATTCGTACCCCCGTTAGGAATGATATTTCCTTATTCTTTGCCCATTTTGTCTTCACCACCCGATGTCCGTAATTGGATAGCAACCGGGTAGCATTCGGACAATTCGTACGATGTATGGTAAGACCTTTCCCGGTGGTAACGAATCCAAATACGTCATCGCCCGGAATCGGTTTACAGCAATTCGCCAGCGTATACACAATTTTATCGCTGCTTTCACCAAATATAATGAGCTCAGTATCCTTTCTCTGACTTGGTGTGAAACTGACTTCGGACTTTGTTTCCAATAGTGGCTTAGGCGGTTTGGGTGGCTCCAATCGATCACCCAATAAGTGAAATTCTTTCAGTTCTTTCAGATCGATCGTTTTCACCGCCACCTGATAAAAAAAATCGAGCGCAGAATTTAGTTTATAATAATTTACGAGTGTGTCTGTATTGTACTGGTTATAAGCAGCGCCAAAGTTCTCCAGTTTTTTCTGGACCATGTATTTGCCTTCATCCGCGATATGACGTTTTTCTTCCTTGAGCGCATCTTTCACTTTGCTTTTCGCCTTGGCTGTAACAACATAATTGATCCAGTCTTCTGTAGGCCTTTGTTTACTCGATGTTATGATCTCTACCTGGTCTCCGCTTCGCAGTTTATGACTGATCGGAACCAGTTTGTGATTTACTTTTGCGCCGATTGTCTGTTCTCCGATTTTACTGTGAATCGAGAATGCGAAATCGAGGGCCGTGGATCCAAGCGGAAGCATTTTTACATCCCCTTTGGGAGTGTATACATAAATATCTTCTGCCAGGAAACTGGTTTTGAAATCCTGGAGGAAATTGATCGAATCATTGTCTTCCATGGTCAGCACTTCACGAATTTGCTGGAACCATTTATCAAAACGGCTCTCATCACTGGCTCCTTCTTTATATTTCCAATGAGCCGCCAGGCCCTTTTCCGCGATTTCATTCATGCGCTTGGAACGGATCTGTATTTCCACCCATTTACCCTGCGGACCCATCACGGTTGTATGCAGTGCTTCGTAACCATTCGACTTGGGATTACTCAGCCAGTCGCGTAATCGTTCCGGAGATGGAGTGTATTCATCTGTGATGATTGAATAAACTTTCCAGCAATCGGCTTTTTCTCTTTCCGGAGGTGAATTGATGATGATCCGGATGGCAAAGAGGTCGTAAACTTCTTCAAATGAGACGCCCTTTTTCCTCATTTTTGTCCATATGGAGTGAATACTTTTAGGGCGACCGTGAATTTCAAAATCAAATTGTGCATTGTCCATTTGTTCCCGCAGAGGTTTGATAAACTCATTGATATATCGGGACCGTTCACGTTTGGTCTCCGCCAGTTTGCGCGCAATTTCTTTATATTCTTCCGGCTCGAGGTATTTCATGGCCAGGTCCTCGAGTTCAGTCTTGATATTGTAGAGGCCCATACGATGGGCCAGAGGTGCAAACACGTATACTGTTTCAGAAGCAATTTTAAGTTGCTTCTCACGCTTCATGTAGTCGAGCGTGCGCATATTATGGAGACGATCTGCCAGTTTGATCAGGATCACCCTCGGATCATCGGTGAGTGTGAGCAGAATCTTTTTGAAATTTTCTGCCTGCTGAGAGGCATTTACATCAATGACGTTGGAAATTTTTGTGAGTCCATCCACGATACGCGCTATTTCATTACCGAAATCCCGCTCTATATCCTCCAGGCTGATATCAGTATCTTCTACCACGTCATGCAAAAGAGCACAAATAGTTGACCTGACGCCAAGGCCGATCTCTTCCACACAGATCTGACCGACAGCCAGCGGATGAAGGATATAGGGTTCTCCGCTTTTGCGACGCATTGTTTTATGTGCTTCAGCTGCCATTTCAAATGCGTCCCGTACATGCTCCTTATCACCGGCCTTCAATTTCGGTTTCAGAGAACGTAAAAGGGCCCGGTATTCCCTCAGAATCAATCTTTTTTCCTGCTCCTCAGTTAAATTATACTTCGGAATAGCCGCTACTGTCTCCATTCTTACGAATTTACGAATAAAACCTCAAGGCTTTGTCTTGAGGTTTAGCCTGCAGCCCAACCCAAAAGCCTAAAATTCATATGAAATGCAGGAATTTGAAATTGATATTTATCAATGCTACCGTAGACGAGGTACTAAACTTACTTTTAATCCGATTTTCACTATTTTCGCGTTCCTTAATTACTCTGGATATCCAGACGGCTTTGGACATTAAGCGTTAGGCGTTGAGCTTTAAGCGTTAAGCGTTAAGCGTTAGGCGTTAAGCTTTAATCGTGAAGGCGGGTGTGGCGAAATTGGCAGACGTATCAGACTTAGGATCTGACGCCGTAAGGCATGTAGGTTCGAGTCCTATCACCCGCACGAAAAAACCCTTCTTTGGAAGGGTTTTTTTTATAGAATTATATGCTGTATATCTGCACATTATACGCTTTCAATCTGCATTAAGCCTTGTGCCTTCAGCCCCACGCTTATAAAGTAGCCATATCGATCACAAAACGGTACCTCACATCGCCCTTTACCATCCGTTCATAAGCCGGATGTATATTTTTTATGTCTATGATTTCTATATCGGAAACTATATCGTGTTCTGCACAGTAGTCAAGCATTTCCTGGGTTTCAGGCAATCCGCCGATACCCGATCCGGAAACACTTTTCCTGCCGCCCATCAGGGCGAAAGCGGGAATGAGGTGCGGTTCGGGCGGCGCTCCGACGCAGATATGAGTTCCGTTCGTAGCAAGCAGGGAGAGATAAAATGACATATCATGTTTGGCTGAGACGGTATCGAGGATAAAATCAAAAGTTTCTTTTACGGCCTCAACCTGGGCAGAATCGGAAGTAAGGACAAATTTGTGAGCTCCCAGTGCCCTTGCATCTTTTTCCTTGGAAGGAGAAGTGCTTAAAACGGTTACTTCGGCGCCAAAGGAAACTCCAAATTTTACACCCATATGGCCCAATCCTCCCAGCCCCAGAACGGCCAGTTTATGACCCTTCCCGACCTTCCAGTATCGCAGCGGAGAATAGGTTGTGATGCCCGCACACAGGAGCGGGGCGACCGCAGCCAATGATAATTTCTCGGATACGTGAAGTACAAAATCTTCATGAACTACGATATTATTTGAATAGCCCCCATAGGTGGGGCTGCCATCTTTGTTCCGACCGTTATAGGTCGGCACAGATCCGTTCAGGCAATATTGTTCCAGTCCCTTTTTACAGTTTTTACATTCCCTGCAGGAATCAACCAGGCAGCCAACGCCTGCCAAATCCCCTTTCTTGAATTTTTTTACACGGGCTCCGGTTTGAATAACCTTTCCAACTATTTCGTGACCGGGAACCATCGGGAAAATCCCGGGAAACCAGTCGTTGCGGATCTGATGTAAATCAGAATGGCAGACACCACAATAAATAATCTCCAGCTGAACATCATCCGGGCCGACATCCCTTCTCTCAAAATTCCACGGCGCCAGATTGGATTCGACCGTTTGAGCTGCATATCCTTTTGTTTGAATCATAACTATAATAATGTTTTGTGTAACTATTCAGTTTTCCCTAACACACACGGCCGGCCTTTTGTTTTGAACTATTGTAAAATAGCGGAAATGAATACATTGACCCCTGGGTTCTGGTTTTTTCCGCCATAAAACGGGTGACCATCAAACGAGTAAACACAATTCTGAAATTGCTTTACGCCGGAGGTCTCACGCTTTACGCTTTTTTCGTAGTTTTGCAGCCCGTTTCTAAAAGGCGTTTTTTACCCGCCGTTCAGAAACACCTCTAAAAAATATTATATGAGCACGGTTACCAGAGAGAATATCGGTCTACTGAATGATAAGATCATCGTAAAGATTGAAAAAAGCGACTACCTCCCGTCATTTGAAAAATCCCTGAAGGATTATGGTAAAAAGGCCAATATACCAGGGTTTCGAAAGGGGATGGTGCCCACCAGCCTCATCAAGAAGATGTATGGCAACTCTGTTTTCACGGATGAAGTGTTGAAAACGGTTGAGAAAAAATTGACAGACTATATGAGCACCGAACAGCTGGAAATATTCGCCCAACCCCTTCCCCTTCCTGAAAATGATGCCAGCAAGATCAATTTTGTGCAACCCGATGATTATTCATTTGCATTTGAAGTGGGCCTGAAACCAGCTTTTACGCTGCCCGATCTTTCGTCGCTTACACCTACCCGTTATCAAATCTTGGTTACCGATGAAATGCTGAATGATGAGATCGACAGGCTTCGCCAGAAAAACGGAACCATGACCGAACCAGGTATTGTTACGGGAGATGAGAATGTACTGAATGCCAGTTTCCAGGAAGCAGATGCCAATGGTCATGTTTTGGAGGGTAGCCAGCCAAAAGACAATTCCCTGCTGGTAAAATATTTTGCAGTTGATTTCCGTCCTGCGTTGCTGGGCAAAAAAGATGGAGATGAATTGACAGTTCAGCTGCTGACTGCATTTGAAGAAAAAGAAAGAAACTGGATCCTGCAGGATCTTGGTTTGGACAAGGAAAGCCACACGGATGC
>JABDFX010000046.1 GCA_013286315.1 Bacteroidota bacterium | reverse complement strand
ACACTGAACGGAGAAACCATAAAAAAAGTAGAGCCACACCTGGGATATATACATCGTTCCATCGAGAAAATGTGCGAGAGCCTTTCCTACCGGCAATTCATTTATGTGACCAGCCGGATGGACTATCTGTCCTCTCATATTAATAATCACGGCTGTGCCCTATGCGTTGAAAAAGGTTTGCAGATTGAAGTACCACAGCGCGCACAATATATCCGGGTAATTATGGACGAACTTACCCGAATTGCATCCCATGAATTATGGTGGGGAGCCATGGCCATGGACCTCGGAGCGTTCACACCTTTCTTTCATGCATTCAGGGAAAGAGAGACCATTACAGATATCATGGAAAAGACCTGTGGGGCCAGGCTCACGATGAACTATATGGTGCCGGGTGGCGTAATGGCTGAACTGCATCCCGATTTTCAAAAGGACGTAAAGCAATTCATTAAATTATATAAATCGAAATTTGAGGAGTATAACGAACTGGTGACAGGCAATGTGATATTTCAAAACAGAATGAAATCTGTGGGCACATTATCAAAGGAAGACGCCATTTCGTATGGATGCACCGGTCCCGTTGGCAGGGCCAGCGGTGTTTTTTGCGATATCAGAAAACTGTATCCTTATGACATTTATAATAAAGTGGATTTTGATGAGATTACGGAATCGGAAGGAGATTCATTTGCGCGTTATGTGGTCAGGCTGAAGGAAATGCAGCAAAGTATCCGCATCATTGAACAATTGCTCGACAATATTCCGGAAGGAGAGTTCCAGGCGAAAACAAAAGCAGTATTGAAATTACCAAAGGGTGAATTTTATCAAAGAGTTGAAACGGCGAGGGGTGAATTGGGGGTGTACATTGTCAGTGAAGGCGGTACAACTCCTTACAGGATTAAATTCCGTTCACCTGGATTTTCCAATCTTTCGGCCCTGGAACATATGGTAAAAGGATTGAAAATCGGTGACCTGGTTGCCGCCATGGGATCACTGGATTTGGTAATACCGGATATCGACCGATAAAAATGAACCATGCTTAGTTTAGAAAGTACAACACGCGTTATTCATGAATGGCTGAACCAGCATTTCAGTCCGGCCACCGCGTTGTTTACCGAATTTGTACTGGTTGGTCTTTCGGCTATCACTTTATTCGCTTTTCTGGGACTGAGCCTGGTCTGGATGGAACGAAAGGTAGCGGCCGTTATGCAAATCCGCCTGGGACCGAACAGGGTGGGTCCTAAAGGAATCTTTCAGACGACTGCTGATACGCTGAAACTTTTGATGAAAGAAGGATTGGTGCCCGACGGTGCAGATAAATTTCTTTTCAACCTGGCCCCGTTTATCGTCATGATCGTTGCCATGCTCATTCTTGCGCCTATTGCTTTTGCAAAAAATCTGCAGATATGGGATATTAATATCGGCGTTTTATACTTGTCGGCCATTTCATCTTTATCCGTTATCGGTATCCTGATGGCCGGATGGGCAAGTAACAATAAATATTCCCTCCTGGGCGCCATGCGCAGCGGCGCACAAATAGTAAGCTATGAACTATCGGCTGGCCTCTCTGTTCTTTCCATCGTTGTGATGACGGGTAGTCTGAGCATCAGGGATATTATTCTTTCACAGGAGGATGGCTGGTGGATATTCAAGGCACATATCCCCGCTCTAATCTCCTTTGTCATTTTTATTATCGCAGTTACAGCTGAAACGAATCGGGCACCCTTTGATATGGCAGAAGCAGAAAGCGAATTGACCGCGGGATTCCATACAGAGTATTCCGGAATGCGGTTTGCCCTTTTTTTCCTGGCTGAATACATTAATATTTTTATCGTCTGTGCGATCGGTGCTACTATCTTTTTTGGTGGGTGGATGCCTCTGCATATCGGACACTGGCAGTCATTCAATCACGTGATGGATTATATACCATCCTCTATCTGGTTCCTGAGTAAAACACTTGGACTGATATTTTTGATTATGTGGTTCAGATGGACCTTTCCGAGACTGAGGATCGACCAGTTGCTGAATCTGGAATGGAAATATCTGTTACCGATCAGTATGTTCAATTTGTTATTAATGACTATAGTGGCCATCACGGGTTGGCATTTCTAAATGATCTCATTATGTTTTTAAAAGATTATATAAAAGATGTGTACGGAGCAGTCAGGTCCGTGCTGAAAGGCATGCGCATGACAGGATACTACTTCACCCATCATAAAGAAATTATTACAGAACAATATCCCGATAACCGCGAAACACTCAAACTGGCGGAACGTTTTCGCGGCGAAGTGGTGTTGATACACGATGAGAAAAATGAACATGCCTGTACGGGCTGCTCTGCTTGTGAAATTGCCTGCCCCAATGGAACCATCAAGATTATTAATAAATTCGATATCTCTCCGGAAGGAAAAAAGAAAAAAGCCATCGATACATTTGTCTATCACCTGGAATTATGCACGATGTGTAACCTGTGTATTGAAGCCTGTCCAACAGATGCCATCAAAATGGCACAGACATTTGAACATAGTGTTTTTGACAGAAGCAAACTCACAAAAAAATTAAATAATGAAGGATCAAAACTTCGGGAGGGAATAGAATAATGCACGCATCAGTCATCATATTTTATATTCTGTCAGCCTTTATTCTCGGGGCCGCTCTGTTGGCGGTAACAGCCAGAAAGATTTTCCGTTCTGCAATATTTCTATTGTTCACATTAATTGGCACAGCCGCATTATTTTTCTGGATGGGTGTTGAGTTTGTGGCTGCGGTACAAATTATTATTTATGTCGGCGGCATTGTCGTACTCATTATTTTTTCTATTTTCCTCACCCAGAAATCTGGCGAAGAAATGCCAAAACCACTCAGGAACCGTTCCCTCTTTTCCGTTTTGGCATTACTGTTTGGATTTGCATTTACGTATCATTTGATTTACAAATACCGTTTTGAACAACCGGCACCTCATGTATTTAATGTAAAAGTTTCCGATATAGGTACTCAGATGCTGAGCACAACGGAACATGGATTCGTATTGCCCTTTGAAGTGGTCAGTATATTATTACTCGCTTCGATGATTGGCTGCATTGTTATTGCCATGAAAATAAAACCAATGGAGGGAAACGAAATATGATAACCCATTTAACCCGTCTAAAACAAAGTCTGTCCGTTTCTCATGAATGAAATATCCATAACGCAAATCCTTTTTGTCAGCACCGCTCTGTTTTTCATCGGCATGTACGGACTCTTCACCCGTCGTAATATGATTACCATGCTGATGGCTATCGAAATCATTCTGAATAGCGTTAATATCAATTTCGTGGCTTTCAATAAATACCTGTATCCGGGTAAACTGGACGGGGTATTCTTCACCATATTTATCATAACCATTGCGGCAGCCGAAGCAGCGATGGCCATAGCTATCATAATTAATTTATACAGGAGTCATCATTCCATAGATGTGGAAGATGCAGAAGAAATGAAATATTAACCATGAGTCCTTATTTTTTTGTAATGTTAGTTCCGCTTCTGCCCCTGGTTAGTTTTTGTATATTGGGATTATTCGGCAGAAAATATATAAAAACGACTTCCGGTACGCTGGGTGTTATTTCATTGTTTATATCTGCCCTGCTGTCCCTTTATACGGCTTATCGGTATTTCTTCATTGACGGAAAAGTAAACGGTATATATCAGCATATCATCGCGCTCAAATATACCTGGCTGCAGTTTTCACCCCGGGTTTCTATTGACATGGGTATTTTGCTCGATCCGATCTCTGTCATGATGATTGTGATCGTGAGTTTTATTTCTTTGATGGTTCATATTTTCAGTCTCGGTTATATGAAGGGCGAAGAAAGGTTCGCTATCTATTACGCCTTTCTTTCTCTTTTCACATTTTCCATGCTGGGACTGGTTCTTTCTTCCAATATATTTCAGATTTATATTTTCTGGGAGCTGGTAGGAATTTCTTCTTTCCTGCTGATTGGATTTTATTTCGAAAACCCGTCCGCAGTTACGGCATCCAACAAAGCATTTATTGTAACCCGCTTTGCCGATTTTGGCTTTTTAATCGGTATCCTGATATTGGCTTTTTATAGCGGCACCCTGGATTTTGGAACGCTGATAGAAAGACTCACTACTGCCGGTTCATCTCAATATATTGACATTCATTCTGCGACATTCCTCGGTGCATCCATGCTGACCTGGGGATTGGGGTTGGTCTTTATTGGCGGCGCTGGCAAATCAGCGATGTTCCCTTTGCATATCTGGTTACCCGATGCGATGGAGGGCCCGACACCTGTGTCTGCCCTGATCCACGCGGCGACGATGGTAGTCGCCGGCGTCTTTTTAGTTGCCCGGTTGTTCCCTGTTTTCTCCATTGATCTGACAGTGCTGCAAATAGTAACCTGGGTAGGCGCATTCTCCGCTTTATTTGCAGCGGTGGTGGCATGCACACAAACAGATATTAAAAGAGTACTGGCATTTTCAACCATGTCGCAAATCGGATTTATGATGTTCTCGCTGGGCGTTTCGAAATATGGCGGAGAATCCGGATTGGGATATACTGGTTCTATGTTTCATTTATTCACCCACGCATTTTTTAAGTCATTATTGTTCCTGGGTGCCGGAGCCGTGATTCATTTCGCTCATACCAATGATATTAGAGACCTGGGTGGTTTAAGGAAGCTGATGCCCGTAACACATTTGAGTTTTTTGATAGCCTGTTTAGCAATCGCGGGTATTCCCCCTTTTTCAGGATTCTTTAGCAAAGAGGATATTTTAATGGCAGCTTACCATTCAGACAAAATTATTTATGCTATTGCCGTGCTGACATCGGCCCTGACTGCCTTTTACATGTTTCGGTTATATTACTCCGTTTTCTGGAAAAGAGACATTCATTTACATGATAAGAATCATGAAGAAGGCACTCTGTCAATGAGATTAACCCTGGTCATTTTGGCTGTATGTACGGCTTTTGCAGGTTTTGTTCCGGTTTCATCCTGGATAACATCAGACGGCGCCCCGCTGGAATCTCATATCGATATAGTATTTTCTGTCTTTCCCGTATTGATGGCCCTGACGGGTATTGGATTGGCGACATATTTATATAAAACCGAAAACAGGAGACCACAAATTATAACATCAGCATTCGGCAGCCTGTACAGGGCTGCCTACAGAAAATTTTATATTGATGAACTGTATCTTTTTATAACCCGGAAAATCATTTTCAACGGAATTGGCAGACCCGCCGCGTGGTTCGATAAAAATATAGTGGATGGTTTTATGAACGGGCTGGCGACAACCACAGCAAAAATCTCGGGATTAATCAAAGGATTACAATCTGGCAAAGTTCAAAACTATGCCCTTTATTTTTTTGGTGGAATTATTGCACTCGCCGTTTTATTTATTTACGTATTAAACTATTAACCCTTAACTCTTAATTCTTAACTGTTAATCAGTGTTGCTATCCCTCTTCATCATACTGCCTCTCCTGACCGCGCTGGCCGTTTTATTCTGCAAAGGATTGAAACAGGTAAGAATGATTTCTTTGATGGGAACATCTGTTCAGTTTGTATTCTCTTTCGGACTTTTATATGAATATTGGAAAGAACGTGCTTCAGGTAATCGTGCACAATTTTTATTTGAAATGAATGCCAGCTGGTTTGATCCATTGCATATCCACTATCATATCGGCATAGATGGCATTTCGCTTTCGATGATCCTGTTAACCGCATTTGTTGTCATTGCAGGGGTTCTGGTTTCATGGACCCAGGAAACTCTAAATAAAGAATTTTTCTTTCTGCTTTTAATTTTGAGTGCGGGAGCTTACGGATATTTTATTTCTCTCGACTTGTTTACGCTGTTTTTCTTCCTCGAACTGGCCGTTATACCTAAATTCCTGTTAATAGGAATTTGGGGAAGCGGTAAAAAAGAATACAGCGCCATGAAACTGGCCCTGATGTTAATGGCGGGGTCCGCCCTGGTGTTTGTTGGATTGATGGGATTATATTTTAATACCAGCATCAACGGTGCCCACAGCTTTGACCTGGTGGAAATATCTCAAATGCAGATCAGTAATTCTGCTCAAAATACTTTCTTTCCCCTGGCCTTTATCGGTTTTGGGATTTTTGCTGCCCTCTTTCCCTTTCATACCTGGGTGCCTGACGGACATTCATCTGCTCCCACTGCAGCGTCCATGTTTTTAGCAGGAATATCCATGAAACTGGGCGGCTATGGTTGTTTGCGCGTAGCTACTTATCTGATGCCTGAAGCGGCTCACCACTACTCCCCTGTTATTATTTTATTATCAACCGTGGCTATTATCTATGGAGCTTTTGCGACCATGATGCAGAAGGACCTTAAATATATAAACGCCTACTCTTCCGTCAGCCATTGCGGATTCGTGCTGTTAGGGATTGGCATGCTTACGCAGACCTCAATTACCGGCGCAGTATTGCAAATGGTTTCTCACGGTTTAATGACGGCCCTTTTCTTTGCTGCTATCGGCATGATATACAGCAGAACACATACAAGACTTACAGAACAACTGGGAGGTTTACTAAAAGTTATTCCATTCATATCAACAGTCTTTGTCATTGCAGGCCTGTGTTCATTGGGCCTTCCGGGTTTAAGCGGTTTTGTTGCCGAGATGACCATATTTATGGGGAGCTGGCAAAATCCGGATCAGTGGTACCGTCTGGCTACTATACTGGCCTGCGCCTCTATTGTTGTTACAGCGGTATATATTTTACGCGCCACCGGTAAATCCCTGATGGGCCCCATTCACAACTTTCAATATAACCATTTAGCGGATGCCGGCTGGAACGAAAGACTGGCCGCAGGAATATTGATTACGGGAATTGTTGCGATTGGCGTAGCTCCTTTCTGGTTATATTATCTGATTACACCCGGCACTGAATATATTATTCAACATGTGGGGAAAGCCATTACGTTGAAATAACATAAGATTATGGGAATTGACTTTTTAATTTTAATGAAACAGGAATGGATGGTCATTGCGATCTTATTGATCCTGTTATTCATAAAAGTGTCCAGCGATGATTGGCAAAACGAAAATATCCTGAAACTGGTGAACATTCTTTTGTTAATAAACCTGATTACGGGATTCTTTGGGTACAGGGATGGTATTTTATTCAATGAAATGTTTAAGACAAATCATCTGATCGTGACAGAGAAAAATATTCTCTCCCTCGGAACTTTTATTGTCAGTTTACAATCCTATGCATGGTTGAGAAACAATAAACTGGTCCTGGAGTTTTATTTACTTCTGCTCTCTACTCTGCTGGGCATGTTCTACATGATCTCAGCAGGTAACTTATTAATGTTTTATTTAGGATTGGAATTGTCCAGTATCCCATTGGCCGCCCTCGCTAACTTCGATCTCGAAAAAAGGAAGTCGGGTGAAGCCGCATTTAAATTTATTATCTCTTCCGCTTTTGCATCCGGACTTTTATTATTTGGTATATCATTGGTTTACGGTACGACCGGTACCTTAACATTATCGGCTCTTTCTGACCATCTGGATGGAAGTTCTTTACAAATATTTGCCTTCATTTTATTAATCTCCGGTTTCGGTTTTAAGATCTCCACCGTGCCATTTCACTTATGGACCGCGGATGTTTATGAAGGTTCGCCTGTTACGGTCACATCTTATTTTTCAGTTATTTCCAAGGGATCGGTATTATTCGTATTTGTAACGGTATTGTATACAGCATTTAAATCTTACGCCATAACCTGGAATCATATACTCTTTATTCTTTCGGTGCTTACCATGGTCATCGGTAATTTATTTGCAATCCGTCAGAATAATATAAAACGCTTCCTTGCCTTCTCTTCCATTTCACAGGTTGGTTTCATTTTAATTGGTATGTCCGGGCAATCACAGGCAGGAACTGCATCCGTAGTATATTTCATTTTAATTTACACATTTTCCAATCTGGGTGCATTTGGTGTGATCAGCCTCGTCAGCGCATATACAGGCAGGGAGAATTTGGAAGATTATAAAGGATTTTATAAAACCAATCCACGGTTGTCCTGGGTGCTCGCCATTTCATTATTTTCCCTGGCAGGCATTCCTCCTACCGCCGGTTTTTTTGGTAAATTCTTTCTGCTCATGGCTGGCGCGGGACAGGGGAATTATTTGTTGATTACGATTGCAGCATTGAATATGGTCGTCTCCCTTTACTACTATCTGAAAATTATTAAAGTCATCTTCATGGATTCCAATGAAAATCCGATAAAAAGATTGCTGACACCTTCTTCACCCAAACTGGCATTGATCATTTGCACGACCGGTATTATCTTGACCGGCTTCGTAGGTTATATCTATGAATATATATTTTCAATGAGCACTATATTTTAAAAAAAATTTCATGGCCATCAACCAAAATCATCTGTCGGAAGAATTGAATGGAGTTAAATGCGCCATCGTAGAGAAAAATGTATCCGCTGAACGTGCTTCCTTTCTGAAGCAGCTTCTGCTTTTTAATAAATATACCGTTGAAATAGCCGCATCGCCCCCACCCAAAACGGCAGTACCGGTTCCTGTAAAAGAAGGGGAAACAGCTCCACCTTCGCCAGTTGCGCCTGAAACATTTACTGTTGGAGTTACTGACATGATGTTCAATCCCATTAATGCAATTTTTGGCAGATTATTGCATGCGCCGGATGGCCATGTAGTCACTTTAGCGTATTGGTATCAGAGGGATAAATTATCTCACGATGAGATACCATACTATAACGAAAAAAAACATCCATGAATGCTTACCAAAAGGTCCGGTAACAATGACCAGATTTGCGGGATTTCTCAGATGAGGGGGCTTGATCTGTTATGTTGTGAACAACCTGGGCGGCCTGAATAAATAATTTACTTACCCCTATATAAACTGGAGGAGTTCCAACCGGCGAGTAATAAGCCGGTTACTACTAATATTAAAGAAAGTGAGGAATACAACGCATTTTGGAGGTACTTGAAAAAACCACAATAGCCCACCCAGTATATTGCCGACCCCAAAAAGATTAATGTAATTCTGCTCATTGGCTTATTCATCATATTATATTTTTACATATGATAAATTTACGGGAAAAACATGATAATATTTCTGATTTATTATAAAATCAGGAAATATTTGCTTTAATTACATAAATAATCATAGTAAAACGCCTCTTAAATGATAAATATATTATATACTTAATTTTTGATATATACTATTTATAACTCAAACAGCCCTCAAATTAACTCAGTTAAAATGGACGACGACCTGGAAATAATCCTAATGGAATCAGGATCTTACCGAGCTACCAGGTTTCGTGGTTGATCAGACAACCGGAATTACAATGGTGAATTCAGCTCCCTCCCCTTCTTCTGTCTGTACTTTCAATTCTCCGCCATGCGCCTGTATGATATCATAGCTGAGGGATAGTCCCAGTCCGGTTCCCTGTCCGGTGGGCTTCGTCGTGAAAAACGGGTGAAATATTTTTCCAATTACTTTTTGAGGTACTCCGCCCCCATTGTCTTTGATGGAAATAAAAACCTTATCAGTCATCTTTTTCGTATTAACCGAAACCGTTGGCTCGTAATGATCATCCTGCTGTCTCTTCTTCTCTGTCACTGCGTAAAACGCATTACTGTATAAATTTAACAGCACCCGGCCAATGTCCTGTGGAATGATATTGATCTTGCCGATCGATTCATCATAATCTGTTTTCATAGTTGCATTGAAAGACTTCTCCTTTGCCCTCAGCCCATGATATGCCAACCGCAGGTATTCATCGGCCAACATGTTGATGTCTGCGGGTTCCTTTTTCCCTGCACTTGCCTGCGAATGCTGAAGCATTCCTTTTACAATAGCATCAGCCCGTTTACCGTGATGGTTTATCTTTTTTTCGTTCTCACTGATATTGTCCGCAATGATTTTTACTTCTTCAAAATTCCCCTTGTTGATTTCCTCCGTCATTTCTTCTATTAACTCAGCATTCACCTCCGAAAAATTATTTACAAAGTTCAGAGGGTTCTGTATCTCGTGAGCTATTCCCGCTGTCAGTTCACCCAATGAGGCCATCTTCTCTGCCTGGATAAGCTGGGATTGAGTTGCCTTCAGTTCTTTAAAGGCATTTTCTATTTTTATTTTGCTTTTTTGTTTTTGTCTTGCATTCCGATAAAAGATCATGGCCAACAGCAAAAAGACTCCTAATGCAGTTAATAAAATAAATGATCTGACTTTATACTGATATCTTTCTTTCGCTTTATCAATATCCTGCTGGTGCATTACTGCATCAAATGCGAGTTGCCTGAATTGCTGTCCCTTCGACTGGCTGAATACACTGTCCTTTGCGGCCAACATGATCTTTATATATTTCAATGTACTATCCGGCTTGCCCAGGGATTCAAATGTTTTGGTCAGCAGATTACTGGCATCATACGTAAATTCTGAGAAATGATGTTGCTGACTCAACTGCAGGCTTTTGCCCGCGTAGTAGATACAGGAATCCCTGACATTCGTTTTATCGAACAGTGTAGCCAGGTTATTATAGTTTCTAACCTCGAAATAGATATTATTATATAAGATACTTTCACGAATGGCATCCCGGAAATATCCATCCGCCACTTTAAAATTTCCCCGGGACAAATAGATATTTCCCAGGGCGCCGATCGCAAGTGCAAAGTATTTTTTAACCTGCTTAGAATGCAGTCCGAGAAAATAACCTTTTTGAGCATACCATAACGCAGAATCCAGCTGCTTCAAATTTGCAAATACAATGCCCATTTGTGCATATGACGCATATACTTCTTCCATTGGCTGCCCGATCGATTTCTGCCATTGAATCGATTTATGAAATTGCAGTTTCGCATCTTCGTAATTCGCCATCTCCCTGTTCAGTAGCCCCATGGTATAATATGCCTGGGTCATCACTTCCGGTCTTTCATTCTTCAAATCTTCAGAAGTCTTAAGATAATTGAGTGCCGCCTGAAGCGCCTTTGGATAGTTCCCCTGGGTGTTGAATCCGTGAAAAGTGGACAGATAAGTCAAATATTCACCATAAGTATAATTCAATTTTTTGGAGAGCAACGCGGATTTCGAAGCATAATAAAAACAACTATCGGATTGAATAAATCCATAATAGTCGGCCAATGAACACAGGGCTATGACCCTGTTTGTGTCTTCTTGTTTAGCCTGGTTTAACACACGGTACAAACTGTCCGTGTATGTCTGTTGCGCGGCGCCTACATCAACCATCAATAAAAAACTCACCAGAAGGAAAAATGATTTCATTAATTATCGTGAAATGATCCGCGCTACTAAATTAGCTACAATAACGAGTGTTACCAGCGTAGATCTGAAGGCAGATGAAAATTAGTTCAACAAATAGAATCTGACAGTTGGTAAATGCTGTTCATCGACGGTAAAAGTTATCTGCTTTCAAAATCCAACCATTCCCCGGTTCGTTCATTTCGCCGGCGAACGTTTATATTAACTTTAAACAAACCTTAATCTATACGAACATGAAATCCCTTTTTGTTTTGCCGATCTCTATTTTATTTTTAATATCAGATGGCCATGCACAGGGCTGTGTAGCTATCAGAAACCTTGCGGGATTTGGTCAGTTTGCCGTATTGGGATACAAAGAATCCAGCAATGAATGGATGCTGAATATCAATAACAGATATATTCACGCAACGCAGGGGTTCAAAGGAAATAAAAATGTTACTCCGAAAGATCCCAGTTATGGTTTAAGTCTGTACGAATACACGCTGAACATTGAATTAAGTAAGACATTAAAAAACGGATGGGCCCTGGCCTTCGATCTTCCGTTTCTATCCAATACAGCCGTTGACAGGGTCGAACATGCATCCGGTGATCGCCATTCAACCAGTGCTATTGGCATTGGCGATATTAGATTTACGGTTTATAAATGGCTCCTGAATATCAACCGCCCGCGGAAAGGGAATATTCAATTTGGACTCGGGTTAAAATTTCCTACAGGCAATTATCATTCAGTCGACTATTTCTATTACAGCAAAACGGATCCTACACTTAAAATTCTCGCACCCGTTGCTGTTGCCATTCAATTGGGTGATGGCGGTACCGGGATCACAACAGAATTGAATTCATTTTATATTTTTAACCGGTCATTCAGTGTGTATACTAATTTTTTCTACCTGATCAGCCCGGTAAATGTAAATGGAGTTTCCAGCCTGACACCGGGGGTGGCTCCTAATCCGGTATCGGTAGCAACCACGAACGATGTCAATAGCGTGCCGGACAATTATACCCTGCGCGCGGGTGGCAATTATACCTATGATCGTTTGGTTTTCACGGCGGGCCTCCGGTATGAGGGGGCACCTGCCTATGACCTGTTCGGAAAGAATGACGGGTTGCGCAAAGTGGGCCATATTTTTTCTGTGGAACCTGGCTTCGAATACAAATTCAAAACATCCTTCTTATACACGTTTGTAACCATACCGCTGAGCAGGGCTACCATCCAAACGGTACCCGACCGGCGTGCGACACAAATGACCGGCACTTACACGATAACCGGTGGAGACCTGGCAGGAATTATTTTCTTTTTCGGATATGCGTTTACGTTTTAATAATTCAATCGATTTTCAACGGTCATTTGTTACAATTTTAAAATAAAATTACAGAATCACCGCCGGGGAAAAAGCAACGCAAAAGGTTCGTATTACAACTTGCCGGCCTTATTCTCCAAAACCACATTGGAAAATATGGCCGTGTCGGTTTTAGCCGGAAGATGTGAACAGAAGCCAATTCCGACATAGAACGGACCTTCTATATGCAATTGAATCGGATCACCCACCTGATGCATGGGTTCGCCATGATTGCTTACAAATAATGCAAAAGCATCACCCCGCTTTTCTATTCCAATACGGCCGACATGCGGGCTTACCAGGTCTGGAAGCCCCTTACGATTGTTAGCGCGCACTTCTTTCATTTGTTGTCCATTTTCAGGGCGCCAGGCAAGGTGTAATAAACCCCCTCCGTGAAGGGCAACGACCGCTTCTTTGGAATCATCATCCAGACTCTGCCGTATGATAACAAATGCCTTACGGTCATCATATCCTGCGGTATCAGGAAAATTAATATCGGCAGCCAACGATACATCCCCCGACATTTTCTTCCAGAGATAGCGGAATTCATCCCGCTGGTACCAAACATTATAACCTGCAGAAACGATCGTATACTGACTGGTCGCTTTGTTATAACTGGAAGATCCGGGAACCAACGCAGCACCTACATCACTCTGACCCTGGAAAATGCCTATGGGTACATTTTCAGAACGGGTAGCACGATGAAAATTGGCGGGCGGCGGCACCTGTTTATGGGTTGCAGAGCCCGGGAGAGCCCAATCCGGCACCACCACTTTCGCAGCTTCATTCTGGGCTGAGACATGATAGGTTGCGATACAAAATATGAACCCGAAAAATGATTTCTGTAAATTCATAATGAGTTTTTTAAACATCAGAAAAGTTACTAACTATATGTCTCCGATTCCTGCTAAATAAAATAAATTCCAGCCCTGTTGTAGCAATGATGTAGCAAAACTGACTGCCAGATAAGAATGATGTAGCCCTGACGTAGTCTCCGGAATATTAAACGCCAAACCAGCGGGCCGCGCGGCTGGATCCAAAATATCGCTTGTCTATCACCAGTTCCTCAGAAGGTTCCGAGAATGTGCCCGTTGGTTTCGGTCCCGAAAAAAAATCAACATCTACACGCCCGACAAGGTCCTGGCCAAATTCTACATAACAGGAGCCGGCCCCGTTATAGGGCGAATGAGAAGAGTCGCCTTCCCATTCTGCTATGATCGAAGCAGAAGCAACCCTGGCTGCGCCCTCAGCAAATACACCTGCTTTCGGAGTACCAACGCTCGTGACATCTCCAATGGCATACACATTCGGAAACGCTGTTTTCAGATTGTTTCTGTCAACGGGGATCCATCCGTTTAATAAGAGACCGCTATTCTTTAATACTTCAGGTGCACAATGCTTTGGAATACCAAGGAACAAATCAAATGGCATCTCGGATTCATCATCGAGAATTGCTGTATGTCGTGCCAGGTCAATGGCGCGAACCAGGTGTTTCGGAATAAAGTCAATATCCCTCTCTTTAAATGCGGTGAGTAGTGCCTGCGATGTATCCGGAGACGGTGGAATCGGAATATTGAAAGGCATGACGATACTGATCTTACAGGATTTACGCACACCCTTTTCAATTAAATAATCATGCAGGAGTAAAGCTGCTTCGCTTGGTGCGGGTGGACATTTGAAGGGTGCTGATGTTACCCCTACAATAGCGTGGCCTTTTATAAAATGAGGTATCAATTTACTCAACTTCGCAGCGCCTTCAAGTGTGTAAAATTCGTTAGCCCCTTCAGAAAAGCCTGGTGTAGCGGACAAATCATAGTCAGCTCCCAATGCAATCACGAGTACATCCGCTTCATAATTTCCTCTGTCCGTTATTACTTTTTTTCCAACCGGTTCGATGGCCGTGATCGTTTCCTGAAGAAACCGTACACCGTGTTTGTTAATATTCCGGTAAGCGATTTTTACCGAATCGGGTGATTTGCGTCCAAACATCACGTCGAGTTTGGAAAAACCAAAATAAAAACTATCACTTTTATCTATCAATGTCAGATCAAGATCATTGCCGATGGTTTCAGACAGTATGCTGCTGATTTCAAGGCCCCCAAAACCGGCGCCGAGTACAATAACACGTAATTTCATATTTGAATTTTCATTTGATGGCATACAACAGGATGAGCGAAACCATTTTGACACCGGAATTTGAATGACAAACTCAGCTCCTTCTCCCTCATTGGTATCTACGATCAGATTACCAGCATATGCTTTGATGATATCATAACTCATACTCAGTCCGAGCCCTGTTCCCTGTCCCGTCGGCTTGGTAGTAAAAAATGGTTGGAAGATCTTGTCAATCACCTTTGGCGGAATGCCATTCCCATTGTCTTTTATCCGTATTTCCAATCTGTCTCCGATCCGTTTTGTCCTGATTGAAACGGTTGGTTCAAAGCCTTCCAACAGCTGTTTATTTTTCTCCGAGACAGCATAAAACGAAGCAGAACCTATATCAGCCTGGGCTTGCACCATGGTGATCTTTAGTAAGACGATCAGGATGAAGACGAATCTTTTCATTTGATTGCTGGTTGAAATATAAATACGAACGCCCCTATCCAATTCAGTGCTTACTTCTTACCTTAAAGAGTTTTCAAAATATCCTGCTCGGGCCAGGAGAAATAGGTCGGGCTAAACCGCTCATGTTTAGTGTAGAGTAACACTAATGTAGTAATTAAAGAGTAAGTTTTCAGTAAGTGAACTATATAAACCCATGGGCAGATCAATAAAGTTTTGCCGGGGCTGTTTGTGGGAGCATTAAATCATTTCAGCATGGACCTTATAATAGGGCGTGCGTGGTTTATTTTGCATCCGTTCGTCAAGCCGTTCAGCCAGCCACTGGAAATATTCTGCCATATAAGGATCGGGTATTTTCTCACGCATATCCATCATGAGTATTTTATATTTTTCCCAGGCACTTGTTACGAATGAACCCAGCGTTTTATCCACCAGACCAATATTGATGAGCCTTTCCGCAACAAGAATACCCAGCGATTCCATTTCCTGCGACAGCTGAATAAGATTTGTTTGCTGACTTACAGGAAGTTTCATCATATCTTCCAGGGTAGGCGGCAAAACTGTGTTATTTATAAATTGTAACAGTTCAATGAATTCACGCGTTTGAAATGCACGTAATGTTTCAAGTGTAAGGCGTTCCCGGCGGTCACGTGCTGCTGCGCGTACTTGCGCAATACCAAATATAAGCCCCACGATAAATGATAATGCAAGCGCCAGATTCGCAATAAGAGCGATGGTATCGTTCATAGAAATCCATTTGAGTTTTGACTAAATTTTCAGCACTCAAATATAAATAATAGAAATTCAGTGAAGTGATGTTAAACGCCGGACCGGAAGATTTGAAAGCTACCTTTAACCGGGCGAATCCGGATTAAACTATGCGAGCCCATTGACCATAAAATCAGAGAAAGATTTCCTGGTCAGGTTGATCCGCACGTTAAAAAAACAGTTCCCGCCACCCATGACGATGACCGCTTTTTCCCGCCAGTTGTGCAGTGACTGGATATTACAAAAACAATTGACCCATACTTCTTTTTCGCCCCGCTTGTTATAGACAACGATGTACTGGCGGTAATAGCGTTTCAGGTCAATAACATATTCATCGATCCTGAGATCCTGATCAGGAAGTTTTTTAACTATTTCCCGGTACACAGTGGTTTGCGACCGGTTATATTTATTTACACAAAAAGAAAGCACCCTGTCGATATTGGCGAAATCATCATTATTGAGAGTAGCCTGTGTGCAATCCTGGGGCAGGGAAGTATAAACTGTTGTATCGAATGGAAGAATGACATAGTGATCGGGAGACACAGACTGGCCGTAACTTAAGGAGCCGGCGATGATAAAAACCAGGCACAAAATGTATTTCATAAGAGTAAATCTAGATTCCAGTCAGATTTTTATAGCTCTATCCTGTCATTAAATGGGTCATAAAATGAAAAACGTATTTGTCCGGGAATTTGTATTTCCTCCTGTAAAATAACGCCATGACGGGTCAAATGTTGTATATCCGCAACCCGGTACAAGAGTCCAACATTGGGAATCAATGGCGCTGGTTTAACCATTTCCCGATTACTCGGTACGTAATGCCGTAACGGGGTTAGCCCTGGCGGACTTCCATATTTCATAACTGACCGTCAGCAACGTAACCATCAATAATCCAATCAGACTGAATATAAAAATCATTGGACTGATCGTAATCCGGTATGCAAATCCCTGCAGCCATTTATATGCAAAATACCAGGACACCGGTATGGCGATCAGACTCGCTACGATAAATATTCTGACGAAGACAGATGCAAAAAGGGCCACCACCTGTTTATCGCCGGCGCCAAGTACTTTTCTGATTCCAATTTCCTTGGTTCTTTGTTCTGCTGTATAAGAGGCCAGACTTAACACGCCCAAAATAGTTATCAGGATCGCCAGTACGGCAAATATTTTTGCTAATGAAGATATCGTACTCTCCACCTGGTACATCCGGTTAAATTCATCGCTGACAAACCAGTGATCGAATCCCGCGCCTGGAAAAGAGGCCTTCCATTTTTTCTCAATGACGGCAATTTTTTCCTGGAATTTTCCGGTGGGTAACTTGATATAGGTGATCTTGTCGATCTGGTCAAGATGCGGATTCAGCACCAGGGGCTCAATGGGCTGGTGCATGGACCGGAAAGGGAAATTTTTCACGACCCCGATCACCCGGTAAAGCCTGTTTGTATCCCGGGTATCTTTTACCATGGTACCCATCACATCGCCGGTGGGTTTGTTTAAAGCCTGTATAGCGGCTTCATTTAATATAAGAGAATTACTGTCATTCAAATTGCCCAATTGAAAATCACGACCGGTAATAAATTCCAGGTTAAAGGTTTTTGGAAAATCATATTCCACGCTCAGTTGGTTCCATTGCATGTCCTTATCAGCCAGCGCAGGAAACTTAAACGTACGGCCAATAAATCCGAAATAATCCAGTCTTGGTAAATGATTGGCCATGGTCACATGTTCAATCTGTGGATCCTCCAGCACTGAACGCTTAAATGTTTCAAATCGTTCCTGTTGGGCAATCCCGCCAAAACGTATCGCCATCAGCTGGCTGCCCTGTTCATTTAGTTTAGTCGTTTTCAACTCATCCATCTGTTGTATCACGATCATTGTGTAAATGATCAAACCCAATGAAACCGTATATTGAATGGTGACCAGTGTTTTGCGTAAAAATTCAGCGCCCTTTCCTTTGATGATCTGTCCCTTCAACACTTTGACCGGTTGAAAAGCCGACAGATACAGGGCGGGATAAAAACCTGCTATGAAAGTCATAAAGAGCACTATGATCCCGATCACTATTAACATGTAGGGATCCAACAATGATTCCATAGTGAAGGACTTATGGGCCACCTGGTTAAACGGATGCAGAAAGACAAATACCAGGAGCACCGACATCAGCAAGGCACAGATCGTCATTAAGAAAGATTCAAGAAAAAACTGGGTGGCTATTTCAAAGCGCATGCTTCCAAAAGATTTACGAAGGCCCACTTCCTTCGCTCTTTTTACAGAACGCGCAGTGGCCAGGTTGGTATAATTAATACAGGCGATCACCATGATCATGATGGCGATCACGCTAAAAATGGTGAGATAAACCCTGTCCCCGTGCGTATTTGAATTATCCTCCCATAAACTTTTTGAATCAAAATGTATATCAGCCAGTTTGATCGTGAAGCCTAGAAATTTTGATCCGGGTGGCACATTTCCAGCGCTGGATTTCAGCATTTGCGCTGCAAGTGTATTTAAAACAGCATGGACCGGTTTGATATCGGCCCCCGGCTTCAGCACAATATAATTTTCAAAAAACTCTTCGTACTGACTGAAATGATCTCCCTCCAGGTATTCATTAAAATGGTCACCATACACAGTATGCAGGGCGTTCATGTTAATAATATAATCGGGTTTAAAATGTGAATTGGCAGGATAATCGTGGTAAATACCGGTCACCATCACGTTCACTTCCTTACCCTGCGTGGCAAATACATGTTTCAGGGAAATCACTTTCCCCATCGGATCTTCTTTGCCGAATAAATTTCTTGCGCCAGTTTCGCTTATCACCATACTATTGTAATTACCGAACATCTGTTCGCGGTTTCCTTTCAGCATATCGAAGTAGAGAATCTTATTAAAACCAGGTTCGGCCCAGACAATTTTTTCTGTCAGCACAATCTTGTTGGTTGGCTTATAGTTGAGCGAAGTGGGGTACCCAATATTGTCTATCCGGGTGCTATATAAAATTTCACTGCGATTGTCTTTCAGGTACCGCATGAAAAAGCCTGGCGAGACCGTATTATCAAAACGCTGACCGCCGGGATTTATAAAAGTACATCCGATGCGGTAAGTATCTTTAAAATACGGTTGCATGGTATCGTAACGCAGTTCATCGCTTACATACAGGAAAATGAGAATGGCACTGGCGAGGCCAAGTGACAGCCCGAAAATATTCAGTAGCGAAAAAAGTTTCTGGCGTTTGAAATTGCGAAGGGCGATTAGTAAGTAATTGCGGAACATGGATAAATCATTTTATTATTATTTAATAATTTATTCTCCATGTGAATCCGAGTGGATAAAATTTGCCGGAAATTGCGCGATATAAGGCAGTTAAAAGATCTGTATTAAGTTCTATAAATATTCCTCCAACTAAAAGCCAATTATGATAAGCGGTAGCTTTGTGAAGAATTCCTGAACGAAAACAAGATGGACAGTTTATCGCGTATGGTTAACCAGGCACCGGGTGCCCGTCCAACTTACTGGCTTACCCGCTTTCTCATTCTTCGTTTATTGGGATTAATATATGCCGTCGCCTTCCTGGTGGCGATCCATCAGATCGTACCGCTGATCGGTGCGAATGGGTTACTGCCTGTTGGTATGTTCCTGGATAGCGTGGCTGATACGCTCGGCTCCGGCGGCGCCGGCTTCCGGCGTTTGCCATCGCTTTTTTGGTTCGGTCATTCCGATTCATTTCTCCTGACCGCTGCCTGGATCGGCTTTGTACTCTCCTGCATTGTGCTTGCCGGTTATTCAAATGCGATAATACTCGCTGTGCTCTGGTTACTCTATATGTCCTTTGTGCATGTCGGACAGGATTGGTATGGATACGGTTGGGAAATCCAGCTCCTCGAAACCGGATTTCTTGCGATCTTCCTCTGCCCCCTGCTCGACATGCGTCCGTTTCCAAAACGGGGTCCGCCGATTTTTATCATCGGATTGTTCCGGTGGCTGACTTTCCGAATCATGCTGGGCGCCGGACTCATCAAGATACGTGGTGACGACGTATGGCGGAATGGTACTGCGCTCTATTATCATTTTGAAACCCAGCCGCTGGCCGGGCCACTGAGCCGATGGTTTCATTTTCTGCCACGTGCCATTTTAAAAGCCGGTGTCTGGTATAATTTTCTGGCTGAACTCGTTGCACCCTGGTTTATATTCTGGCCACGGCTGGCACGTCTTATCGCAGGAGTAGTAATCCTGCTTTTACAAATCATCCTGATTGCAAGTGGCAATTTGTCTTTTTTGAACTGGTTAACCATCGTTCCCGCTCTGGCCTGCATTGATGATGGCTTCTGGTCAAAAATTCTTCCGCGTCCACTTGTCCGACGTGCAACAGACGCTATACGCAACGAGGAACCATCAAGGCCCATGCTGATCACTTCATGGGTCATTACGGTTATCATCGCAATTCTTAGCATTCAACCCCTGTTCAATATTTTGTCTCCCCGGCAGATTATGAACACTTCATTCGATCCCCTGGATCTCGTGAATACCTATGGCGCATTCGGATCGGTGGGACGCGAACGGCTGAATGTGATTTTCGAAGGAACAGATGATGAAGTGCCCGATGAAAAAGCAGATTGGAAGGCCTATCCTTATAAGGGCCTGCCTGTAGATCTGTATAAACATCCGCCACAGATCGCTCCTTACCAGTTGCGTCTTGACTGGCAAATCTGGTTCGCATCCATGTCCACTGCTGATGAATATCCGTGGACGCTGAACCTGGTCTCGAAACTCCTTCACAACGATCCCGGCACTGTCGGCCTCTTCGCCGCCAATCCTTTTCCGGAAAAACCACCACGTTTTATCCGGGCAGTTTTATACCGTTATTCATTTGCAAAGCCCGGCAATCCGGACGGACTTTATTGGAACCGTGAACGGATTTCTGATGACTGGATCCCTGCCATGTCGGTGAATGATCCACGCCTGATATCGTTTCTTAAAGGGTATGGTTGGATGCATTAAACTGAAAGATCGACCAGCGTCCCTTCAAACACAGTTGCCCTGAAAGGGGCAACTGTTTGTATTATATTTACAATCTAATTCATCAGTTATGAAATCCTTCCTGACCTCGCTGATTTTTACTTTCTCTTTATTTTCTGCTGTTGCCCAACTCAGCGCTCCAGATATCGTGTATACCAAACTGGGTCCGCTAACTATTCAACCGGTTCAGCATGCCAGCCTGATCCTCACGGTACATGGCCTGACTATTTACGCGGATCCTTCCGGCGCAGATAATTTTAAGGGTCAGAAACCGCCAGACATTATATTGATTACAGATATCCATGGCGACCACTTTGATATCAAAACGATTGAAGCTGTTCAAAAAACGGGTACCCTGCTGATCATTCCGCAGGCAGTGGCTGATAAATTACCCGCTGCCGACAAAGTCCGTATGCTCGTGTTGAAAAATGGGGATGCAACAACACAGTCTTTTATTATGATCCGGGCAATTCCAATGTATAATCTGCCGGAAAGCCCAACAGCCATGCATACAAAAGGGAGAGGCAATGGTTATGTACTTGGAATCGGCGGCAAGTTGATTTATCTCTCCGGTGATACGCAGGGTATTCCCGAAATGCGATCCTTACAAAATATTGACGTTGCTTTCATATGTATGAACCTGCCTTATACGATGGATGTAAAGGAAGCAGCAGATGCGGTGCTGGCATTTAAACCCAGAATTGTTTATCCATATCATTACAGGGGTAAAGACGGATTGAGCGATATCAAGGAATTTAAAAAACTGGTGGAAAAGGGTGACAAGAACATAGACGTCAGACTGAGAAACTGGTATCCGGGGAAATAAGACTTTATCTCCAACAGTAATTTATTTGAATGATCTTAAAAGGATTCCAGATACGGGCAGCAACGAATCAAGACGTTCCCTCTATAAAGGACGTAGTTTTTTCGTCCCTGAGAGAATTCGGTTTGTATCCTGATTCGAACGGAAAGGATCAAGATCTGAATGATATCGAAAGCACCTATCTATCGAACAATGGCTTTTTTGGTGTTGTCGTGCATATGGAAACAAACTTTATTGTAGGTTGTTTCGGTTTATTTCCCATAAATAACAGTATTTGTGAACTGAGGAAAATGTACTTGTTAAAAGAAACAAGAGGGAAGGGATTGGGAAAATTTATCCTGGATGCTGCTATTCATACAGCCAGAGAGAAACATTATAAAAAGATAATTCTGGAAACCATATCCGTTTTAACGACTGCCATATTCCTGTACAAACAATATGGTTTTAAAGAAATAAAACCGAGGGAAATAAACGCCAGAGTAGATCAGGCATTCGAACTTGATATTGAACCCTGAATCCGGCGCGCAGAACAAGTTACCCGTAATCATTTTCTTCAATTTGTAAAGCCATAAGAAAACTCATTGTAATTTGTCAATCGTTTCATACATCAGCCTGAAACAATTCCAGGGTGTGTTTTCATTAAGATCAGCAGATGACTGACTCGTATAATAACCGTTCAGAAAAAAAACGCTGCGCATCCACGTAGTTTCCATGATACCAAGAAATCGTGCATTCATTTCGGGTGTCGATTCACGTCTGAAGGCCAGCATATCATTGATCTGTTTGATGGCTGTTGATGGTTGTCTCCAGGGACAAGTGAGTACCCTGAATCCTTTCGTGGAAAAATATACCGCGGTTTTGTCTGCCCGTTCATAGTGCCAGTCGCATATCAGCACATCTTTCGGAATCAGATCAATGGCATGATATGTATTATTAAAACTGGCCTCCCATTCTCCCAACCCGGTCGTCTTACCATCCAGCAGACGGTCGCCCCAGATCCACATTTCCCTGCCCTTCAGAAGAAGATGATCGTGAATGGTCTGCACTTCAACGGCAAATAATTGTGCCTTATCCCTGCCACCGCAGCGCGGACATTTATCATCCCCGATAAAAAATACTTCATCCATACCCGCATGAAAAGCGTCGCTCTCAAAAACATCACAGAGTTCATCTATCACCGCGAAGAGTACCGGATGCAAATCCGGATGCAAAGGACAATAGCTCAGGCAATACAGGTTATCCGGATTCGGCCACATATATTTCTCCGGCATTTTGATATCGGGCGTTTCATTAAACTGCGGATAGACGCGTAATAATTTGCCGGTATGATTTGCCCACGATTGATGGCCCAAAAGATTAATCTCCGGAATGACCCTGATATTATTTTTCTTACAAACTGAAACAATTTTTTTAACTTCTGATTTTGACAATGCAAAACTGTCCGTTAATTCCGGATGAGATTTGAACTGGTAATGATATTCGATCTGCACAATCAGGGTATTCACTTTGCGTGGCGCCAGTTCCTGATCGATAAAATGAATAAAGGAATCCAATCCGGCCGGCCTCGGTGCGTCAATAC
>JABDFX010000045.1 GCA_013286315.1 Bacteroidota bacterium | reverse complement strand
ACGCATATCTGAATTTTCAATTTATTCAATCTTGCTGAACACATACGGATCAATCTCAACATAAGGATTTTGTTTGGTCGTCAGCGATTTTACTTTTCCGTCCACCAAATCAAAATTTACCGCGAACCTGCCGTAAACAATATTATTATATTTCAAAAGCCATTCGCCTTCGTCCATATATTCAAGTGTTGCATTCAAATCGGGTTTTGTGTCAAATTGGATGAGCAGATGATCTTTTTCCTTACTGATATGGATTTTCCCATACAATAAATTTTTGTAATCACCGGTATAAGAACCCAGTGAAAGCTGAGTTTTATTGTGCATTGCCACTCGTGCATCCCATCCGGCCCTTTGTTGAAAAGAATTAGTTGCTTCTTTCAGGAATTTTGGCAGATCCTGTTGACTTCTGTTTACATAAGCTACTCCAAGATAGGCATCCAGGATTTGATGGCGCAGGTCTTCAAAAAATCCCTGATTATCATTGTTCGTAAGGATGGCTATGCCTAGTTTTTCTTCCGGAACAAAACAAACATTACTCACCATGCCTCCCGCGCCTCCCGTATGCCAGTATACCTGCCTGCCCGCATAATCCTGCATATTTAAACCAAGTCCGTATCCTGTAAAATGTGTTGGATACTTGTCAGACATAATACTGCGGATCCAGGTATTGGCAATTCTTGTTTTTTCAAGTGCCGGCCAGGGAATGATTTGTTTTTCCTGATAACGACCTGAGTCCAGTTGCATAAACAGCCAATGGGATAAGTCATTCACATTGCTTACAATACTGGCAGCCGGAGCAAGATTATTCCAGTTATCGTAGGGCACTTTGCTGATCTGATTCGTATAAGCCGTCGAATAAGGGGTCGCTACATTCGGTTGGTCAGCCACACCCGTAGAAAGAACAAGCGTATGATCCATGCCCAATGGACTCAGGAAATGATTTTGCACAAAATGTTCCCAGGATTCGCCGGTCACTACAGGTATCACCTGCCCCGCGACAAGAAAACAACTATTACAGTAACCGAATTCCTGTCGGAAATGAAAAGGCGGTTTCAGATACCGCATTCTTCTCATAATTTCTTCCCTGCTCAATGAGGTATTCCAGAAAGTAAAATCGCCTTCGTAAGTCCTGGTGCCGATATGATGTGAAAGCATGTCCCGAATGCTGACCAACTTTGTCGAAGAAGAATCGTACAGGCGATAGGCAGGAAAATATTTTGTAATGGGATCGTCGAGTGAAATTTTACCCGCTGTTTCCAGCATGGCGAGTGAACTGCCTGTAAATAATTTTGTATTGCTCGCGATCATGAACAGGGTGTTCTCATCCACAGGTTTTTTGCTGTCAATATCCCTGACTCCATAGCCTTTCATCCAAACAACCTTATTATCTTTTACGATAACGATCGAGAGACCGGGCACGGTCCAATCCTGAATGCCTTTTTTGATATAACTGTCCAGACTGTCCCGTATAAATGCGGGCACATCATTGGGAGGCGACTGGGCAATCCCGCTTTGAAAAATAATACAGAAAAATAATAAGGGTCCAATTTTTTTCATAAATAGAATAGTGGAGTATACAATATCAAACCCTCAGAAATACTTTTTTATGATACAGGAAATACATAAATGCCCATTTGACGGCCATATAACAAACAGACATCACAACGGGAGCCCAGATGGCGGGACTGAGTTCGCCGAGCCATTGAAAAAATCCGTTATTCGCGTATTCCCAGTTTATAAAACGGCCCGATATGTAAATGAGGATGGAGTTCATACCGATGACTTTAAAAAAGAAGGCCCATTTTTTATATCCCAGCACATCAATTACATAATAGAAAAGTGATAAATATAAAAGACTCAATCCGCCCACCAGGCAAACAAAGGAGCTGGTCCACAGATTTTTATTGATCGGGAAATCGAAGTTCCATATCAATGCAAGGACAATGAAACCGATTCCCGTCACGGCCATCCAGCCGGCCTTTCTCGTTCCATCCTTTGTACTCGTTTTGATAAAAGTACCGGTCAGTATACCCAGCAATCCGGTGCTGATGGCAGGTATGTCCGACATTAGACCTTCCGGATCATGTATGCCGAGGTAAAGTTTGCCCGGCAGAATGCTTCTATCTATATATGAGGCGAAATTGCCCTCCATGGTAAGGTCACCCATCGGGAAACCCGGCGCAGACGTGAATTTTAATAACAGCCAATAGCCAATGATCAGCGCCCAGAACCAGATGATCTGTGTATTTCTCTTTGAATAGATAAATATGATATTGGCAAACATATACGCGATACCGATTCTGCCGAGTACGCTGGCAAAACGTATATCTGAAAATGGTCTTAAATGAAGCCCGTTGTTATAAATAATACCCAGGATCACGAGGATAAGTCCCCGCCTGATCACCCGGAATAAAACCTTTTTTTTATCATTCCCTTTTTCAAGTTCTCTTCCGACTGAAAAAGGCGTCGCAACGCCTGCCATAAATAAAAACAACGGGAAAATCAAATCGTACAAATGAAATCCGTTCCATGCCGGATGTGTAAGCTGGTTAGAAATCCAGTTCAATGCCGGCCAGTCTGTTGCCTTGGCCAATGTATTGAAAATTTCTTCGGCACCCATGATCCAGAACATATCAAATCCCCGGAGCGCATCCAGGGAATACAGGCGCTGCCCACCCGTCGGACCGAGCGGTGTATCTAACGGAGGCGTGTGATGATGATGATTACTCATGTGGGAATTTAGAGAATGAATATAGCCAAAAAATGATTCTGATTTTTTTTGATAACTTACTATTCGATGAAGGGACGTTTGTTATTCTTTATTGCCTGTTTTTTCTATCTACCAAGCCCGGTTATAACCCAGTCCCAACGGGCATTCCCTGCTCCGGGACGGAAAGGCTTTTTTTGGTTGGGTGATACGGGCTGGGAAAGACTTGTTATTGGTTTGTTACCAACCTGGGGCGACAAAGTGACAAAATCATGGGGCGTGGACCGGATACGGACAGGAATGGGTTTTGATATTAGATGATGCAACAAAAAACTATACGCTCAATTGATTTCTAAAATATTTAATTTTTAAAAGCGCCAAATGAAAACTCCTTTAGTTGCGATATTCGTCCTTCTGTATTCTACTTCATTTTGTCAATTGCATCTTTCCGCAATTTTTAATGATCATATGGTTTTGCAAAGAGATAAACCAGTAAAAATCTGGGGTGCTGCAAAGGCCGGTGATGACGTCATGGTATCAATAGGAGAAAAAAAAGGATCTGCCATCGCCGATAAAAATGGCAGATGGCTAATCACACTTCCGGCATTTCAGACAGGCGGACCGTATATTCTGACCGTAAAAACAAAAAAAGAAACCAAAATTTATAAGGATGTTTTAATAGGAGAGGTATGGCTTTGTTCGGGTCAGTCAAATATGGAATTCAGGGTAAGGCAGGCTGTTAATGCGAAATATGAAATACATCGGGCAAATAATCCTTTGATAAGACAGCTAAACATACCGGATGTATTAAGTTTTAAACCGGAAGAATTTATAGATTCTGCGAAATGGATCTTATCAACTCCGGAAACGACCGGGGATTTTACAGCGGTCGGATTTTTTTTCGCCAGAGATATTTATGAAAAGCTCCATGTTCCAATCGGTTTGATCTATGATAACTGGGGCGGATCAAATGTTGAAAGCTGGATCAGCAAAAATGATATGCTGGGTTCTGAAGAATTAAAGGATTATGCCCGTCAAATGTCTGATAACTGGGATCAGACAAATGCCAGGATTGAAAAACAATTGACCACGACACTAATTAAGAATAATAATGGTGTGAAGCCTGATATGAATGAAGAGGATTTTCGAAGACCGGATTATTCATTTTCCGGATGGATGACAACTTCTGCTCCCGGAGACCTTGACTGGAATGGTTTACCGGCTTATCGGGGGGAAGCATATATGATGAAAGCAGTGATGGTAGATTCCATACAGTCACTTCTTCCTTCTGAATTAAGTATGGGGACAGGCGATATTCGCTTTAGTATTTTTCTGAATGGAAAACAATTGCCGATCCCGGATGGTAATAATATTTTGATTCCGCTGCCTGCCGGTACGTGGAAGCAGGGTAAAAATATCATACTGGTTAAAATAGATGGTCAGCCGGTTCCGGATCATATGACAATAGGAATTCATGGTGCTTCTGACCTGTTGTATGTGGATTTTGACGGCGAGAGAATTTCCCTGTCGGATGAAAAATGGAAAGTACTGCCGCTGCTTGACAGGCCGCATCACTTTATGCATTGGATGAATAATGAAGGAACGATTATTTACAATGCGATGATTCATCCCATCATTCCATTGACAATCCGGGGTGTTTTGTGGTACCAGGGCGAATCGAATGTTGACCACGCTTTTGAATATGGAAAAACATTCCCGCTGATGATCAGAAGCTGGAGAAAGGAATGGAATGATGAATTTCCATTTCTCTTTGTACAACTGGCCAGTTTTGGATCGGATGAATCCAGTAATGCCGGAAATAAATGGGCCGAGTTAAGGGAATCCCAGTCTAAGGCGCTGGATCTTCCAAAGACCGGCATGGCTGTTACCACCGATATAGGGGAAGCCAAGGATGTTCATCCAAAAAACAAACAGGTTGTGGGCCACAGGCTCGCATCCATTGCTTTAAATGATGTGTATGGTTTGCCGCAAACCTGCAACGGTCCTGTTTATAAGTCAGTCACTTTTTCGAATGGAAAAGCCATTTTATCTTTTACATCAATTGGGAAAGGTCTTATATCAAAAAATAAATTTGGGACGCTGGAAGGATTTGAAATAGCCGGCGCGGATCGAAGATTTTATTTTGCAAGGGCAGTGATTCGTGATAACCAGGTGGAAGTAAACGCTGATTCCGTTACCGATCCGGTCGCTGTAAGATATGGATGGAGTAATGCACCTCTTGAAATGAATCTTTACAACGTGGAAGGATTTCCGGCACCACCATTCAGAACGGATGATTGGCCGGGAGTAACGGAAAAAGCCGGATTCTTTTAAGCCCAAAGCTCAAAGCCTAAAGCCCAAAACTGATTCTACATAATACATCAATCGTAAGTCTTACAAAATATATTTTTGAACCTAACAAACGACATTATTAATTAATAAACTCAAAAAAGGTTTTAGGCTTTGGACTTTAGGCCTTTAATGCACTGAATACGATTCGCGGCCATTAACAACCGTGAGAAGAACTTTTGTATTGCGAATATTTTCCGGTGCGATACTAAACAGGTCGTCAGACAAAATAGTGAAATCGGCCAGCATACCGGTCTTCAATTTTCCTGTCCTCTTCTCCTGGAATCCGGCCCAGGCATTGTTTATGGTATAACAACGAAGTGCCTGTTCCACGGTAATTTTTTGTTCAGGAAACCAGCCACCCGGATTTTTGTCATCAAGGGTTCGCCTGGTAACTGCAGCATAAATGCCGGCAATCGGATCAAGCGGAGCCACCGGCCAGTCCGACCCAAAAGTCACGTTTGCATTCGATTCCAACAGGGATTTAAAAACATAAGTTCTCTTTAGTCTCGCGGAGTCCAGTCTTTTTGCCGCCCATTTTCCGTCATCAATGGCATGAAATGGTTGCATGGAAGGAACAACCTTTAGCCTGGCAAACCGTTCTATCGCATCCTGCGTGAGATGTTGCGCATGTTCCACACGGAAGCGATGATCGATATCGGGACGAAGTTTTTCTGCTTCTTCATACACATTCAGAATCCAGTCATTGGCTCGGTCCCCGATAGCATGACAGGCAACTTGTAAACCGGCGGAGTCTGCTGCCAATACCCATTTTCTCAATAAAATGGTATCTGTAACCTGAAGACCCGTTGACCCGGGTGCATCGAGATAGGGTTTATAGAACCAGGCAGTCGTAGAGCCAAGAGAACCGTCCACAAATCCTTTAAGGCCGCCCCAACGTAATAAGTCATTACCCCGACCATTTATTTTTATAAAAGAGTCCAGCTTTGCCCAGGTGCTGATGGCAACAAAAGAATAAATACGGATGGGCAATTTACCCGACACTTCTGCCCGCCGGTAGGTCGCCATATCAATCCATCCACCGTAAGTTCCCATATCATGCACCTGCGTAAATCCATGTGACAAAGCATGCGATGCAGCACGGTTAAGGCTTTCGTCTAATTCTTTCTCTGTCTGATTTGTCACAATTTTATATACCAGGTTGGTGGCCTCATCACGAAGAATTCCCGTGGGTTCTCCGGTTTTCGGATCTTTCACAATTTCTCCGCCTGGCGGATTACTTGTGTTTTTGGTAATTCCAGCCATTTTTAAGGCGATCGAATTGGCGAGTCCCATATGTCCGTCGTACCGGCTGATAAAAACAGGGTGTTCACCACTGATGCTGTCTATCCATGTTGCACGGGGAAGTTCACCACCCCAGGCTTCATGATCCCAGTTTCCGCCGCGAATCCAGCTATTGCCTTTTGCTGAATCTGTATAATGACGAAAAACAGAAACGAATTCCGCTTTTGATTTTACTTCCCTGAGATCAATATTTGCCAGATAATAACCACCGTCCAGAAAATGCACATGGTTATCAATAAATCCCGGTACCAGCATTTTGCCGTGAAGATCTACAAGGGTTGTACGGCCGTCTGCATATTCCTGGTAATCGTTTCCAACATATAATATCAATGAATCCTTGATGGCAATGGCGCCTGCCTCCGGGTTCGTCGAATCACCCGTCCATATTTTTGAATCAAAATAAATCCTGTCCGCTGCCGGATGTTGATGGCAGGATGAAAAAATAAAAAAACAAATGAACAGAGTTGGCAAATAAAACTTCATTCCCGGGAATTATATAACTAATATAGGATTTTCAGACAATCCCGCGTTTGTGTCTTTAAATCTTTACCAAATTCAGATGGCTTTACGCCTTCAGCTTTAAGCTGAATGGGGCTTTTTTTGCTGATTGAACGATTTTTATATAACTTCATTCGATAACGATCTGCAGCTGTTCCGGCTGCTTTTTCTATTTTTACAAGCCAAACTATCTATATGGGTCCCGAGGCTTTAATTGATTTATATAAAGGATCTCCGGGTTTTTGGGACGAGATGGGAAACGGTCCCGATTTTCGCGAACCTTATATTCACGTGGTGAATGCGCTGAAGCAGCTGGATGTGAACAGCCTCCAGTTGAAAGAAAAGCTGGCCAACGATTTATTCATGAACCAGGGTATTACATTTACGGTTTATAACGATAATGCCGGAATTGAAAGAATTTTCCCATTTGATATTATTCCGCGCATTCTGAAAGGGGATGAATGGAAAAAAATCGAAGATGGGTTAAAGCAACGACTTCGCGCGCTGAATCTTTTCTTAAAAGACATTTATTCAGAACAGAATATTCTGCATGATAAAATAATTCCGGTCGAATTAATAACATCCTGCCCGCATTATATGCGGGAAGTGGCGGGCATTCAGGTGCCTCATGATATTTTTATTCACATTTCCGGAATCGATTTAATCCGTGGTGACAATGGTGTTTTTTATGTGCTGGAAGATAATCTTCGTACACCATCCGGTGTGTCCTACATGCTGGAGAACAGAGAAATTACCAAACGCCTTTTTCCTGAACTGGTAGCCAGCTCCAGGATCCGGCGCGTTAGCAATTATCCTTTGTTATTGCATGAGATCTTACTTTCATTGTCCCCGGCCCAGATCTCCAATCCAAATGTTGTGCTGCTGACGCCCGGAATTTATAATTCTGCTTATTATGAACATGCTTTTCTGGCCCGGCAAATGGGTATTGCACTGGTTGAAGGAAGGGATATGGTTGTAGACAATCATAAAGTGTATATGAAAACCACCCAGGGTCTGGAACAGGTACATGTGATTTATCGCAGGGTGGATGATGATTACCTGGATCCGCTGATATTTAGACCAGACAGTGCGCTGGGTGTGCCGGGACTGATGTCCGCATACCGCAAAGGATCCGTTGCCATCGTAAATGCCGTTGGCAACGGAGTCGCTGATGATAAAGCCATTTACGCATTTGTGCCCGCTATGATAAAATATTATCTGAACGAAGAACCTTTATTGCCCAACGTTGAGACATATGAAATGAGTAATCCGGATACACGGCAATTTGTATTTGATAATCTGACGAGGATGGTGATCAAACGCACCAATCAATCCGGCGGATATGGAATGGTCATGGGAAATAAAGTAACGGATGAAGATTGGGCAAAAGCGAAAAAGGAAATTGAAGAAGATCCCCGCAGCTTTATCGCCCAGCCAATCATCAATTTGTCTACGGCCCCCTGTTTCATCGATGGAAAATTTGAAGGGAGACATGTGGATCTCCGTCCCTATGCGTTATGCGGACCTTCCGGTGTACAGATTGTCCCCGGGGGATTAACCCGTGTCGCGTTAAAAAAGGGGTCGCTCATTGTGAACTCTTCCCAGGGTGGAGGCAGTAAAGACACCTGGATCATTGATTAAACGTCAGTATGTCTAAAAAGGATTATACATGTTAAGCAGAATTGCAGACTCGCTTTTTTGGCTGAATCGTTACATGGAAAGGGCTGACGGTATGTTGAGACTCACTGCAACTCACTATATTTTTTCACTCGATAAGGATGTAAAGGGTACGATGACCTGGAAGGCGGTCATGGAAATTTTTACTGAAACGGATGAAGAATACCTGACATCTATTGAAAATAATACCGAAGCCTGTATTAAGCTATTACTCATCGATACCTCAAATACGAATTGCCTGAGGACCCTGGTGAATAAGGCCAGGGAAAATGCGCGTGGTGTTCAGGATCATATTACAAAAGAAGTGTGGGAGGAAGTAAACCAAATGTATCATCTAGTAAATCAGCCTGTTCTCCAGCGAAAAATTGATTCTTTTCTGGGACTGGAAGTGATGGAACCGCTGATCAAACATACTGTAATGTACGCGGGCATCACAGACATCACGATGCCACGCGGTATCGGATGGTGGTTTATGAATCTTGGAAAATATACCGAACGATGCTTTCAAACAATTGCTTTTGCAGAGAAACAGCTGGAGCTGATTAATTTTAAGGAAGCAGATACCAATGATTTACTGCAATGGAAATATTTGTTATTCAGTTTGTCGGGTTATGAATTACACGTGAAAACGTACAGGAGCGGGAATCATAATTATAATGTATTACACCAGGTATTGTTAAATGAGAATTTCACCCGCTCTGTAATTTATTCATTACAAAGAATTGAACACAACCTGAACAAAGTGATCGGACACAATGCGAACGAAGAAAGGTCAGCCTTACTACGGATCTTCGGTCGACTTTTCAGTAAAGTGCGGTTTATGGAACTGGACTCGCTGACGAAAGACAAAGTGCCTGTTTTTTTTGAAGAACTCAAAACCGACCTGGTTGAATTTAATCAGAAAGTGGTACAACATTTTTTCTCTTATTCTTAAGTCTTATTCATGCCCACCTTCAAGATTCAGCACATGACTACCTATGAGTATGACAGGCTGGTCCAGGAGAGTATGAATGAAATCAAAATCTTTCCCGTCATTTCTTCCGACCAGGAAATATTACAACAGGAACTGACGATTACGGGAAATCCTGAACTGCTGTATTTTTATGATTACTGGAATAATAAGACCGCGAGCTTTAACTTATTTCCTCCCCATCAGAAGCTGGTTATTGACAGCCGGCTGACCGTCCGAACGACACGCAGTTCAGATCTCAATATTAATTTCATCAGCGTTTTTAATGAAATGTGGAATGAGGTAAATGGAAATTTAAAATTGGTGGAACTCTCAAGGCCTGATTTTATCCGTTCCCAGGACCGGATCAATGAAATCATACAGATGATTTATAGTTCGGATCATTCTGTAGCCATAACAGTCAAAAATTGCTGTGAATATATTTTCTCCCATTTTAATTATATAAAAGGTATTACGACCGTTGAAACGACGATTGACGAAATTGTCGAAAAGAACGCCGGTGTTTGTCAGGACTTTGCGCACGTCATGTTACAGGTATTACGTACATTAAATATTCCGAGCCGTTACGTCAGTGGATATATCTGTCCGAATAAAAGCGGATTAAGGGGAGAAGGTGCTACTCATGCCTGGGTAGAAGTCTGGATTCCGCGGTCTGGATGGGCAGGGATTGATCCCACCAATAATGTATGGGTTACAAATACGCATATTCAACTGGCCACCGGAAGGAATTTCGCAGATTGCAGTCCGGTGAAAGGTTCCTTCAGGGGACCGGCTAACCAACATCTGACCGTTTTTGTTGCAGTTGATTATGAAGACGGACAGATTTTCAGCGAATTGAATAAGGTGGATTTAAGGCGGGAAAACAGGAAGGCTGAATCCCCCCATTTTTCACCCTCAGCCCAGCAGTGAGTTTGCGGTTATACAGTTATCTTCCTCTTAAGCCTAACGCTTAACGATGAACGCTTAACGCTGAACGCAAATGGTTATTAGCATTTTAAATGAATTCCAGTTAATAACTAATAACTAATAATTAATAACTATGAAGCTATTGCCGCTGATCGTTTTAATTTTTATGTCCCAAAATTCTGTTGCCCAGGAACAAATTCAGTTTATTGCTTCCGATACGCCGGGTGTTTTTGCGCCCGGCATCGTTTCTGATGGGTTTGCAAATCGTGATATCGCGATATCACCTGACGGGAATGATTTATTTTACACAATTCAATGGTATTTTGGATTGTATTCTGTGATTCTTCATTCACAGAAAATAAATAACCGGTGGACAAACCCTGATACGGCATGGTTTTCCGGAAGATTCAATGATCTCGAACCGGCATTTTCACCCGATGGCAGTAAATTATTTTTTACATCGAACCGTCCCTTAAATTCTTCAGATAGTGCAAAAGACTATGACATCTGGTACCTGCAAAAAAAAGGAACTCGTTGGGAAGGCCCTATTAACCCGGGTGCTCCGGTCAACACAGATAAGGATGAGTTTTATCCCTCCCTGACTAAAACCGGGAACCTGTATTTTACCAGAAATAATAAAGATGCTGGTGATGATATTTTTATATCAGAGCTTAAGGATGGAAAATATTCCCTGCCGCAACCTTTACCCGAAACAGTGAATTCGAAGGGAGATGATTTTAATGCTTTTATTGACCCGGATGAAAAATTTATTATTTTTTCGTCTTATAAAAGGAAAGATGACCTGGGACGGGGTGACTTATATTTTGCTTTGCGCAAAGATGGTAATTGGCAGCCGGCTGTTCATTTTGACCTTGGTATTAATTCTACTGCCCTGGATTATTCACCCTTTGTTAGTTTCGACCATCGGTATTTTTTTTTCACCAGCAAAAGACAATCAATAAAATTCCCTTTCCAAAAAGCAAAATCAGCCTGCGAAATCAGGCATGAACTGAATTCACCCGGTAATGCTTTTGAAGACATCTACATTATGAATTTCAAAGTAGTGAAGGAAATGATGCAGCAACACTAGTATGGAAGAATGGAAGTATGGAAGTGCAACTATAACTAACTTTCAAACAATTACTTCCATACTTCCATTCTTCCATACTTGAATAAAGGGGTAACTTCATAAAAAGTAGTGTCCATGTCAGTTCAAGTATTTAAATCCATTTTTCCTTACACACAGGAATTGCTGGCCGAATATCCGCTAATGGAAGACCGGCAGCTGGATCAGGCCATCAGCGATGCCTCCACCGCATATCAGACCTGGAAAAAATTTAGCTATTATGAAAGAGGCAGGGTTCTTAAGAATGCCGCCTCCATTTTGCGCCGCGACCAGGAGATGCTGGCTACACTGACTACAAAAGAAATGGGCAAAATTACTTCCGAAGCAATGGCAGAAGTAGAAAAGTGTGCGGGCACCGCTGAATATTTTGCTGACCATTCGGAAATATTACTGAAAGATGAATTATTGGAAGCAGGTTATTCAAAAAGTTTTGTTTGTTTTCAACCCATCGGTGTGATACTGGGTATTATGCCATGGAATTTTCCCTTCTGGCAGGTATTCCGGTATGCCGTTCCGACAATAATGGCCGGCAATACAACATTGTTAAAGCATGCGCCTAATGTCTGCGGCTGCGCACTTGCACTGGAAAAAATATTTCTGGAAGCAGGCGCCCCGATAGGTGTATTTACGTCTTTGATCATAGATACGCCTGCTGTGGCGAAAATTCTTTCCTCCGACGCGGTTCATGCGGTGACTCTTACCGGCAGCGAACGGGCAGGTAGTTCAGTGGCCGCACTGGCGGGAATCAATATAAAAAAATCAGTCATGGAACTCGGGGGGTCGGATGCCCTGATCGTTTTGCCGGATGCAGATATGCAAATGGCCGTTTCTGTGGCCCTGAATTCACGCATGCAAAACGCAGGACAGTCCTGCATTGCGGCAAAACGGTTTATCATTTTAAAAGATGCAGCACAGGATTTCCTGCAACAATTTCTGATTCGGTTAAAAAATCTTCAGCAGGGTGATCCTTTTGATAAAAGCATCCATATGGGCCCCATGGCCCGACTGGATCTTGCCAATACGTTAGATCAGCAATTGAAGAATTCAGTTAAAATGGGCGCGAAGCTTGAATATGGTGGAGAAATGAACGGTTGCAATTTTAAACCGGCGCTTTTACTGGACGTAAAAAAAAATATGCCTGCATTTGATGAAGAAACTTTTGGGCCGATGGCTGCCGTAATCCTGGCAAAAGATGAAGCCGATGCTGTTCGCTTGGCAAACGATTCGAGATATGGCCTGGCGGCCAGTATTTGGACAAGGGACATTCAGAAGGGAATCGATCTGGCAAAACAACTGGAAGCGGGCGGAGTATTTATAAATGCACTTGTAAAATCGGATCCGCGACTTCCCTTCGGAGGGATTAAAAAATCGGGTTATGGAAGGGAGTTGGACCGGCATGGTATTATGGAGTTTGTGAATATAAAAACAATTGCTGTTTCACAATCTGAATAGTAATCACTTGATTTTCCTCCGCAATTAACAGAAAACCATTTTTTCGCGAAATGATGGATAGATTACATTGTGACATCCCGCTGTCAGAACAGCGTTGAATAGTTATAAAAAGCAGTAGCCGGCCATTTTTACGCTCACAGATAGCGATCCTTATGTCAAGTGGGATTTGAATCTCCTTAAATCATTCATGTCAGCTGATGTAAGCATCTCGTTATTGTCATATTTGGTTTTAAGAAACAAAACTCTTTTATGCTGTGGATATTTCGCCAGAATTTCAGATATCAGAAGTCCCGTCGCTTCGTCTTTTTCAAATAAAGGTTTGATCTCGGGAAGTTCAGACTTATACCGGGTGGGCATACTTTTAATAATCGCCTCTATTGTTGCAAGTTTACCCGGAGCCAATTGTTCAATCTTTGAAGCTTTTCCATACAAGCCTTGTAATTGTTTCTTGCTTAAGGATCCTCTTTGCTGATATTGCTTATAGAGACTGATGATAAATGATGACAGGGGATAAGCCAGGATACACTCTTCCAGTACCTCGTTAATAATATCAAGTCTGTCTTTTGGCTGATTCATTGGCAACGGAAAATAACAAATTTAGTCATTGCCCCGAACAACCGTTTACAAAGACTATTACGCCTTACGGTTTAAGTTTTATGAGTGCCGCTTAAAATATTGTATTTCCCGCTCGTGTTTTTGCGCGGCCTGACGGGTTTTAAAGGTTCCCAGGTTTCTGCGTTTCCTGGTTTTCGGGTCTGCTTTGCCGGAGTAAAGCCTGTATTCCCCGGATTTTAATTTGCGTATCATGTTTTTTTAATAGATGTGTTCAAATATCGTTCCCCGACCATTTGATTTTAGTGCCGATCCATTCTTAATTTCGCATGAATAACCAATGAGAATTTTAGATTTATGCAGGTCGGAAAATATTTGAAATGGTTTTTATTTATTGGTCTGATCCTTTTTTCCATAGGGGCAACGGCTCAATCCCAGACAAAACTGAAGAGAAAAGACAGGAAAAGGGATATTGAAATGGTAACAACAGAGGGAACGATTATATTAAGGTTGTCCGATTCAACACCATTGCACAGGGATAATTTTTTGCGGCTCGTAAAAAGCAAATTCTTCGACAGTTTACTTTTTCATCGGGTGATTCAATATTTTATGATTCAGGGCGGGGATCCCAAAAGTAAAAATGCGACTCAGGGTCAGCCACTAGGGGATTCCAGCGCTCCCTATACAATACCGGCCGAATTCAGGGTTAGTTTATTTCATTGGCGGGGAGTATTGGCAGCAGCACGCGAGAGTGACGATGTCAATCCCCAAAAAGCCAGCAGCGGCAGCCAATTTTATATCGTTCAGGGCAAAAAATATACTGACAGCCAGCTGGATTCCATAGAAATCAAAAGGTTAAAGAGAAAAATCCCCGAATACCAGCGGGAAGTATATAAATCTTTGGGTGGAACGCCTTTCCTCGACCTGAATTATACCATTTTTGGGGAAGTGGTCAACGGAATGGAAACCGTTGATAAAATTGCCGCTGAAGCTACCAGCAAAGGAGACGATATGGACCGCCCGCTGCGGAATGTGCGCATTCTAAGTACAAGGCTGATTAAGCGGAAAAACTATGAAACGCCTCTGACTCAATGAGTTGTTAAAAGGCCGCTCTGATAATATTTATTAAAAGAGAGTTCGTGGTATTATATGAAAGGCACCTGAAGACTTATTGAAGCGGGGCGCCGGCACTTACTAAAAAAGGAAAAGCACCAAGTCGTTTTCTGTCTTCGGCTTTCGCCTTGTACTTACTGACCCGATGCTTCCTTTGAGTCGGTACTCTCCTGTTACAGATTTCTCTTCCCAATTGAGAACTTTCTTTCTTTTTACAGATTTCCGTTTCTCAATTATGAATCCAAGATACGAATCAGAGCCTTCTGTTTCCAAAAAATAGGGCCTTCTGTTTTACACCGCTTTCGCACATAGTTATCCACTTTTTAATATGTAATAAAGGGGGTCATTTTATTATCTCCTGGTAATTATGGAGTTGCAAATTTTAACTGAAAGTGACGTCCTCAGGGTTAAGTTTGGATTTTCGTATTTTTATCATCCCGGTTTCTCAAAAAATATAGTTATATGAAAAAGGTTTCAAAAAAAGACAAGGGCAGTTCTCCTGAAGAAAAAAAATTTCCACTTCCTGTTTATCCGGACAATGAAGACATTTATAAAAAAGAAAAAGAAGTTGGCTTTGACGAAGACGGAGCGGAATTAACCGGTAAAAAAATAAAGGGTAAGATTAAAAAAGAGGGTGAAGATTTGGACGTACCCGGTTCTGAACTCGATGATGCGGATGAAGCGATCGGTGAGGAGGATGAGGAAAATAATTATTACAGCGTCGGTGGTGATGATCACCAGGATCTCGAAGAGGATAATGAAGACAACAGGTAAAAAGTTCAATACATATACAGGCCGGTCATCGCATGACCGGCTTTTTAATAATGAAATGATATGAAATATATTGTAAAATTAATTCACATTCATCAGGTGACTCATAACGTAAAATGTTTCCGGATGGAAAAACCGGAAGGTTACCGGTACCAGCCTGGTCACGCAACCGACGTATCAATAAACAAACCAGGAATGGAACGAGAGATAAGGCCATTTACTTTTACCTGTTTAACCAGGGAACCCTATCTTGAATTTACAATCAAAAGATATCCTGATCATCATGGAGTAACAGATAAGCTGCATCAACTGACCATCGGCGATGAACTGATCATCGGAGATTCATGGGGTGCTATTGAATATAAGGAACCCGGATATTTTATCGCAGGCGGGGCAGGTATCACACCCTTTATTGCGATCCTCCGGACCTTATTCGATGAGAAAAAAACTTCAGGGAATAAGCTGTTTTTTTCCAATAGAACAGCGGAGGATATCATTTATAAAGAGGAGTTATTGAAAATATTGGGAGAAAATGTGGTGTTTGTCCTGACCAGAGAAAAGATTGCCCGGTACATACATGGCAGAATCGACGAAAAGTTCATAAAAGAACAGATGCCAGATTTCAGCAAACATTTTTATGTTTGCGGACCCGACCCCATGGTCGCAGAATTGGTAGCCGGCATTCAAAATGCGGGCGCTTCTCCGGATGCACTGGTTTTTGAGAAATAAACTCATTTCTCCGACCCGTTATTCTCAACCGGCTGGCATATCCAGAGGATGGAAACTAAACCGGCAAAATAGCTGACAGTCATTTAAATGATCCTGAAGGAGTAATCGGCCATTCAATGATTTAAGTAGAACTTTTTAGAATGAAATTCCCGGATGACTTTTTTCGGAACAGCAATCTATCCAGGCTAAATTTCCCCGGACCCTCCGTTAATATTATCAGGGCAAATAGAAAGTAAGAGACAGTAAATCCGCCATCAATATTCCAATCCTTTCCCAGATTAGCTGTGAGTGTTGCTATCAGCATGGTAAATGCAATGAGCGCGGCGGCGGGTCTGGTTAAAAGTCCAATAAGCACAAAAATTCCACCGGTCATTTCTGATCCCTTTGCCAAAAATGCCATAGCCAGGGGCCAGGGAAAGTGTAATTCTTCGCCAAACCATTTGATAAAAAAAGCTCTCTCGCCGGGATGAAAAATAATATCTATTACAGAAGAATAACCTGCCATGAACATCCGGTAACCAAGCCAGATACGAACGGATAACAGGATGATGTCGCGGGTTTTTGTTTTGTCTGAAATCATATGGCCTGGTCGTCTGTTACAGGAAGTTATAAATGATTTACAGATCCTGTACCCACTGAAAAGTTAAAGGAATCTGAACCGTTAAAACGCATAGCTGATGAATGGTTTTGGATATCTCTGCGACAGAATATCCTAAGGCAGGCTTTTTGTATATGAGTTCTTTGGTTTGGTCGCATTTTAACGGGTGGGTAATAATGGGGGTTTACATTTAAATAATTCCTCCCTCCACATTTTAAAATAACCACATGAATTCAAATTCCTGCCGCCGGTTACGTATTTTTCTTTTCGTCAGTCTGGCTGTATTAGCCACCAGTCAGTTTACTGTTTCCTGCAGGCAGAAATCGTCTGAGATCGCAGTGACAAATTCGGATACTGTAAAACCGGATGATAATCGTTTCACGCCGGTAAAATTAACTGCTGAAGGCGACCTGGATGAGCCCATGAATTTTGAAGTGCTGAAGGATGGGAGGGTTTATATCAATGAACGGAAAGGCGTATTAAAAGTCTTTAATCCCATTGATAAAACGGTCAATGTAGTGGGTACCATACCCGTAAATACAAAATACACCAGCAAGGAAGGAAAAGTAACAGAAGCCGAAGAAGGATTTATCGGGTTTACCGTTGATCCGAAATTTGAAGAAAACCATTTCGCCTATTTATATTATGCTCATCCTACCATCTCAAAACACGTGCTCTCGCGGTGGGAGATAAAGGATGATAAACTGATTGCCGGATCTGAAAAAATCATGCTGGAAATTCCCACACAGCGGGAAGTCTGTTGCCACACAGGCGGTGGTATGACCTGGGATGAGTCGGGTAATCTATACCTGGCTGTCGGAAACAATACCGGAAATGTAGCAGATAAATCGCAGACCGATGAGCGTCCCGATCGTAAAAGCTGGGACGATCAGCGCGGATCGGCGAATTCAAATGACCTCCGGGGAAAAATTCTGAGGATTCATCCGAATGCAGATGGCACCTATACCGTGCCTGACGGAAACCTTTTTAAAAAGGGAACGCCAAAAACAAGACCTGAAATTTATATTATGGGCGACCGTAACCCATGGCGTCCTTCCATTGATACAAAAACAGGCTGGTTGTATTGGGGGGAAGTGGGTCCCGACGCGAACGAGGATAGCAGAACGACACGGATGGGAATGGATGAATTTAATCAGGCCCGGGGACCCGGTTATTTTGGATGGCCCTATTTTATTGGCGAAAATGTCGCCTATCCGATGTATAATTATCTGAATGATTCGGTTTCCCCTGGTAAGGATCCGACCAGGCCGACCAATTATTCCGTCAATAATACCGGGATTAACGAATTGCCGCCGGCACAACCTGCATTTATTTCTTATCCATACCGGAACTCAGAAAAATTTCCACTGGTAGGTTCAGGGGCACGATGTGCAGTCGGAGGACCTATTTATCATCAGTCCAATTTCAAAAATTCGAAACGCCCGTTTCCCGGTTACTATGAAGGAAAATGGCTCGCAGCAGACCTCTCCCGCGGATGGATTATGGCCATCAGTATGAAGGAAAACGGGGACTATAAATCTATGGAACGTTTTCTTCCTTCCTACCAACCAATAGAACCCATTGACATCAAGTTTGGCCCGAACGGCGACTTGTATGTATTGGAATATGGTAGCAACTGGTTCAGGAAAAGTGATAACTCGAAACTCGTACGCATTGAATACAACCCCGGCGGCCGCACGCCGATGGTGCATGCAACAGCCAATGTAAAAGGTGGCGCTGTTCCTTTAAACGTGAAGCTTTCCTCTGCCGGCAGCAAAGATTTTGATGGCGACTCACTGAAATATGAATGGACAATTTCGGCTGACAGTGGAAAAACAAACAAAACGTATACTGAATCCGATCCGGCTATTAGCCTGGATCAGCCGGGATCTTATACTGCAAAATTAACAGTAACGAGTCGGGCGGGATTGAAAAACAGTCAGGCAATAAAAATCATTGCAGGGAACGATCCGCCTGTCGTGAATGTGGATATCGCCGGAAATAAAACCTTCTTTTTCCCGGGTAAACCATTTGCATACGATATTAAAGTATCGGATAAAGAAGACGGAAAAGTGGATCCCCGCCAGGTGGCAGTGAGTATCGATTATACTTCAGAAGGATTTGATTTGGCAGAACTGACACAAGAGCAGCGAAGTGTAGATGCATCCACCCGTTTTGCCGTAGCGAGGGCCATGATCAACAACGTCGATTGTAATAATTGTCATCATTTGGATACCAAATCTGTCGGACCGGAATTCGTTGAGATTGCCGAAAAATATAAATCCAAATATGCCTGGGCAATGGATTCACTTCCGAATAAAATAAGATCCGGTGGATCGGGTGTCTGGGGAACAGTGAATATGCCGGCACATCCTTCGATTTCACTGAATGACGCAAGAACGATCGTAAATTATATACTCAGTTCTGAACAGAAAACGATCAGTACGCTTCCATTGAAAGGAACATATACGCCAAAAATTCCTGCGGGTGACAATGGAAAAGGTAAGTTGATTGTCCGGGCTGCTTATACTGATAAAAGTGCGAAAGGATCGGAGGCCATTACAACTGAAGAAGTAAAAACGTTGCGTAGTTCTGAATTAAGTCCGGGTACTGCGGACACCATGTACCGCGCGGAAGTAAATCTTCAGACCATGTTTGCTGTTTCACTCAACATTATTCCCAAGGCAAACGGATATATCGGATTTAAGCAAATAGACTTAACAGGTATACCACAACTGGAGATCAGTGCGATGGCATTAAAGATGATGGGATACCAGGGAGGAACTATAGAAGTAAGGCTGGATAATCCCGACGGTGAATTGCTGGGTCAGGTAACCATCGAATCTAAAAATCCAAATTTCGGTGGGAGTGCCGCCAATGCGGCGCAGAATTCCGGTGGTGCCAAGACAAAACCGTCAACCGTCAACCGTCAACCGTCAACCGTCAACCGTCCCGCACGTGCGGGATCAACCGTAATTGCTAATCCGTTCGCGATACCGGGAATAAAAACAGATATCAAACCGGTCAGCGGATTGCACGACCTGTATTTCGTTTTTAAAAATGAAAATGTAAAAGGTGATCAGCCATTAATGTCCGTTTCGAATATCAAATTCATTAGTAAAAAACAACCCTGATTTTTTCAATCCGTTGGAAAAGATCAGCCATCATATTTAATAATCGTTTCAAAATATCAACATGCATAACAGAAGAAATTTTATCAGGAACTCCAGTCTCATGGCTATGGGCGGATTATTGTTATCACGTCAGGGATACGCTTCATTACTGGAAAAATATGCGCTGCATCCGGTCGGATTACAGCTTTATACCCTCGGTGGCACCATCGACGATGATGTACCGGGCACCCTGAAAAAAGTAGCTGACATCGGGTACAGGGATGTTGAATCGGCATTCAGTGTGAAAGGCGGATACTACGGCATGACATCTAAGGAATTTGCGAAATTAACAAAGGACCTGGGGCTCTCCTGGGTTTCTCATCATACAATCGGAACACCTTTTAAAATACCTCCCGGCGGATTTAAAATGCCGGCCGGCATGGATACAACACGGCTCCATCAAATGAGAAATATGCCTCCGATGAAAAATCTGAGAGATGATTATCAGCAGGTCATTGATGAAGTGGCAGAAGGGGGACTGAAATATCTCGTATGTGCAACTATTCCGCTGAGTACGACCGAAGAAATCAATCAGGCGGTTGAAATATTAAGCAGGTCAGGAGAAGCCGCAAAGAAAGCCGGCGTTACTTTGTGTTACCACAATCATATGCATGAGTTTGAAAAAGTAGATGGAAATATTCCTTACGACCGGTTATTACAAATCAGCCCGGATATTTTGAAAATGGAACTGGACCTTGGCTGGGCATCGGCAGCCGGTATGGATCCGGTGGAAATGTTTAAAAAGAATCCCGGCCGTTATCCGCTCTGGCATGTAAAGGATATTGTGATGGCTCAGAAGTTGCCCACCGAAATCGGAAATGGTGGCGTTGATTTTAAAAGAATCTTTGCCGCCTCGAAGGAATCAGGTATGCAATACTTTTTTGTAGAGCAGGATGGTGCAACGCATCCGATTGAAAGTATTACTACCAGCTATAATTATCTGACATCAAAACTGATGGTTTAGTTCAACACTTCATTTCACCGTTCGACCCAAATTCTTAACTGGGTTATTTGATTTATTTTAAATTCGGGATGAAGCTCATGAGGCAGGGGGCAGGAGGCTGGAGGCTGGAGGCGCGAAGCAGGAAGCACGAATTTTGCATCCCGCCTCCTGCCTCATGCCCCCTGCCTTCGCCTTAGCCTTGAGCCTTTGCCTATTAAAACCAATCGAACTTGCTTAAGAATTATTTTAAAATGGCTTTCCGGAGCCTGAAACAGGATAAAACTTCCTCCCTCATCTGCATCAGCGGACTGGCAGTTGGCATGGCCTGCTGTATGCTGATACTGATCCATATAAAAGACGAACTCTCCTTTAATAAATTCAACGCAAGACTCGCACATATTTATCGCATCAACTGGAATTCGAAGGACAGCCGGGGCACCAGTACCGGCTCTTCCACGCCGATTCCTTTTTCCAATGGAATCAAACAAAGGATCCCGGGTATAGAAAGAGTAGCAAAATTGTATCAGCGGAGTGGGGAAATGCAGTCGATACAAAAAGATGCGGCAACAGTCAAAAGATTTCAGGAACAGGGTGCTTTTTTTACCGACGCTGATGTATTCGATATTTTTTCTATTCCTTTTATAGCTGGTAATAAACAAACGTCACTGACAGAACCAAACTCGATTGTGATCACGGATGAAATGTCGCGGAAATATTTCGGAACTGAAAATACCCTGGGGAGATCTTTATTATTTGAAAATAAGACCCCCCTGAAGATCATGGGCGTTGTAAAAAAAATGCCTCCCAATTCCGATATCAGGTTTGATTTCCTGATCTCGTTTGAAACATTGTATCAGGTGGAAGCACCCAATTTTGCAGATTTTATAAAGAACGACTGGACCTTCACACCATGCGATACCTGGATACTCATCAGCCCTGACCAGCGGGCATCGTCAGTTCAAAATGCCCTGAACAGGCATTTGCAGGTAAATGGCAAAGAACGGAATCATCAAATGAACAGTATCGTATTGCAACCGCTGAATGATATTCATTTATTTGCTTCCTCCGTGATTGGCAATGCAAGCAGCAGCGACATTTCCTACATATACATATTTGCCGGGATCGCTCTGCTGATTTTATTGATAGCGAATGTCAACTTCATCAATCTTTCGATCGCCCGTTCCATGAGCAAGGTAAAGGAAGTTGGTGTTCGAAAAGTATTGGGCGCGGGAAAATGGCAGCTGGTTCTTCAGTTCCTTTGCGATGGGTTACTGACCAGCATGATCGCTTTTCTGCTGGCAATTTTATTGACTGAATCCGCGTTGCCGGTTCTAAATCAGCTGACCAATAAAGAATTCAGTTGGGATTCTTGGATCAGCCTGCCTGTGTTGGCCAGCCTGGTGATTGGTTTTTTTATTGTCGGATTACTCGTGGGATTATATCCTTCGCTTTTTATAACCAGATTCAAAGTAACCCAGGCATTGAAAGGGAAATCCGGTGACGTCAGGACGAAGAACTGGGTGCGGCAGGGCTTGTTGTTGGGTCAGTTTACGATTTCAATCATGCTGATCGTCGGAGCCATTGTCATTTTCCTGCAAATGCAGTATTTAAGGAATAAACCACTCGGCTTTCAAAAACAACAAATGCTGGTGGTGCCCATATTCGGAACAGGCGCGTTTAGTTACGGTTCGGTTATCGATGCACACATGCGTAAGCGGATGAATTCATTCGCGGATGAATTGTCAAAATTCTCAAAAATCAAATCAGTCACCGCCTCTTCTGAAATGCCCGGACAGGGATTTCTGAGGGGAATTATTGTGCCGGAAGGAACCAGTGACAAGGATAATATTTTTGCCCCCTGGATATCGGTCGATTATAATTTTATTCAAACCCTGGGGATGCAGATCGTGGCGGGCAGGGATTTTTCAAAGGCAAGGGGCACCGATAATCAGAACGCTTTTATCATTAATGAATCGGCTGTTCTGTCTTTTGGATGGAAAACACCAGAGGCAGCCATCGGAAAAACATTCATCCGCGGTCAGATATCGGATGGGAAAAAAGGCCAGATCATTGGAGTGGTAAAAGATTTTGATTTTAATTCCCTGAACAATCCGATGGAGCCGATGGTAATGGATGTAAATGTGCCGCGGTTCACTGAATTTGCGATCAACATCCAGGCAGATCACGTAAACGAAACCATTGCCTATATAAATAAGACCTGGGATAAGATATTTCCGGAACGTGTTTTTGAATACAGTTTTCTGGATAAAAACATCGATGCCCAGTATAAGGACAAGGAGAATTTCAGCCGCATGATTGAATATTTTGCCGTGGTTGCCATTCTGCTTTCCTGCTCCGGGCTTTTCAGCCTGTCGCTTTTCATGGCGCTTAAGCGTGCCCGTGAGATCGGAATCAGAAAAGTATTGGGCGCGAATATTTCCAGAATTATACTGCTGTTAACCGGCGGGTTTATCAAAATTGTTCTGTTGGCTTCGTTGATTGCATCTCCGATTGCCTGGTGGCTCATGCATGAATGGCTGAATGGATTTGCCTATCACGTAAATATAGAATGGTGGGTTTTTATAATTGCCTGCCTGGTATCTGTGATCATTTCATTTGTCACGATTGGCTATCAGTCATTAAAAGCCGCACTGATGAATCCGGTCATCAGCCTGAAAAGCGAATAAGTGAATCAACCGCCAACCGCCAACCACCAACTGCCAACCCCGTAATGGTCCCACGTTCTGTTTTGTCCTTAAAATGAATAAATGCTCCCGCGGCTTTTACTCCGCATTCCAATCCACGG
>JABDFX010000044.1 GCA_013286315.1 Bacteroidota bacterium | reverse complement strand
TTCCACCATGGCATCATGTGATAAGTGGAGCACCGTATTTTCGTTAGCACCCGCGCGCCAGGGAGATTCTAATCCGATAGCGGATCCATTTTTGTCCCAACCGTAAGGAACAAGGTTTCCCCAAACCTCTCTCCCTCGCACCGAGGGCCGAGAGTAATGCACCGTTATGGTTGAAATGCCGACGGTTTGAGAAACACTTGCTGCGGGACTGGCTTCCCTTGGCAACCAGGGCTGCTGAGCCTGTATTATATAACTGCTACAAATAAACGCAATAAAATATCCTAGTCGGGTAAATGTTAGTCTGGCCATAAAATAATCGGTTTAAGTTAATCAATTCCTTAAGTTAAGAGAATGGATTGCGCAAACCCCGATTTATACCCGAGCGGCAAAAGAACGTTTTAAAAGGTCGGACAATATGGGTTAACCCTTTTTATTTAAATCCCGTATAAACCAATGCAGCCAGTACACCCCCGAGTATCGGCCCCAATACCGGTATCCAGGCATATCCCCAATCACCGTCTCTTTTATTTTTCATGGGTAACAGGGAATGCATGATACGGGGACCCAGATCTCGGGCGGGGTTAATCGCATACCCCGTAGTGCCACCGAGCGACAAGCCGATCGACCATACCAGTAGTGCTACCGGTAAGGCACCGATGGATCCCAACCCGATTTTTGATTTGGTTTCGATGATTTCACCGCCTGTTATAAAGAAAACTGTGAACACCAGCACAAATGTGCCGATCACTTCACTGATCAGGTTGGGCAGATTATCCCGAATGGCCGGCATGGTAGAAAATGCGCCGAGTTGCAGTGTGGCATCTACTGTTCTGTTAAAGTGATCGCGATATATAACCCACACAAGGAATGCGCCGACCATGGCACCGAGCATTTGTGCCACGATATATGGAACGACCGAAGACCAGGGCAGATTGCCAGCAGTTGCCATAGCAATCGTCACAGCGGGGTTGAGATGCGCGCCGCTAAACGGTGTTGCAATCACGACACCCACATAAACGGCCAGAGCCCAACCCGTCGTAATAACGATCCATCCGCCATTATTTCCCTTCGTACCCGTTAAAACAACATTCGCAACAACACCATTTCCTAATAGCACCAGAGTGCTGGTACCAATTAATTCTGCGAGAAAGGCTGTCATATGTTTTATTTTATTTTTTACTCCAGATTTGCGCCGCACTCACTGCCTGTTTCCATGATTCGATTCCTGATCGCATTTTTACGGATTGTTCACCTGGTTCAAACACTTTTTCCGCTTTCCACCATTTCGCAATTTCAGCAGTATCCTTCCAGAAACCAACAGCGAGTCCCGCCAGATAAGCGGCACCCAGCGCCGTAGTTTCTGTTATCTCGGGTCTGATCACTTTGCAATGGAGAAGATCTGCCTGGAATTGCATCAACAAGTTATTCGCAGTGGCACCTCCATCCACCCGTAATTCTTTTATTGAAGTTCCTGCATCCGCTTCCATTGCTTTCAGTACATCCATGGTTTGGTATGCGATGGATTCCAGGGCAGCCCGGGCAACGTGAGCCGCCTTGGTACCTCTTGTAATTCCCACCATGGTTCCCCTGGCATCCGGATTCCAGTACGGAGCCCCGAGACCTGCAAAAGCAGGCACAAAGGAAACTCCATCTGTATCCTCCACCTGCGTAGCGAGTGCCTCTATTTCCGATGAACTTCTGATAATTCCCAGTCCGTCACGTAACCACTGCACCACAGCACCCGCTATAAATATACTTCCTTCAAAAGCATACTGGATGCGACCATTTATTTTCCAGGCCACTGTAGTCAAAAGATTATTCTTTGATACTACAAATTGATCGCCGATGTTCATTAACATGAAACAGCCAGTACCATAGGTATTTTTAACCATTCCTTTTTCAAGACACATTTGTCCAAATAAAGCAGCATGCTGATCACCTGCAATTCCAGTAATCGGAATTCTTTCTGCAAAAATATTTTTATCCGTCTCCCCATACCATTCGCTGGATTCTTTTACAACCGGTAAAACGGATGCCGGAATATTCATTATCTGCAATAACTCTTCATCCCATTTTTGTTCGGTGATATTATATAACATCGTACGGGATGCATTTGTGATATCTGTTGCATGCACGGCACCGTGTGTCATTTTCCAGATAAGCCAGGAATCAACAGTGCCGAAAGCAAGTTTTCCGTCCATGGCTTTTTTTCTTGCATCTTTCACATTATCCAGTATCCAACGGATCTTGGATCCGGAAAAATAAGCGTCTATGACCAATCCGGTTTTTTGAACGGATTTTATCTGAAAGGCCTGATTGTTTCAATTCTTCGCAAAAACCGGCCGTTCGCCTGTCCTGCCAGACAATCGCATTATAAACGGGAACTCCGGTTTCGCGATCCCAAACAATGGTTGTCTCTCTTTGATTCGTAATCCCGATGGCGGCAATTTCTGAAGGATTAACTCCCAATTTTAGTCTTGCTTCCGACGCAACGCTGGCCTGGGAAGACCAGATTTCCATCGGATCATGTTCAACCCATCCGGGTTGCGGAAATATTTGAGTGAATTCTTTCTGCGCGATGGATTTGATTTGGCCTGTCTGGTCGAAGAGGATGGCACGTGAGCTGGTAGTACCCTGATCAAGCGCTAGAATGTACTTCTTCATAATTGTCAATTGTTAATTGTTAATTGTTAATTGATTATCCTAATTGACAATTAACAATTAACCATTAAGAATGTAGTTTTTCGCAATCGAGTTGAAAGATAACAATTGTTCTTTTTCCCAACGCTCGTCTTTGTTTAATTCTCCGGCCATTAAATGCGCCACGACGGGCGCCATCGCCATGGCAGCACGCGCATCCAGAAATAATGCCCGTGTCCGACGCGCAAGTACGTCTTCAATGCGGCGCGCCATTTCATTCCGGACAGCCCAGATTATTTCTGCACGGATATACGGCAGCCGCGGATCCAATGCTTCCTTCCAGGCAGGATTTTCCCTGGTCAGCGCCTTCACCGATATTGCATCGCTGCCATATACAAAAAACGAATCCTTCCAGTCTACAGATTCCCGGAACCCGTGTAAATACAAGGTTTTTGTCTTGCAAGGCCGTTTTGGTAATCCACCTGATTGAATGGCCAGATTTACCGTATCCTCAGCCATCTTACGATAGGTTGTCCATTTGCCACCGGTTATGGTAACAAGGCCGGAGGGTGATAACATGAGTTTATGCGATCTGGAAATTTCTTTCGTTTTTTGACTTTCTCCCTGCGGCGCAGCCAATGGCCTGAGGCCTGCGAAGACGCTCAACACATCTTTTCGAGTAGGGATCTTCGTTAGATATACAGCTGAAGTATCGAGTATAAATTGTATTTCCTCCTCCAGCGCCTTTGGTTCCATCTGATGCGCATCCAATGGAGTATCTGTCGTGCCAATCAAAGTTCTGTCGTGCCAGGGAATAGCAAACAATACTCTCCCGTCTTTGGTTTTTGGAATCATCAGGGCGTCATGGGAACCAAGAAATGATTTGTCAAATACAAGGTGAACACCCTGACTGGGACGAACCATCGGACCGGCCTCCGGGGCATCCATCACTAATATTTCATCAACAAAAACACCCGTGGCATTAATAACCGTTTTTGCTTTTAGATTGTAAGAAATGGATGTTTCCATATCCGTAACAGCGAGCCCATTTATTTTATCTCCCTGCTTGCTCAAAGAAGTAACCCGAAAGTAATTCAGTAAGGTGGCACCTTGTTCGATGGCTGTCAACGCGAGACTAACTGCCAGTCTCGCATCGTCAAATTGTCCGTCGTGATATAGGACACCTGCTTTCAATCCCTTCTGCTGAATATTCGGAATACGTTGTATCAATTCATGGTTTGAAATCAGGCGGGATCGGCCAAAACTTCTTTTGCCGGCGAGTAAATCGTATACCGACAATCCAACGGAATAAAAAACGGCATTCAGCCAGGAATAATTCGGAATAATAAAACTTTCATTCCTAACCAGGTGAGGGGCATTTCTCAGCAATATCCCTCTTTCGCGCAATGCTTCAACTACAAGACCAATATTTCCCTGAGCAAGATAACGTACACCGCCATGTACCAGTTTTGTACTTCGGGAAGAAGTTCCTTTTGCAAAATCCGATTGTTCCAGCAGTAAAGTTTTGAAACCTCTGGAAGCCGCGTCCACAGCCACACCCAGGCCAGTTGCGCCACCACCGATGATGATCAGATCCCAGATTGCTGAAGGATCAGAAATCTGATTTACCAGCGCCTCCCTTTTTATTTCCATCGATTCGATTTGCCTGAAATTATATCGTCTATTGTTCCACCAGGTTTTCGGGTATGTGGTATACTTCCATTCCGTTTATGACCGGCATTTGTTTTGCATCAAGAATACGAACTTCAATATACTTTATTTTTTTTGGGGGGAAAGTCAGGATTCTCTGATGGCCAATGGTTGTATATGTATTATCGTACAGCAGTCCAAAATTTTTATCATACAATTTAATTGAAAAGGATTTAATCTGTTGACCAGTTTGAATACTTTCATTCAGTCTGATGCAGTTAATAATTTGTTCATCATCGAAATGAATGCGCAGCCATTCACTTGTATAATTACTTCCGGGTTCAAAAATTATACTTTTAGCATCGATGGATGAATGATGATCTGCGGTCCCTTTATATATTTGAATCTGGTGTTTCCCCGTTAACAAAGAATGATCAAAACTTTCCTGCCGGAGTTTTGCAAACCCCATCAGTGCAGCAGAATCATAGGGAGATATCAACCCGCGCGGATCAGGAGGAACATTTAAAATTAAATTCGCACCGCGACCCACAGATTTTAAATAAATATCAAAAAGCTTCTCCGGAGATTTCACAAGACTATCTTCTTTTACGTGGTAAAACCATCCCGGGCGTATACTCACATCACATTCTGCCGGTATCCAGTTTCTGCCATTCATATTTCCCTGGTTCAGCGTATCGTTTGGTGGTGCCCCCAGTCCGCGACTGAACCCGGCGGTATCCAGCAGATTCCAATTGGTTGTTCCCGCGATTCCGTTTTCATTCCCGACCCAACGCATATCGGGACCGATATCACTAAATACCATTGTATTCGGGGCGATCCGGCGGATGGTGGATTCAAAACCATGCCAGTCATAAATCATCTTTTTCCCATTGGGCCCCTCACCGTTCGCACCATCCCACCAGAATTCATAGAACGGTCCGTAATTACGAACCACTTCTTCCATCATGTTCATAAAAACCTGATTGTATAATGCCGTTCCATAAGCCGGATGATTCCTGTCCCAGGGAGAAAGATAAACGCCCATGGACAAACCATATTCCCTGCAGGCGGCAGATAGTTCTTTCAATACATCGCCCTTCCCATTTCTTCAGGAGCTTTGCGCGACCGTATGTTTTGAGTATGCGCTGGGCCATAAACAAAAACCGTCATGATGTTTGGCTGTGATCACAATACCTGTCGCGCCTGCCGCTTTCGCGATCCGGCACCACTGACGGCAATCGAGCGCCACCGGATTAAAAACCTCTTCCTTTTCAGAACCCTTCCCCCACTCCAGATCGGTAAACGTATTCGGTCCAAAATGTATGAACAGATAAAATGGTTTGTTTTGCCAGCTCAGTTGTTTTGCATTGGGCAAAGGCTGCACGTATGTCTGGGTAAAACCAGCCATTTGGAAGCAGAGGCAGATGGAAGTAAATAATATTTTCATCTTACCGGTTTAAATGGATTCAGTTATGAAACTAAGAAATGAAAACCTAATTTTGCGGTATCAAAAAAGGTTATGTCGTTTTACACGAACAAGGTAGTGATCGTCACGGGTGGTACGGAAGGGATCGGCAGAGCCCTGATTGGCTTGCTGATTGAAGCAGGCGCCAAAGTCGCAACCTGTGGAAGGCAACACGATAAACTGTACGCCCTTCAGCTGGAATACTCGCAATTTATGTTGCATACGATGGTTTGTGATGTTAGTCATGAAGAAGAATGCAAACGCTTTATTCAATCGACCGTAGAAACCTTCGGCACTATCGATATACTGATAAATAATGCAGGTATCAGCATGCGTTCTCTTTTTGATGATGCCGACACTTTTGTGATCCGGCGCATGATGGATGTGAACTTTATGGGCGTTGTTTACTGTACAAAGGCAGCACTTCCCTTTATCATAGAACAAAAGGGCATTATTGTGGGTATTTCCTCAGTGGCCGGATATCGGGGACTACCGGGCAGAAGCGGTTATTCGGCATCCAAATTTGCGTTGCAGGGCTGGCTGGAATCACTCAGAACTGAACTCGTGGGTCTGGGAGTGCATGTTATGTGGGTATCTCCGGGCTTTACCACATCCAACATCCGCCATGCAGCATTGAACAGTCATGGAGAAGGATTGGGAGAAGGCACATTGGATGAATCCAAATTGATGAGTGCAGAAACCTGCGCGAAATATATCTTACACGCTATCGAAAAAAGGAAAAGGGTTCAGGTGCTTACATTCACTGGAAAGTTCACGGTTTTCTTAAATAAATTTTTCCCATCCCTGGCTGACAAGCTTGTACACCAGCATTATTTCAAGAATGGGGAACTGGTTAAGTAAGGGACGGGAATATTTAAAAATGAACGGATAACGATGGCGCTTATTACCCTTACTTCCGACTTCGGCCTGCAGGATTATATCGCCGGTGCGGTGAAAGGGCAACTGATGCAGATCGATCCTTCTTTCCAGGTTCATGATATTTCCCACCAGATTGCTCCTTTCAATTACCCTCAGGCTGCTTATGTATGCCGGAATGCGATCTGGCACTTCCCGGCAAATACCTACCATATCATTCTGGTGAACATGTTTGAGCAAAAACCGGAAAACATTCTGCTCGCCTGCCTGCGCGGGCAATATATCTTCTGCGCAGATAACGGGCTATTGGGCATGATCCTGCCAGAAAAGCCTGAAAAAATTATTGGGTTGCCTCTTGATAAAAATGAAATCAAAAATACGATGTATTGTACCGGCCAGATTGGCCGGGCTATCAAGTCAATAGAATCCGGAATCCCACCGGAGACCATGGGTGATCCTGAAATAAAATATATTCAGAAAAAAGATCTCCGCCCGCTGCTTGGAGAAAGTTATATTGAAGGACAGATCATATTTATCGACAAATTCGAAAACGTGGTTGTAAATATTACCCGGGATGAATTCGAGGCCCAGCGCCGGGGCCGGAGTTTCAGGATCGTTTTTAAAAGAAACGAGATCATCGACCGGATCAGTGAATCCTATGCAGACGTGCCTCAGGGCGAAAAGCTGGCTATTTTTAATTCAGCCAATTACCTGGAAGTCGCCATCAATAAGGGCAATGCAGCCGGGCTGTTCGGACTCCAGGATTTTACAGATCAAAGCCTCCAGCATCACTTGTTCTATCAGACAGTGAAAGTTTACTTTGAATAGTGTGGAAGTATGGAAGAATGGAAGTATGGAAGTGCAGTTTAACAGTTTATTTGCGAATTTCATCCCATATTACTTCCATACTTCCATTCTTCCATACTTCCATACTTGTATTTAGTCCGCCAGTCTCTATATATTTGTCACTCCTAAAAAATCGTAGACTATGAATTATAAGAAGGTGAATAACATTTCAGGCTGGGTTGTTTGTCTGATTGCCTGTATGGTATACGTCCTGACTATGGAAGCCACCGGCAGTTTCTGGGATTGCGGTGAATTTGTTTCCAGTGCCTATAAACTCCAGATCCCACATCCGCCCGGAGCACCGCTTTTTGTGATGATGGGTCGCTTTTTTATCATTCTGTTTGGGGACAATCCGATGTCCGCCGCCCGCGCCGTTAACTTCATGAGTGCCATTCTGAGTGGTTTCACCATTCTTTTTCTATTCTGGTCCATTACGCATTTTGCCCGGAAGATTATCCAGAAGAATGCCCTGGTATTGGATAGTCAGCAGATTTTTACCATCATGGCGGCAGGTACAATTGGCGCACTATGTTATACCTTCTGTGACTCATTCTGGTATAGCGCGGTGGAAGGTGAAGTCTATGGATCATCTTCCTTTTTTACCGCCCTGGTATTTTGGGCCATTCTGAAATGGGAAGACGAAGCAGAAAAACCGGAAGCCGACCGCTGGCTTATTTTCATATTTTATATGATGGGCCTTTCCATTGGTGTCCATCTGCTGAACCTGCTCACCATTCCGGCCATCGTGATGGTATATTATTATAAACGTTATACCCCCACTGCCTGGGGATCGGTATTCGCTTTTTTTATCGGTTGTGTTATCACCGGACTCGTTCAGAAGTTTGTAATCCAATATACCATCAAAGGAGCTGCCTGGTTTGATATTCTCTTTGTGAATAGCTTCAGCCTCCCCTTTTTCACGGGATTTGCCTTTTTCTTTATCCTGCTGGCGGCGATTCTCGTTTACGGTCTGCGATTCGCCATTCGAAAAAAATATTATCTATTAAAAATCGGTATCTGGAGCATTTCTTTTATGTTGATTGGCTACTCGACATATTTTACTACAATGATCCGTTCCAATGCAGATCCGGCCGTGGATATGTTCAATGTTGATAATCCGGTAACACTCGTCGGTTACCTCAGTCGCGATCAGTATGGCGACTGGCCGATTGTATATGGCCCGGATTTTACCGACCGTCCTGCACGTGTTGAGGGCAGTGACCAGTACATCAAGGGTAAGGATAAATACATTCTTTCCGGTAAGTCGGTCGGTCAGGATTGGAACAACACGCCTTCCTCCCATTTCTTTCCACGTATGTGGGATAATAGCAATGACCGTGGTCAGCAGGATGTTTATAAACAGTATGGCAACGTGGCTGAGGGAGATCCGCCGACCATGGGCAATAATATCCGGTATTTTATATCATACCAGACATACTGGATGTATCTGCGATATTTCTTTTGGAACTTCTCCGGTAAACAGAATGACCTGCAGGGTTTCGGAAATGTCAGGGATGGAAATGCGATTACCGGTATTCCGTTTATAGACAATTTTTTATATGGCGACCAGAGTAAAATGCCTGACAGTATTCACAAGAATAACAAGTCGTACAACCGGATGTACGCGTTGCCCTTTATTCTTGGAATGATCGGATTATTCTATCATTACAATAAAAACCGGCGGGATTTCATCATCAATATGCTTCTGTTCTTTTTCACTGGTATGGCCATAGTAATCTATCTGAATCAGGCAGGGCAGCAGCCCCGTGAAAGAGATTATGCTTATGTGGGTTCTTTTTATGCCTTTGCTATATGGGTAGGCCTGGGAGTACTTTGGGTAAAAGAGATGTTTGACAAGGTAATGACAGGACCCGTTGCAAATTATGTTTCCGCAGGACTTTGTTTACTGGCAGTGCCGGTTTTAATGGGTAACCAGGAATGGGATGATCACGACAGAAGCAAAAAAACTCTGGCACGTGACCTGGCAAAGGATTACCTGGAAAGCTGCCCGCCAAATGCCATGCTGTTCTCATTCGGCGATAATGATACTTATCCCTTGTGGTATGCCCAGGAAGTGGAGGGCATTCGTCCGGATGTACGCGTAGTAGTCAACAGCCTGCTGGGAACTGACTGGTACATGAACGAATTGCGCTATAAAATAAACAAGAGTGCGCCGTTCGATGTCATTTTTACACCTGACCAGATTCAGGGTAACAAAAGAGATATCACTTATATTACGCCGCTGCCGGGATTTGATCAGAAAAAATACTATGATCTCTATGACATATTAAAAAATGTGGTCGGTAGCGATGATCCAAAATATACGCAGACTCAGGATGAAGACGTACTCAACCTGATGCCTGTGAAAAAATTGACCGTTCCGGTAGACATGGAAGCCGTAAAAGCTGCCGGGCTGATCCATGCAGGTGACAGTGTTTTGAGTGAACTTAAAATTGATATACCCAATCGTTCTTATCTGCTTAAGAACGATTTAGCGATATATGCCATTATTGCGGCTAATCACTGGAAGCGCCCAATTTGCTTTACATCAACCCAGGAACTAAATGATCTGGGTCTGAATAAATATGTCCGCCTCAGGGGGCTCTCCTATCAACTGGTTCCTTTTGACAAAGGGGGTGTGGATTTAGATGCCGCATATCAAACGATCATGCATCATTTTGCATATGGATCGGCAGATAAGCCAGGTGTATATTATGATGAAGAAAACCGCCGTCATCTGAACAGTATCCGGATGGCGCATTCACAGGTTGCTTTTGGTCTTGCCGATGCAGGCAGAAAGGATTCAGCTAAAAATATTCTGGAACATTTCGATAAAGGTGTTCTGGAATCCAATTTCTCTTATGGCATGACGTCAAACCGGCAAAATCAGCAAGATGCTATTTCAACGGATTTCCTGCAGTCCTGTTATATTGCCGGTGACTTTGCACTGGCGAAAAAAGTGGAAGCCTCGTTAAAAAAAGATCTTCAGCAGCAGATGCGGTATTATAAATCCCTTGGCGATGAAAGCAGTGACGATCAGCTGGCTACAAACGCGTATATGATGTTGCAGGGTAAGGGCGGGCAGCTTTCTGACCGTCAGCAGGAATTTACCCAGGATATTTTCACCACTTACCGGATGCTATTACAGATCGATCAGATGAATAAGCAGTTTACAGCCAAACCTGCCATTGATAGTCTAAAGTTAAAATAGTATAATTCTTTGTAATGTTTGAGCCCCCTGTCTAATCAGGGGGCTTTTCTTTTTCAAAAGGGATCGATCCTTTTCAATTGTCAATTGTTAATTATTAATTGTTAATGAATTGCCGAAAGTTCCTGCATGTTTGGTGATAATTTTTGAACGGCTTTACAATTTTCGCTTTGTGCTTTAAACTTAAAATGTATTAACTTGATCATATGATCGGTTTTCAATTTGGAAAATATGACCCTAAAAAGGACGGCAAACCAAAATTTGACCAGCTCCTGGACATTTTCATGCAACTTCTTACCTATACCAATGGAGACGTAAGCGAAGCACTTCAATGGATGAATCAGCTGGACAAGGAATATGCCATGACCGAAGGAGAATATGGAATGGGTGATTTTATTGAGGACTTGAAGGACAAGGGATATATTGACGAAAACAAGCAGACAGGCACGATAAAGATCAGTCCAAAAACCGAGCAGGGTATTCGCAAAAGATCCCTGGAAGAAATCTTTGGCAAACTGAAAAAAACCAAGGCAGGAGATCATAATAGTTTTAAACCCGGAGGTGGAGATGAGATCAATCCGGAAACAAGGACCTTTCAGTTTGGCGACCAGCTGGAACATATTGATTTCACCGAATCCATCCGTAACGCGCAAATCAACCATGGGATCGAATCCTTCAATATGCAGGAAGATGATCTGAAAATCCGGGAAACAGATTATAAAACGCAGACTTCAACGGTGCTGATGATTGATATCTCACACTCCATGATTCTTTATGGGGAAGACCGGATCACACCTGCGAAAAAAGTGGCGATGGCGCTCAGTGAGCTGATTACCACCAAGTATCCGAAAGATACCCTGGATATCGTGGTATTCGGGAATGATGCATGGACGGTTGAGATAAAGGACCTTCCTTATTTGCAGGTCGGCCCTTATCATACAAACACGGTTGCCGGCCTTGAACTGGCAATGGATATTTTAAGAAGAAGGAGAAACCCGAACAAGCAGATCTTTATGATTACGGATGGAAAGCCAACCTGTCTGAAATCCGGAAAGAGATATTATAAAAACAGTTTTGGTCTCGACAGAAAAATTACAACCCGTTGTCTGAATCTGGCCGCGCAATGTAAAAAACTCAAAATCTCCATTACGACCTTTATGATTGCGAGTGATCCCTATTTACAGCGATTCGTAAATGAATTCACTGAAACCAATAACGGTAAGGCATTTTTTGCTTCGCTGGATCACCTGGGTGCTTTCATTTTCAGAGATTTTGAAAACGGGAAGAGAAAAACGGTTTATTAATTGTCAATTGTCAATTGTTAATTGTTAACTGTAAGTTGAAAATCCATCCCTTGTAAAGTATATGCGAAAAATTAATAGATAACAATTGACAACTAACAATTAACAATTGACAATTAACAACGGGTTTGTGGGTACACTAAAAAAAGATGATGAATATTGATAAAATAAAAACGCTGGGTGAGCTGAAGAAGGCAGGATATAAACACCGGTCAGTAAAAGAAGAAGTCAGAGAGAATTTATTAAAGAAGCTGAACAGGAAAGAAAACAGTTTTCCGGGTATTGTAGGATATGAAGATTCGGTTGTTCCGGATACGGAAAGAGCCCTGCTCTCCCGGCACAATATACTTTTTCTGGGACTGCGTGGTCAGGCCAAGACGAGAATGGCACGCCAGATGATTAACCTGCTGGATGAGTATATTCCTTATGTAACAGGTAGTGAAATCAACGATGACCCGTTTGCTCCTATTTCAAAATTTTCAAGGGAACTAATCAGAAAAAATGGTGACGAGACGCCCATTTCCTGGCTGAACCGAATAGATCGTTATAGCGAAAAACTGGCAACGCCGGATGTAAGTGTTGCTGATCTGATCGGTGATATTGATCCCATCAAAGCCGCCAACATGCGCCTGAATTTTGCGGATGAAGAAGTGATCCATTTCGGTATCATTCCAAAAAGTAACCGTGGCATTTTTGTAATCAATGAGATCCCGGATCTTCAGGCCCGCATACAGGTATCACTTTTTAATATCCTGGAAGAAGGAGATATCCAGATCCGGGGATTCAAGCTGCGCATGCCGCTGGACATCCTATTCGTATTCACTGCCAATCCCGAAGATTATACAAACCGCGGATCCATCGTAACGCCGTTAAAAGATCGCATAGAAAGCCAGATCCTGACACATTACCCAAAAAGTATCGATCATGCGCTGTTGATAACAGAACAGGAAGCGGACATTACGGAAGATCAGAAAGTGCGTGTGAAAGTCAGTGATATGGTAAAGCGCATTATTGAACAAGTGGCTTTTGAAGCAAGAATCAGTGAATTCGTTGACAAGAAAAGTGGTGTTTCAGCGCGACTTACGATTGCCGCTTATGAAAATGCGATCAGTGCCGCAGAGAGAAGGGCCCTGCTGAATAATGAAAAAGAAACACAGGTATGGATGAGCGACTTAGTCGGCATCATTCCTTCCATCACGGGTAAGATTGAACTCGTTTATGAAGGCGAGCAGGAAGGTCCTTACCAGGTTGCGTTTAATTTGCTCGAGAAGGCCTTCCGCACCCAGTTCATAAATTATTTTCCCAATCCTGAATTATTTAAAAAGAGAAAAGGCGGAGAAGAGAATCCCTATAAGCCCATCACCGGCTGGTTTGACAAGGGAAATCACCTGGACATATTCTTCAATTCAAAAGACGATGATAAAGTTCGTTTGCTTTATAAAGTCGACGGCCTGCATTCGTTTGTAAAAAAACATTTCCGAAATGCCAATGAAAAGGAAATGGCCCTGCTGATGGAGTTCGTGCTGCATGGACTTTCGTCTTACAGTATGATCAGTAAAAAAGTTGTGGAAGGAAAAATTGAATTCAAAGACCTGATCGGTTCCATGATGAATATGACACCGGATACGAGTTACGGGGCGGAAGAGGAAGACTTCGGGTAATTGTCAATTGTCAATTGTTAATTGTCAATTTTACTGATTGATTTTGTTGATTTAATTATACTGGTAAGTATTTTAATTATTTCTATAGCGTTCTGATTAATACTTTTAAATTCAATTTCGGCTAGATAATCTGTTGCCCTTAGTAGTTCCAACCAGTAAATTGTTTCATTTATTTCTTTTTGCGCTACACCCAGCTTATGTATGAAATCTGATCTGGATTCCGCCTGTTCAGCTTCACGAATCAAAGCGCCAACGCTTGTGCCGCAACGTAAAAGTTGTTTTGACATTACAAACTCTTTACGGTTATCACACAGATATTGATATAGTCTGACGATACGTATAGAGAAAGCAAAACTTTTTATCTTAATAACATTCTCCTTCACCTCAATTAACAATTGACAATTGACAATTAACAATTAAAATACGTTTACTTCTCTGTCGAGTTCTACACCGAATTTCTTGTAAACGGATTTTGAAATTTTTTCGCTGAGTTCGAAGATTTCACTGCCGGTTGCTTTTCCATAGTTCACTAATACGAGTGCCTGGTTTACATGTACACCGGCATCGCCCCTGCGATATCCTTTCCATCCACACTGCTCGATCAGCCAGCCGGCAGCAAGTTTGACAGATTGGTCTTCATGAGGATAAGCGGGTATTTCCGGATATTTTTCAGAGAGTGATAGAAATTTTGCCTGGTCCACAACCGGGTTTTTAAAGAAACTGCCCGCATTGCCAATGACGGCCGGATCGGGTAATTTGGACTGGCGGATTTTAATTACGGCCCGCGAAACGTCCTGAATGGTTGGAGATTTCACACCCATTATTTTCAGTTCTTCCCGGATAGCTCCATAATGTGTATTCAGAACCGGATTCTTATGAAGGATAAAAGTTACATTCAATATAATATACCTCCCCTTTCGTGCGGACTTGAAAATGCTATCGCGGTAACCAAACTGACAATCATTCACTCCAAACGTAAAAACTTTTTTCTCCTTTCGGTCGTATGCTTCCAGCTCGTAAAAAACATCTTTGAGTTCGACTCCATATGCGCCGATATTCTGGATAGGGGCTGCACCCACATCTCCCGGTATCAGTGAAAGATTTTCAAGACCACCCCAGTTTCTGTCCATTGTATACTGAACAAAGCCATGCCACGGCTCTCCCGCTCCCGCGCGAACATATATGTATGCATTGTCTTCCTTTACTTCCTCTATACCGCGAATCCCGATTTTCAGAACCAGTCCGTCAACCTTCCTTGTCAGCAATATATTACTGCCCCCGCCCAGTATGAGTTTGGGTTCCTGGGCATTCAGGTGATCTCTCAATTCTTCCCTCGTTTTCACAGATACAAATTCCGCTGCATTTACATCCAGATGAAAACTATTATAAGGAAGTAATGAAATGTTTTTTTGAACAGACATAAAATGATTTAAATCTAAACCGGATCAATGTCAGGCGTTACTGTTACAGATCTGAATTTCCGATCATTCTGCAAAATCGCCCGCTGTTGTTGTATCACCTGTTTCGCAAATGCAATTGTACTGCCATTTTTCGGGAGTTTGAGCATCAGCTCCATGATATATTGGTTCCTTATCCTTGCAACGACAGGTTCTCCCGGACCGGTCAGATAGGTTCCGAAATCCTTATGCAGGTGCAGAGCAAATACAGAGGCTGCATCATGCACGATGTCCTGGATTTTGTGTTTAAATGAAACCCGGATAATGCGGGAGAAGGGAGGATAGGAAAATTGCTGACGTGCTGTCAATTCCTGCGTATAAAAGGACTTAAAGTCGTGATTGATCACATACTGCAAAACGGGATGTTTTGTATTGGCGACCTGAATCAGCACTTTACCCTTCCCATCTTTTCGTCCCGCGCGGCCGCTCACCTGTTCCATCAGCTGAAATGCGCGTTCATTCACCCTAAATTCAGAAAAATTCAGAAGGCTGTCTGCATCGAGAATACCAACAAGGTCCACATGGTCAAAATCCAGGCCCTTCACAACCATTTGTGTGCCCACCAATATATCTACCCGCTGCTGTTCGAAAGATTTTATCAGCATGTCGTGAGCGGTTTTACCCCGAACGCTGTCCACATCCATCCGGGCAATATAGGCCTTGGGGAACAGGACCCCTAACTCCTCTTCTATTTTTTCTGTTCCGAAATTCCGCTGGATAAATTCGTGGTTGCCACATGCAGCACATGTATTCACGGGAGGATAGGAAGTTCCGCAATAGTGGCATAGCAATTTGTTGGTCAGTTTGTGAAACGTTAATGAGACATCGCAATTTTTACATTGGGGGATCCAACCACATATCTTACAAACCTGATAGGGAGAATACCCACGCCGGTTGCGAAAAAGAATCACTTGTTTTTTGTGGTCGAGGGAATCCTGGATCGCGTCCTGTAAAGCTGGGGTAATAATTATTTTAGATCCATCTTTCTGGAAAAACTTCTTGGTGTCGATGAGTTGTATAACAGGCATGGCTACCTGCCCGAATCTTTCCAGCAGTTCAGCCAATCCATATTTACCGGTGACTGAGTTATAATAACTCTCAACGGAAGGAGTGGCAGATCCCAGTAACGTTTTGGCTTTAAAAAGCGATGCGTAATAAATGGCTGTGTCTCTTGCGTGGTAACGCGGGGCCGGGTCCTGCTGTTTGTAGGAACTATCATGTTCTTCGTCAACGATAACCAGAGAAAGATCTGTGAAGGGAAGAAATAAGGCCGAGCGTGCACCTAATAAAATTTTGATTTCTCCTTTACGCACTTTATTCCAGATTTCGAATCGTTCGTTCTGGCTAAAGCGGCTGTGATAGATACCCAGGTAGCCACCAAAATGAGATTGCAAGCGCCGAACGATCTGGGATGTCAGCGCGATTTCCGGAACCAGGTATAGTACCTGTTTATTTTCAAGCAATTGCTCTTCGATGAGCTTTATATAAACCTGTGTTTTCCCGCTCGAGGTATAGCCATGCAGCAGGCAAACAGATTTCGTTTTGAAATTTTCCCGTATTATGGACAATGCCGATTCCTGCGCTGCTGATAAAGTAAACGGGATTTGAATGTTTCTTGGTAAAACGCGGAGGCGGTCCACTGATCGTTGTTCGGCAACCAGGATATTTTTTGTAATCAAAGCCTTGAGTTGCGCATCGGAAGCGCCGGATTTTTTCAGCAAAGCAGAACGGGAAACTTCCGGCTCTGTTTTTTGAATATGAAGAAATGAAAGCAACAATTCCATCTGCTTCTCAGCCCGCGACCATTTCTTATCCTCATTTAAAAGAGCTTCCAGTTTTTCTTCTGAAATATAATCCGGATGCAGACTGATATATGTTTCCGTCTTTGGCTTGTATAATTCCTTTAATGATTCATATATATAACAAACCGATTTATCAATCAGCCGCTTTACAACCGGATAAACTGCCGCTCCGTGCAAAATCTCCTGAACGGCCGGAATTTTTAATTCTTTACTAAGCAACAGGGTTTCCGCAACCAGATATTCATCGTGGTCAAGGGATGAGAAATCATCTCCAAATTCTTCATTAAAAACCAAAATGCTCTCGCTGCTTAGTTTAAAATGAGCGGGAAGCGAAGCCGCCATCACTTCTCCTTCCGAGCACATATAATACTGGGAAATCCATTCCCAGAGGGTCAGTTGTTTTTCATATATAAGAGGTTCAGCGTCCAGTACCGATTCGATTGGCCGGGGATCAAAGGCCTCCGGTTTGTCGGTCAAAAATTTTTTGACGATGCCGGCGTATTTCTTGTTTTTGAGAGTAACCTCCACACGGCAACCAGGTTTCAATCCTGGTAATAAATGGTCCGGCACCTGCCAGGTATAATTCCTTGGGAGCGCCAATGGTATGATGACTTCTGCGTACAATAGTTTTTCTCTTTATAATGATAAAACAACCCTTGGGCTCTTATGTTTATTCCGCCGGTGACTGAATCCAGGAAACCTGATAATCTTTCAGCTTGTTTTCCATAATGGTATAAACCTTTTGTTTAAAAAGTGAAATTTGCTTTAAGTTAAAGCCCTCGGGGCTGATTTCCTCCAGGAAAACCGCCCTTGACCGGCCGTGTTTTAAACCGAGCAATTCGCGATTATTTAATATGTTGTAATTATCCAGAAAAAGAACCGGTTTTATGGGTGTCTGGGTTTCAACCGCAATCCGGAATGCCCCGCCATAAAAGGATTTCAGGGCTTTGCCGGTTTCGTTGAAAGTACCCTCAGGAAAAATTCCGATGGAAATATGGTGCTTTAGAAGGGATTTCAGGGCCCTTACACTTCTGGCACGCCGCATCGTGTCTCCACGATCAACCATCACAGCCCCGCGACTATAAATAAACCCGAAAACAGGTATCTTTTTGATTTCTTCCTTTCCTAAAACACGAAAAGGTTGTTTCCGTATGGCCTTGAAAAGGCATGGAATGTCCATATAGGAGATATGATTAAAGAGGAAAATATAATTCCGGGAGGGATCATAAGAAGATTCAAAGATATTTTCATGGCGGATCCCCAATACGAAATACCAAATATCCGCCCAGATCCTGGCCATCGAACAGATCAGGTTACCTCCCCTGCGCCTTCCGAAAAATGAAAAAATAAGTACGAACGGGAAAGCCAGTAAAGTGAAGAAGGCGAACCAAAACAGAGCATAGATCGTGTATAATTGGCTGAGAAAACGCATCATAATTGTCAATTGTCAATTGTTAATTGTCAATTTTTAAAAGATTCTTTTGTAAAACAATGCTTTTTATTGGTCATATCGATAAAGTACAGAATTAACAATTAACAATTGACAATTGACAATTAGTTACAATGACAGCTCCATTCCACACCCAGCTCTATGCAGGTGATAATGATCAGTTTTGCATTTTCGGGAGCGACAATGATGCGCAAATGCTGTTGTTCTGCAGTATATCCCTCAACGGCATATTTCGGATCGGGCCGGCTGTCCGGTTCGCTTTTACCATAATTAATTATACCATTATCCAGCACTTCGTGAATTTCCACGGCTGTAATATGACGGCAGTCCATCCGGCATCGGGCATGCCGGGTAAAAACCAATTCCGCATGCCGGTCAAAAGGTTCATGATTTGTAACGCCATGATCCGAACCATTTGGATCTGGTAAGCGTGAGTGACAACCAAAAAATAAAGGGACAATCAGTAATAATCGCAATATCCGGCGCATATGCTAAAGTTACCGGCATAATTCGGGAAGATATTATCTTTGCGCCCCATGACAGGTCCGAAAACAGTTGCATTTCATACCCTGGGCTGCAAGCTCAATTTTTCTGAAACCTCTTCCATTTCCCGAATGATGGAGAAAGAGGGTTTTGAAAAGAAACCCTTTGATTCCATAGCTGATATTTATGTTATCAACACCTGTTCCGTAACGGAAAATGCTGATAAGGAATGTCGTTATCTGGTCCGCCAGATACAACGGAAATCTCCTCAAAGTTTTGTCGTGATAACAGGTTGTTATGCGCAGTTGAAACCCAATGAAATCGCTGATATTCCGGGCGTCGACCTGGTTTTGGGTGCCGCGGAAAAATTTAATATGGCCGTTCATATCCGGGAGCTCGTAAAAGGTGATTCCGCGAAAATCTGCAGCTGCGATATTGAACAGGTGCAGGGATTTCATGACAGTTATTCTCTGAACGACCGGACCCGCGCATTTTTGAAAGTTCAGGATGGCTGCGATTACCAATGCAGTTTTTGCACCATCCCCCTTGCCCGGGGCAAAAGCCGGAGTGATTCCTTATCCCATGTTTTGGAAAACGTGCGGAACCTCGCTGAGAAGGGAATTCAGGAGATCGTTTTAACCGGGGTAAACTTAGGGGACTTTGGGAATACCGAACCGGATGGAAAGAGAAAGACAGAAAATTTTTACGAACTGATTCTGGCTCTTGACCAGTTGAAAGTTATGCCCCGTTTCCGTATTTCATCGATCGAGCCTAACCTGCTCAACAACGATATTATAGATCTGGTAGCCGACAGCGATCACTTCATGCCTCATTTTCATATCCCTTTGCAAAGCGGCAGCAATAAAATATTGGCGCTGATGCGCCGCCGGTATCTTCGCGATTTGTATGCCGACCGTGTTGCACGCATAAAAACGCTGATGCCCCATGCTTCTATTGGTGCAGATGTCATTGTCGGTTTTCCGGGAGAAGCGGAAGAAGATTTTCGTGAGACCGTTCATTTCCTGCATGAACTGGATATTTCCTACCTCCATGTATTTACTTATTCTGAAAGAGAAAATACGCGTGCATTCGAAATGAAACCGTCGGTTCCTGTTGGTATTCGCAATGAAAGAAATAAAATCCTGCGCAATCTTTCTTTTCAAAAATCACAATTCTTCACCAATCTTCATGCAGGCCAAATCCGCAAAGTATTATTTGAACGCAGCCGCGACAAAACCCTGATGGAAGGATATACTGACAATTATATTAAGGTCACCGCTCCTTATCAGGAACAAAGGGTTAACAGGATTGTGGATTGGAGGATTTGATCGTTGACGGTTGACGGTTGATGGTTGACGGTTGATGGTTGACGTTTGATGGTTGACGGTTGACGGTTGACGGTTGACGGTTGATGGTTGACGGTTGACGGTTGACGGTTGACGGTTTTCAGGTAATGATAGGAAATGCCTTAGCCTTAAGCCTTCGCCTTATAAAGTTCCTGCTCATCCGTATAATATGTTTTCCGACCACCTTTCTCATCAACATGTATCGGATACCCCGTCGGGCTTTTATCTGTTCTCCTGTGGATTTTCAAAAATTCCTTTACTTCATCATTTACCCGACCCGGATAGGCCTTATCAATTTTCTCAGTAGCTTCCTTCAATACTTTGGGAATAGCTTTCACGAGTTCCCTGATTTTCTCATCGGGAATCGCAGAAGCAACAGAATAGGGCGAGATTCGGGTTTCCCATAGAATTTCGTCAGAGTAGCCGTTGCCGATACCACGGATCAGATCCTGGTCCAACATTATGTTTTTTATCGTTGTGTTTTTGTTCAATATTTTTTTCAAATATTTAAAATCAAGTTCCAGTGCGTCTACACCTTCCTTATCGACAGGATTTAATTTGAAATAAGCATTTCGCATCCGGTCAGTCAGCGCCAGGTTCCTGCCTCCTTCAAAATACAGTTCAACAATGGTGGAATGATGGTCATTCTTGCCTTCAAAGATGAATATATCACCGGTCAGCATCAGGTGTAATCCTGCCAGGGTTCCATCTGAAAATTCAAAACGCATCTCCTTACCTGAACGGTAAATTCTTTTAAGTTTTTTCCCTTCCAGATTTTTGGCCAGCTCGCGTGCAGTATCAGGCAGTTTTTTCCCATTGACCACTTTAATCTTCAGCAATTTCTTTCCTGCAAAAACCTTGTCCAGGTTTTTCGAAAATATTTCTACGTCAGGTAATTCAGGCATAGATTCAATTTTGTTTTAATCACTTTTAAAAGGAAATCCATGATCAGTTTTTCTTCGCCGTTTACTCGAGTTCAAGTGTAACGCGAGTAATGAATAATCTTTGATTACCCGGATAAAATACGCGGGTAGTTATTTTTCGCACAAATTTAGTTCTTACCAGGCATGAAATAGGCTTGAATGTTACTAAAGACTACAATATTCTCTTTCCGGAATGCCGTTGATAATAATGAGTGACTGCCCAGGTCAGGGTGACCATTTAATACTCCTTTTTTACTTTAACAAGTACAGTATCCGTCGGCAGCATCGTAACAAAGTAACTGCCTGAATCAATCTTCGTTTTTGGGAATGCATTTTGCATTTCGGTCCAATCCCTTCTATTGATATTTGTTTGATAGAGATATAAGGAGTGAAGTAATTTTAATTCCTTCAATTGCATAACACCCTGCAGGGTGACCTTTGTTCCGACCAGATTCAGATATTGGAGATTATGAAGTGCCTGAACCGCCCGAAGGCCGCGGTCAGAAATTTCAGTGTGTTCCAGATTTAACCTGGTGAGATTTCCCAGATGCGCAATCGCCGTCATATTTGTATCACTGATATTTGTATAACCAAGCTTCAGCCAAATTAATTGTTTTTGTATAGCGGAAAGTAATTGAAGATCTTCACTATTTATTATTGTATCGGTAACAAAATTAGCCTGCAGGTAGTGACTGTTTTTAGCAACAGGCAGAACGACGATACCCCGGTTTCTTATTTTCTCAATAACGGCGAGATCAGCCTCTTCAATTTTTGCTACAGGAATATCCATCGCTTCTTTTTCAACAACATTTGTTTTTTGTAAAGCGAACAACATCGGAACTATTTTATCAGGCTGTGCGACTTCCTTCACTTTCCGACCAAAGCCCGCACCCTGGCTGATCCACCATTCCAATAAGGCGATCTGGTTTTCCGAGGGCTGTGATTTTTCTTTGGGCGGCATATGATCCTCATTGTCGACGGGAAGTAAAAGTCTTTTGATCAGGTCGCTTTCGGTCGGATTGCCGGACCGGATCACTTTACCATCCTTACCTCCTTTCATCAGTAGCAGGGAATCATCCATTCGGAGTTTACCTTTTTGTTTATTTTCTCCATGACAGGAATAACATTTGGTTTGCAGGATGGGTTTAACGACGTCGCTGTAGACCCATGCTTCCTGAACATTCGGGATTGGCTTAATCACTGCATTGACGGTGCTATCTTTTCCGAATACATCTGCCAATGGTTTGGTGAGGTAATCCGATCCATGCGTTAATGAACCACCAAGATGGCCTGTCACAAGTATGAGAGTTAGTAGTATGAGAGCTAATAGTTTTCGGTTAATTCCGAACCTGGGATTTATCGTTTTTGCATATAGTAAGAGCGAAGTGAACGCAACCGAAATTCCCATCCACATATGCCAGCTGACAATCGTATGATCGTAGTCATCAGTCGTGGACAAAATCCATCCTGTGATGCAGGAGAGAAATGCAGCGATTACGCCCATCAGTAATACAACCGGTACAACGGAGGCATAGGATCTGTAACTGGCACGACCAGAAAGCCATTGTAAAAATAGCGCCGTCAGCAAAATGCCAATCGGAAGATGTACAAGCAGTGGATGAAAATGACCTATAAATTCCAGGATGGATAAAAACACGAAAAATATTTTAAGGCTGGTAAAAATTTCTGATCATTGGTAAAAACACGAAAAATATTAAGGCTGGTAACGGTTTCTTATCATTGGTAGAAACAAGAAAATTATTTTAAGGCTGATAACGATTCCTTATCATTTGCATCATGTGAACGTTAACAGCCCATTGATCAGCCAGCGGTTGGCGCGTATAAGGCAGCGTGGGCATATAATCCGGCGGACCGAACTCAGTCAAAATAGTCAATACATCTCCCTTCTGTTTTTTAAGTTCCACTACTTTATCCCACCAGGCCAGATGCGCTTTTACCGCATGATCCCATTCGGGTGCACGCGGATCATTCACCTGAGGCCCTTCGGCATGACCGACACGCGCGTGAATATGATCCACTCTTTGCAAACTCAGGTTCACGGTTTCCTGCTGATCTTCCAACAGGCTCTCATGCACATTACACCAGTGTGATACATCGAAAGTGATACGGAGCTCCGGAATGGTCTCCATATAATGTCTTGCCACCGGTGCAGCATATAATAACCTGGAGCGATGTGTTTCATGACAAATTTTTATACCGGTGGATTTGGCCAATGCTGATGTGTGGCTTATAAAAGTTTTACCTTCTTCATACGTAAAATAATCCCTGCCTGAATGGCAATTAATATATAATGGCCGCTGGATGGACTCATTAGCCGCTGCATCGATCATTTGTACAAACTGGTCAAAATGCTTCTTATAATTGCTGTCTGAACCCGCACATAAAAAACCGACTTCCAGTTCATGTTTTTTTAATAACGAAAACAATTGATCCTGACCCTTCTTTTCCAGCGGCCACCAGATTTCTATTCCATCATATCCGTCTTTTTTAACTTTGGTGCAGTATTCATCAAGCGTTCCATTGAAACCCCAGTTGGTAGCCAGCAGTTTCAGTTTGAAATTATTGTTCATGTGTATATTTGGCAGAATGGAGGAAGCGGCCGCTGTAGTTGAGAGTTGCACAGCTGTTGCTGCCGTACCAACCGTTTGCAAAAAATTTCTTCTATTCAATTGGATGTATAATTATAAAACATCAGGCAAGAATATCATCAATCACTTTTCCCCTTGTGTCCGTTAACCTGAATGGTCTTCCCTGAAACTG
>JABDFX010000043.1 GCA_013286315.1 Bacteroidota bacterium | reverse complement strand
CAATCAGTTGTTCCGCCGTTATCCAGTTTGAGTTCATGCCGTTCTTTTGTAGCCCATTCTCGGCAACAAACGTTTGATGTGCGATGGTTTACCAAAGTATTTCAGCAAACATATACACGTTTTCTTGACTTGCAAAAAGCGGAAGCGCAGACAAGAGAAGCACAAATAGAAGCTGCATTGGAGCGTGTCCGGGTCAGAACGATGGCGATGCAGAAAAGCGCCGAGCTTTCTGAAGCGGCCTATGTGATTTTTCAGCAATTAAAAGTGCTGGGAGAAAATCCGATACAGAGTACCATCGGGATCATGAATGAAACAGAAAAGGTGATTGAATTCAACGTAACGGACTGGACAGGCGGCGGCGGACAAATCGACCGTATGTTTAAAGCCAGTTTTGATGAACCGGCGTTAATCAATAAATCCTACACGGCGTGGAAGGAAAAAAGAAAATCAATTGTCGTGGATCTTCAGGCCTCTGAACTGGAGGCATGGCTTAATTACAAGAATAAAATCAGCGGCACGACGGTGAGCCAGCAGGATACTTCAGGACGCAGGGTTGTCAATTTTGCCTTTTTCTCAAAAGGACATCTCTCGTTTTCCACTCCTGAACCCAGGCCCAGAGAATCTGTAGCGCTATTGGAAAGATTTGCGGCTGAATTTGACATGACCTATACCCGCTTCCTTGATTTGCAAAAAGCAGAGGCCCAGGCACGCGAAGCGCAGATAGAAGCGGCGCTGGAAAGAGTGAGAAGCCGCAGTATCGGCATGCGAAAAAGTGAAGAGCTGAAAGAAGTTATCAAAATTGTTTATGATCAGTTCGTTCATTTAAATATCCGTATTGATCATGCCGGGTTCGTGGTGGACTATAAACCAAAGGGCGATTGGCATTTTTGGATTGCTGACAAACAGGATATACCCGCTAAAATATCAACCCCATATTTCGAATCCGAATGGGGAATTGCATTTAATGAAGCAAAAGAAAAAGGAATAAATTTCTTTCCCACCCATTTAAATTTTGAGGAGAAAAATAAATTTTATCAGAAACTTTTATCGGTTGTTCCCGGCTTGTCTGAAGAAGCCAAAAGTTTTTATTTCAGTTGTCCCGGTCTTGCTGTTTCCACGGCATTGTCAGACAGTGTATCTCTTTATATTGAAAACTTTTCTGGAAATCCTTATTCGGATGAAGAGAATAAAATACTTATCCGCTTTACCAATGTATTTCAGCAAACATATACACGGTTTCTTGACCTGCTAAAATCGGAAGCAAGTGCGAAAGAAGCCATCAAAAGAGCCTCCATTGACCGTATCCGCGGGGACATCGCCTCTATGCGCACGATCGGCGATCTTGACCGTATCACACCACTCATCTGGAATGAACTAACCATACTGGGTATACCATTTATACGATGTGGTGTTTTTATTATGGATGATGAGCAGCAACAAATCCATACATTTCTTTCAACTCCTGAGGGACATGCCGTGGCAGCTTTCCACCTGTCGTATGATACGCTCGGCAATTTTTCTGACATTATACAGCATTGGCGTCAGAAGAAAATTTATGTGAATCATTGGCACGTGAAAGATTTTTCCAGCCTTGCCGACATGCTGATACAACAAGGCGCTGTTCAAACACGTGAAGAATATATAGGCAGTATACCGGCCGAAGGCATTTACCTGCATTTCATTCCCTTTTATCAGGGGATGTTGTATGTTGGCAATATCAGCGATTTGAATATAGAAGACATAAACACGCTGCAGTCCTTTGCAGATGCATTTTCAACTGCCTACGCACGGTATGAAGACTTTAATAAACTGGAAGCGGCAAAAAAACTGGCCGACAGCGCACTGAATGAATTAAGGGCAACACAAAAACAATTGGTGCAATCTGAAAAAATGGCTTCGCTTGGAGAGCTTACGGCAGGCATTGCACACGAAATACAAAACCCGCTCAATTTCGTAAACAATTTCTCAGAAGTAAATAATGAATTAATAGAAGAACTGAATGCTGAACGGGCAAAACCAAAAACGGAACGAGACGAGACGCTGGAGAACGAAATATTGGATAACATCAGACAAAATCTGGAGAAAATAAACAATCATGGTAAACGTGCCGACGGAATCGTGAAAGGCATGCTGCAACATTCACGTTCCAGTTCCGGACAAAAGGAACTGACAGATATTAACGAGCTGGCCGATGAATATCTCCGCCTGGCTTATCACGGATACCGCGCCAAAGAAAAATTTTTCAATGCAAAGTTTGAAACCGGTTTTGATAAAAGTATTGAAAAAATAAATATTGTTTCCCAGGATATTGGAAGAGTGATACTGAATCTCATCAACAATGCTTTTTATGCAGTGAATGAGAAGCGAAAGATGAACGATGCAGACTACGAACCCGCGATCAAAATTACTACTCATCAATCAGGAGATCAGGTGTTCATTGCTGTCAGTGACAATGGTAACGGTATACCTAAAAATATAGTCGACAAAATCTTTCAGCCCTTCTTCACTACCAAACCGACAGGCAGTGGAACCGGCCTGGGTTTGAGTTTAGCATATGATATTATCAAAGCACATGGGGGTGATATAAAGGTCGCGTCTAAGGAAGGCGAAGGCAGTGAGTTTATCATTCATCTTCCAGCATAAGCTATTCTACACTTAACATCCACGAACCATCCGCGAACCATTTTTTCTCAAGCGCTGTCAGGTTGCCGGTTATTTGCAACGTTGAAAGATAGTTCGACACCAGGTTCAGAAATTGCGGATCACCGGCCGGTAATGCGACACCGATGGGTTCAACGGTTAATGGTTGTTCTCCTGTCACAAGATCTTTGCCTGGATATCTCAAAACTGAAAGCACACAGATGGGTTTATCAGCCACCATGGCATCTGCCTGATCATTGATCACCATGTTTACACCTTCATTGTAATTATTGACGGCAATGAGTTCGTGTTTTGACATGACCGTCTTTACAAATTCCTCACTGGTTGATCCTTTCAGGCATACAACCTTATATTTCTTTCCACCCGCGCTGGTGTCTGCATTAAAGGCTGCAACCTTACTGGATTTAGTTAAAATTGATTTTCCTGAAATGACATAAGGACCTGCAAAAAGCACCGTCAGATTTCGTTCCGGTGTTATCGTCATGCCCGACATGATGGCGTCAATTTTACCTGATTTCAGAGCGTCCATTAATGCTGAAAAAGGCATTTCAACCAGTTTCAATTTCACGCCCATATTTGTTGCCAGTGCTTTCGCAAGGTCAATTTCATATCCCACCAGCTCTCCGGTCTTTGACTTCATGGAATACGGAGGCTGAGTTCCGGTGGTGCCGATGCGAATCTCCCCGTTCTTGACGATAGAACCGAGTACTTTCTGGCCAACAGCCGGTAAGGAGAAAAGAATCGATAAAATGGCGACAACCAGATAACTTGATAAATGTTTCTTGTTCATACAATAATTTATTTTGTTAATTCAGGCGGGAATTTTATTCAAAAGTTGAGCAGACCTTAAGTCCTTTAAACCTACATCATTTATTTGAAATCTGACCATCGGGTTTAAAAAGAATATACTTCTTCGGACGCAATTTATTCATATTAGATCTAACGGATAAAGAAGTGGGGAGAATCACTAATGCGTTCAATATGACCGTTTTGAACGAGATGGACAGATTTCACCTTATATAGTTTATTAATAGACCTACTTATTTAATAAAATTTTGTCCCCAATCGATAGATGAAAAAATAGAATCTCTTTAGTTATAACAAGCTAAAAAATTTTCTTAATTATATTTTGTAAAAATCTTATACCGATATTGCGGCTCAGTAAACTCAATAGACTTAAGAAAAATCAGAAAATTTCAAAAATTGTAAAATTGAGGAATTTTATTAGCATTTCTTTTTTTTTAATACTTATGTCGATTGCAAATACGCTTTATGCGCAATATAAAATTGGCGTGAACTCATATGGCACTATCATAAATAATGATACTTCTGCGATTTCGGGCGTAATTGGGACAGGATTCGCTATTGACTCAAGTATCATTGTAAGCAGTTACCATTTATTTAAAAACTCAAAGCAGGCATTTAAATACTATAGAGTTGGGCATAACCATGTTGCACGTCTAAAACTTTCTGATTCTTTACCTGATTATGATATTGCAATTTTAAAATGCCACTGTTACTTAACTAATTTACCTTTTCAGTTGGGCGATTTTAAAAATATCAAAAAGGGCGATCGAATAAATTATGTTGGATATGATAAATTAGGCGCAAGCATATTGTGTATTGGATATATCTCTAAAATAGATTCGACCAAATTGAATGGTGTATGGTTGCATAGGCTTAAAATTATTTCGAAAGACCCGCCTTGCCATCCCGGATCTCCAATTATAAATTCAAAGGGGAAAACTGTAGCAATGGTTTCTTCGATGTCAAGCGAAAACAATCATTTGCTGGTTTTAGTTGCTTATTCAATTATGCAGCTTAATTATACAAGATATGAAGGGTTTTAATATCGGGCATCAGTGGTGGATGGGCCGCTAAAGAGCTATCTGAAAAAAGGTTTGAAAACCATCATGCTGGAACGTGGAATGGACATTGTCCACATCAACGATTACATCGAAGCATCAAAGTAAGACTGGATTATCCGCACCGGGGACGTCGTACCCGGGAGATGATAAAAAATTTATCCTTTACAGAAAAGGGATTACCTGCTGAGTTTTCAGACAGGCTATGGACATATCAATTCTCTATTTTGAGGGTCAATAGAAATGGACCGTTTTTTTTCTCTAAACTTTACACAAATCAGCTGCGCCAGCCTAAACCAGGTGCAACATATTTTAAAATAGAAGAAAGCACATGTACGTTGTATTCAACGCCCAATGTATTGGGAATGGTCAGCAGGATTGTATCTGCTTCCTGAATGGCTTCATCTTCCGACAATTCTTTGACGAGCTGGTCCGGTTTCGCAGCATAACTTCTTCCGAAAATGGCGCGTTTATCGTGTTCAATCATACCAATCTGATCACCCCGTTTTGATTCCTGTCCAAATAATTGACGGTCCTGTTCAGTTACCAGCGCGAAAATGGATCTGCTTACGGAAATTCTCGGTGTACGCTTGTGGCCCGCCTTTTTCCAGGCTTCTTTATACAGCCTGATCTGCTCGGCCTGCTGTATATGAAAAGGCTTGCCGCTCTCATCGAATTTCAGGGTAGAACTTTGAAGGTTCATTCCCTTTTCGGCGGCCCAGACCGCCGTGGCATTAGAAGCGGCGCCCCACCAGATTCGCTCCCGCAGTCCTTCGGAATGAGGTTCCAGTCGCAGCAGACCCGGTGGATTCGGAAACATCGGGTTTGGACTGGGTTGGGCAAACCCCACCCCTTTTAATTTATCCAGGAATTCCAATCCTTTACGCCGGCCCATATCGGCATCGGTTTCGCCCGCGGCCGGTTCATATCCAAAATATCGCCATCCGTCGATCACCTGTTCCGGTGAACCCCTGCTGATTCCCAATTGCAACCGCCCCTTTGAAATTAAATCAGCCGCTCCGGCATCTTCGACCATATACAATGGGTTTTCATAACGCATATCAATAACCGCAGTTCCAATCTCGATTTTATTTGTCCGGGCACCAACGGCGGCAAGCAAAGGAAAGGGGGATGCAAGCTGGGCCGCAAAATGATGTACCCGGAAATACGCTCCATCGAGGCCCATCGCTTCGGCAGCTACCGCCAAATCGATCGACTGAAGCAGGGTTTCACCCGCGGTGCGGGTTCTGTAAGCGGGATGGTTAGCCCAATGCCCAAACGATAAAAATCCTATTTTCTTCATTCCCTTTTTTTGCGTGAAAAATTATCCCCGTGATCTGTCCATAGTTTTAACAGCGATGGTCAATTTACGAAAATTACTAAACAGCCCACGTACCTTTAACTGGCATCCCTGTAATCAAATCAATAATAACATCATGAAAAGTTTTCAATAGTACGTCCCTTGTCTTACTTGCATCGACTATCGTACGGGAAGTCTGTCTCCCGGTCTTTGGGATATGACAGGTCCTGGTTTGAAGGTTATATTTTATATTTGATAATTAAAAACCCCGTATCCGGGGATCAGGAGGTCATATGGCAAATAATATTTACGACGCGATTGTGGTGGGATCGGGCATCAGTGGTGGATGGGCCGCTAAAGAGCTATCTGAAAAAGGTTTGAAAACCATCATGCTGGAACGCGGAATGGACATCGTCCACATCAAAGATTACACCGAGGCATCAAAGGAAGACTGGGATCATCCGCACCGGGGTCGTCGTACCCAGGAGATGATAAAAAATTATCCTGTACTGAAAAGGGATTATCCGCTGAATGAAAGAAATCTTTCCTGGTGGGCGAACGATCAGGATTCCCCCTACACAGAAATAAAACGGTTTGACTGGTTCCGGGGTTATCATGTGGGAGGACGGTCGTTACTGTGGGGCAGACAAACATACCGGCTGAGTGACTTGTATTTTGAAGAAAATGCAAGGGACGGTATCGCCGTCGACTGGCCGGTACGATATAAGGATATTGAACCCTGGTACACTTATGTCGAAAAAATTGCAGGCGTCAGTGGCTCTGCAGAAAATTTACCGGAATTGCCCGACAGTCATTTTCTTCCCGCTATGGAAATGAATTGCGTGGAGAAAGATCTTTCGGCCCGTTTCAAAGATCACTATAAGTCATCGAGAAAAATGATCATCGGCCGTTGCGGTCATGCCACGGTACCCATGGACGGAAGACAATGTATGTATCGCGATAAATGCTGGTTTGGATGTCCGTTCGGCGGCTATTTCAGCACACAATCGGTTACACTTCCTGCAGCGATGAAAACCGGGAACCTTACCCTTCGTCCCTGGAGCATTGTTACCAAAGTTTTATATGATAAGGATAAGAAAAGAGCTACCGGCGTGGAAGTGCTGGATGCACAGACAAATCAAACCTACACCTATTATGCAAAAATCATTTTCCTGAATGCCTCCACTTTCAACAGCGCCTGGATATTGATGAACTCTGCAACGGATATCTGGCCCGATGGACTGGGCAGTAGTAGCGGAGAGCTGGGTCATAATGTGATGGACCATCACCTGGACATTTCCGCAGGAGGTATCGTGGAAGGGTATGAGGATAAATATTATTATGGCCGCAGGGCCAACGGAATATATATTCCCCGCTACAGGAATTTCTTTGGCGACAAACGCGACTATCTGCGGGGTTTTGGTTACCAGGGTGGAGGCGGTCGCCTGGGTTGGGATCAAAATGCCGGATCAGAATATTCGATTGGTAGGGATTTAAAAGAGAAACTCAGCGAACCGGGACCATGGACTTTTGGAATAGGCGGCTTCGGTGAAACGCTTCCCTACCATGAAAATAAAGTGACGCTGGACAAAACGAGAAAAGATAAATGGGGACTCAATGTGCTGGCCTTTGATGCGGAATTGAAAGAGAACGAAAAGAAAATGCGTAAAGATATGCTCAATGATGCCGTCGAAATGATGGAGGCACTGGGTGTAAAGCATATTCAAACTACAAATGATAATCCATACCTGGGTCGCGGCATCCATGAGATGGGGACAGCACGTATGGGCAAAGATCCCAAAACCAGTGTGCTGAATAAATGGAATCAGGTCTGGGATGCACCGAATGTTTTTGTAACCGACGGATCTTTTATGACTTCTGCCGCCTGTCAAAATCCTTCACTTTCTTATATGGCTTTTACCGCAAGAGCTGCTGACCATGCCGTGAGTGAGTTGAAGAAGAACAACTTATAAGAGAAGGGGTTAGATCCTATTCGTATGCCTTAAGTCATAGTGGGCGTACACCAGATCCTATTCGCAATATATTAGAGACGGGAATTCACCTTGTATTTTCCATAAATTCCAGGGAGGAAGATGGAGGTTTCTGGGAGGTTCACAGGAGGTTTGCGGGACACGTCGCCCATGATACCCACATTATTTCCTGTTAAGTCAGACAATATTTCCTGACCAGTTACGTTGAAAATATACTGTTGACAGGGCTCTGTACCAGATCAAGTGACATTCAAAACCAAAAACCAATATCCGTTACTATGGCCATAATACCAAACGGCATCACCGGACCTTTTGTCGGACGTGTCGGACCAGTTGTGGGTTATATTTCCCGGGGGAAAGCGATCATGCGTAGCCGTCCCAATTTTAGCAAGTCGCGCAAATTTTCCATACCTCAACAACAACAACATGCGAAATTTTCCCTGATGAATAAATATCTGGGACCCATTATTCCATTTCTAAACGCGACAAAAAAAACCGGCGAAATGGATTTGACGGGATACAATAAAGCTTTTTCCTATAATGTAAAGAACGCCATTGCAGGATCCTATCCTGATTTGACTATAGCCTATAATATGGTACTCCTGAGCAGAGGAGATTTGCCAAATGTTCAGTCTCCATCAATTGGACCTGTTTCTACTGGTCAGATCCAAGTTAGCTGGTCGGACAATAGCGGTACAGGAATGGCACGCGGAGATGATAAATTATTCGTTGCCGTTTTTTGCGAAAATTTGAATAATAATTGGATTACGGGTATTAATATGGCACATAGGTCTGCATGCAACTATCTTGTAAATACACCTTTGTTCAAAGGTCAACAGGTACATGTCTATATTGGTTTTTTATCCGCGAGTGGGAACGATGTCAGCGACAGCCTGTATGTTGGTACTGCACAGGTTGATTGATTTTCGAAGCTTCTGGCAATTAATGTAATCGGCTACAGCATTAAAGGATTTTAAGTCTTAAAAGGAATCGTACGTCAAAAGTTATCGATTCAGACGGGATGAATACTTGCAATGCTGAAAGGATTGAAACATCTGTTCAAAAAAATGATGTTGGTGTTGTTGTAATATTCAAACCCACCCACTATACGTTTCAGAACGGTAGTATTGCGGAAGTTACCTACGAGATTACGGCCCTGGATGTATCTACAAAAAAGGAGGTCTGGAAAGCAGTGGTAAAAAGCGCCGGATATTTCGGAGTGAATGGCAGTGCAGGTAAGACAGCTGATTTAATTTATGGAAGACTTTGCGGAGACGGGGTTATATAAAGTATTTTGCATTTTATTTTCATCTCTGATACTATGCGATCATTTATAATATTGATATTTATTTTGTTCAGTCTTCCGGGAACCTCTCAGGATAAAGTCGTCACGCTGAATGGTGATACGATTAACTGTCGGATACTGGAATTTAACGGAATCGCGCTGACTTATAAGCCTTCTTCCACGGATACGGTTTGTTATATATCGAGTAGTCAAATATACCAGCTGCTTTATTCCGACGGCCAGCTTCAAAATGTTTCGCACAGAATCGTTATAACCGGAAAAGATGACTGGAAAAAGGTGATATTAACCTCCGATACAGTCGATGTGATCGGATTGATTAAAGTGGGTGATCTGAAGACTACTACATACGCAGATTATGATAAAGAAGAAGCGCGTGAGGAGGGTGAGAAAAAATTGAGGAAAGAGGCTGCCGCACTCGGTGCATTCATCGTTTTGATTACCTATCAAAAAGCATGGCATCCTTTACTTACTAGTAAGACTTACTTTGAAAAAAAAGCCGTTTTTAAAGCATCGGCATATACTTATAGAAATTAGATCGCAGATCACCTCACCATCACCAACCTACCCTTGGCGAGCACGGTACCTTTTTCACTCCAGCCCCGATGCTCTTAATCAATGAAAAGATAAAGTCCTACTACGATGGGATTCATTATGAGTACATGGAATTACTTAGTGACCAAAGCCATCAGGATTCATGGTAATCGCACTTAAGGGATAACGTTTCATTCCTTTATCAATTCATCCAGGGTTTCGTTAAATTCATTCTTGTATTTAATATAATATTCGCCTGACCCAGGTCCATAAAAACTAGTCTCGATTTTCCTCACCCGTCCTTCACGGTCCAGAATAAGCGTTGTCGGAAAAGAGCGAATGTCCGTCAGTTGAGGAAGTGTCTTAGCTGCTTTTTGATCATCACCCGCCGTGACACCTGTCATCAGGATCGGATAAGGTACCCCGAGTAATTTCTTAAACTTTTCAACACTTACTTTGGACCGGGTGGTATCCGTGCTGTATTCATAGGTCAATGCAATGATTTCAACTCCTTTTTCATGGTTTTCTTTATAAAAGTCAATAAGGAATCTTGTTTCGTCGAGGCAGTTTGCACACCAGCTGCCCATGAGTTGAATAATCACCACCTTACGCCTGTATTTTTCATCGTTTATAGAAACCCATTTCCCCTGCAAATCGGGAAAACGAAAATTAAGTCTGGTCTGTCCTTCCCGCATTCGTGTAGGATCAATGGCTTCCGGCGGCGGCATTCTATCCGTCTTAACGGCTGTCCAGCTTTCTTTACCAGTGTATCCATTATAAAAAAATCCCCCGGAAATTGCATTTTCACTAGTGATCTCCGCCTCCAACAGCCGAATATTATCTCCATCGAAACTTGACAATTTTAATGAATCGCCGGTAACAATACCTTCGAGATAACGATAATCCGCCGAAGGAGTGAGAAAAGTGCCGGTAAGGCTGCTACCCTCCTGAGAAAAAATGGCCAGGGCCTTACGGGTTGTGCCGTTGGGCCGGGTAATCGTTACGTCCCATTTTCCGGTGATATTTTTTTTGGCGCTTCCCATGTTTGAAATAAAGCGTTGCGAATCTTTAGCATCCGCTGTAAAAGGCCAATACTGCCTGATGCCTGTAGTCACTTTTATAAACTGACCGCTCAGCTTTTCTTTCCCTTCCTTCCTGGCACGGAACGATACTTCAAAAGCGGGCAGCGTGAAAAATACCGAATCGCCTTTTTCTGTCCATTCAGTAACCGGTATGCGTTCAGCTGCGTTCCTGATATACCAGGCCTCCCTGTTATTTTCCTGCGTCTGAATCACTTGAAAGGGAACCTGTTTACCATCCATTCTTTGCACAAACGCCAGCCAGATTCGCGGGCCCGCAGATTGAGCATTTGATTTATCATTTGGCATTAAAAGAAAGCTGAGGCAGAAAGAAAAGACCTTTATAAATCCGGTTCCTCTCAATGTTAAGATTTTGATTCGGAAAAAGTAATGATGGGACTCCTAAAATTACGAAGATGGAGCAGAAGCTTCAAAAAATCGGATACCGCTTGTAAATAAAACATCCAGGTGGATAAAATCAAAATCTTCACAGTTGATCCAGAGTTTTAACCTGCATACAGCACCCGGTAAGTATCGGCCGTTAAATCAGAAAACAATTTATGCCAACACACGTCCCAGTTGCTGATGCATGGAAAGGAAATCATAGTGATTCCAGGCCTCGGCGATTTTGCCTTCTTCAAACCTGACCATGCAAAGACCTGAAAAGCTGACTTTTTTGCCAGTCTCCTTATGAGTGGCTGTCACATGGGTAAGCGCACATTCCAAATTATCCTGCGAAAGGGCCTCCTGGATTTCTACCCGGATGCCACTGAACTGATCTTTAAAATTGCGGTAAAAAGATTTAAACCCTTCGGCTCCTTTAGACTGTCCTTCCGCAATACCATGTACAATTGATTTCTGACTCATCAGATCGTCGATCAAATCCTCCCGTCCTTCATTCCAGACTTCCTGGAACCATCGGTAACTTATAGTTGATTTTGGATCGTGCATACAATAAATATTTATTTGTAAAACCAATTTTAGTGCCGGCGCGGGACCAGTCTACATTATTTAACAAAAATCGAATTCGCAGATGCCAGGCGAGCACCGTCTGTAAGCTTGGTCTCTACACCATCCTTCCAGGATACCGCATACGAATGCAGATAATCGACACTTTCATATCCGGCCAGGTACACATCGTTACCCGATACAAAAATGGATTTGGTATCGGGAGATCCTACGCTATTTGGAAGCAGAACCACATTACCATTTTTCCAGTATGCTGCGGTCTGAACGTAGGTTGGAGCTGAAACCTGCATGCCGCCTATATAAACATCGCTGCCTGAAACAAAGACTGAATTCCCCTGGCCATAGTTGTCTACCTGATTAATCGTGATCCGAACCGCATTTTTCCAATACCATACTTTGGGGAATACAGAGCCCGAATTAATGTCATAACCAACTACATACACGTCAGAACCTTTTACATAAATTGAATGCGCATGCACGTATCCGGTAATTGTAATGGTCAAAGAAGACAGATATATTTCTGATCCATTTTTCCAGTACACCGCGTTGGGACCATCATAACCTGCGACATATACATCATTTCCCGATACGAAGATGGAACTGGCAGCGGCATTGCTAAAATCGCCATAGACATTGGTCTTATCCAGGGCGACTTCCGTTCCATTTTTCCAGTATACTGCTTTGGAATCGTGAGCACCTGCCACGTATACATCATTTCCCGATACAAAAATGGAAGACGCATCATTCCCGGATAGTCTGATTTCGCTGTTATTTTTCCAGTAAACAGCGCCACTATCCGAGCCGGCTATGTACACATTATTATTAGATACAACAATCGAATTGGCACTGGCATCCCTTGTGCCATCGGATAACTTTATTTCCTGTCCGTCAATCCAGTATTTGGCGACATTAAAAGTGCCATTAGATTCGTATCCCGCCACCAATACAGTCCGTTCTCCCGAATGAGAATGGCCACCCTTAAAAATGGGGGGGAAATCCTTTTTGCAGGAAGCAAGCGTAAACATGATACCCATGATGATGGCCAATAGCGATTTGCCATTGAAAGATTTGTAGTACATAAAATTGAATTTTATTGTAATAAAAATTTACCCGGGGGCCGGCTTAGCGATCATAATAGGAATGGACAAAAAAAGATTAACAGCTATATTGGATTTTCTGAACAGAATGTGGCCGCAGGTATACGCGGAAAAATAATCGTGGAGTAGAGCGGTCGTAATTCTCAAGAGGTACTTGCACAACTCGGGGAAAACGCGTCGGGAAATGGATCTGAAATTAAGATTTTTAAATGATAAACCCCGGTTTCACGATATCAACTTTCTAAACATTCCGGGAATTCTTTACACCTGCGGTTTATATACATAGAAACACTTAGTCCTGATTATCAATCCATATCTTTCCAGTTACACGAATGATTCTCCAATTTTAATGTTATGTGTATTAGTAAGTATAAGTGCCATGTTAATTCCCTTTCATCATAAGATAGAGAAATGGATTATTGAAAAAATGGTAAAGAAGAATAACGATATACGGTTAGCAGCAGTCAGGAAGACAATTGAAAAGCTGGAAAAAAAATCTGAAAATGTTTAAGGCCTATAAAAAACACCTGGAAACTGAATATCTAATTTGCCTCTTGGATTTCGGAACTTTGCCGTCTGCCCAAACATAACAGGTATACACCTGCAAAGTAATAGATTGCATATTTTCAATAAAATGATACTTTTGGCAAACCTTAAAACTTTACAATTATGAAAAGCACCAAAGCAACATGTAAACTTTTTTCATGTTTAATTGTCTTCCTGGCATTTACAGCCCATGTGACCGCCCAGGCAGACAATGCAAAAGTGAAGGAAGAAATTGATGAAGCGAATAAACAATTCGTGCAGGTGTACAGTTCAAGCGGCGGCGCCGGAGTCGCTGCGTTTTATGCAAAGGACGCAAAGGTCCTACCTCCGAATTCCGGGATGATCGAAAACAACGATGACATAGGCAAATTCTGGAAAGGGGTATTTGATGCAGGGGTAAAGAAATTTTCATTGACGGCTTTGACGGTAGAATCACTTGGAAAAAGTGCAGTCGAAACCGGGAAATTTATTATATATGATGCGAATGATAAGCAAATAGACGCCGGCAAATACCTGGTCTTTTGGAAAAAAGAAAAAGACGGATGGAAATTATTTCGGGATATCTGGAACAGTAGCTCCCCGGCAAAACAATAATTTAAAAATAGATATTTTAAAATCAGTATTGAATGGCATAAGCGGGAAGAGGTAGAACTTATACAGGTAAAAAAATTGTAAACTCCGCATAGGATCCTTCCTGCGTGTCTAACTTTAGTTCCCCGCCCATGCTTTTAATAATATCATAGCTCAGGCTTAATCCGAGTCCGGTTCCCTGCCCCGTGGGTTTGGTCGTAAAAAAAGGTTGAAAGATTTTGTCAGCTAACTTTGGCTGGATCCCGTTACCATTGTCTTTGACACTGATCCTTATCCTATTATCAGCCTTTGTTATACTTACAGAAACTGTTGGCTTATAACCCTGGATTCCCTCCTTGCTTTTTTCATTGACCGCATAAAAAGCGTTGTTATAAAGATTTAAAAGTATGATCCCCAAATCCTGAGGTATGACGTTTACTTTGTCAATAGCCTGATCGAAGTCGGTTTTTGTTGTGGCGTCAAAGAATTTGTTTTTGGTTCTGAAACCTTGATAGCTTAATCTTAAATACTCATCAGCGAGTGCACCAATATCCGTTGGCTCCTTAATACCTGTGCTTGTGCGTGAATGTTGTAACATGCCCTTTACAATAGCATCAGCCCGTTTGCCGTGATGATTTATCTTTTGTTCATTTTCTTTGATATTATTCAGGATAGATTTTGCTTCTCCGATATTATTATTGTTAATTTCAGACTCTGCTTCTGTCACCAGTTCAGTATTTATTTCTGAAAAATTATTCACGAAATTAAGCGGGTTCTGTATCTCATGGGCTATGCCCGCTGTAAGTTCACCAAGGGAAGCCATCTTTTCTGATTGAATGAGTTGGGATTGGGTGGACTTGAGGTTCGAAAGTGTCTTTCCCAAAACCACGTTCGCTTTTTGCTTTTGACGATTGTTGCGATAAAGAATTATGGCTAATAATAAAAACACTCCTAATCCCGCCAGCATGGAGTAGGTCCTTGTCTTATTTCGAACGGCTATTCTTTCTTCTTCCAGTTGCTGGACACGCAATTGTTCTGAGAACCCCACGTTTTCAAATTGCTTTACTTTTTCTGCATTATTCAGACTATCCTTGGCAGCAAGTGCCATACCCTGGTATTCGAAAGCGCTGTCAATTTTATTTTCTGATTTAAATACTGAGGAAAGCGTGCTGTATACCAAAGCGGCATCACTCAGGTCATGTGTTATTTTATTTAATACCAGGCCTTCCCTTGCAAAATAAAGGCTTGAATCCATGTTATTTTGTTTCAGGAACAAATTTGACAGGGATACATATGTATGCGTTAGCCCTACGTAACTGTTTTGTTCCGTATTGACCCGGATTGATCTTAAGAAATTTGCATGGGCCGAATGGAAATCCCCAACTACCAAATATGCGTTGCCCATTGAATTAAGACCGTCTCCCTCAAACATCTGAAAACCGCTTTCCTCTGCAAATTGAACACACTTTTGCAGGCAGCTGAGTGCAGAATCTATCTGATGATAGGACAGGTAATAGGCGCCAAGTTGGGTATAGATCTGGGCCTGGGCAGATTTGTCATTGTTTTCCTCTGCCACTTTTTTTCCTTTCGACAGCTCAGCGAATTCCTTTTCGTTGTATCCTGCATTATGGTAGAGTGTTGCCAGGTCAAAATGCAATTGGGCAAGAAAAATAAGCCGGGCAATATGGGGGTCTTTTTCCGCAGAGAACCTGGCGACGCCCCATGCGCTCTTTTCACTGGCCGGATCTTCAGCTATTGAAATACCTTCTAAAAATCTTCTCAAAGCCTCGGGATAGTTACCGAGCCGCCAGAGCAGGTATGCGGAATTGTCCAGCGCGTCGCACTCCCATATTTTCAAATTAAATTTCCGGGATAGATTAAGCTCCTGGTCCAGAAAATAAAAAGCGCTATCCCTTTTACTCTCTAGTATATAAAATGCCAACTCGTGATAAGCAGCCATTCGTACGGTGTCGTTGATGATGCCTGGAAATGCCTTTACTACACTATCATATTGACTTTCATCAGGTAAACGATAGAACTCGTATTTTTGGCTAAATAGCAAGGTCGGCAGCAACTGAAAAAGCATTATCTTAAAAAATGACTTCATTCGCTTCAGTTAATTCAGCTGGTAATTGATTAATATATTTACTTACTCCTGGCAAACCTATTCAAACGTTACCTCAGACTCGGGTGCTTGATTGCAAAGACCCCGGTAAATTTGGACTTTTTCATGGTAATTTTCTTATTTAAGTTATGAATATTTACCCTGATCTTTAAAGTTCACATCGCTAGATCCACACAAAGGAAGTGAAATGGAAAAGTGCCAGGATTATCATGAGTTGACGGATAATAAACACAATCTCTTATGCAAAATAAAATTGCCTACGACGAAAAAAGAAGGCATTGGTAAAAGTGAATGCCTGCTACATATCCTTTTATAATTGTACGGAATTTTATTCCTTCCTCGATGACAAACCCGTCAACTCCGGCGAATATTTCTCTTTGAATAATTCAATTTTCAATACATTCATGTTCTTTTATGAATCCGAATCTCTTGGGTAATTTCAGGCTTCCGGTGATTGTTGCAGTGCTGAGTTTATACATCAACCCGGGTAAGGCGCAAAGTGACAGTACTACGATTACCGAATGGCAATATGGCAAAAATGGTGCGGTATCCATTACTTACGATGACGCTTCCAGAAACCAGTTCACCCGCGCGTTGCAGGTCATGGAGCGCTTAAAGTTACCTGCCACTTTCTTTGTCATTACCGGCCCGATCACCGGCTCTTCATACCATGGCAAATTTGTGGGCCGGCCGGTAGAAATTATCATTAAAGAATCAGCTACGATCCCAACCAATGAACAGAATTTTTTGGAGCGATGTTCGGCAGCAGGATATCTTGGCTACATGGGGACAATCACATATCATACGCGCGCAGGCGGTTTGTATTCATCGGGCAAAAAGCAACAGGCTTTTCATTTGATGGATAGCCTGTATGCCAAAGTGCGCCATGGTGATTTTAAACCCGGGTACGAGCCATGCCAGGAATACAAGGAAGCTGTAGGATCGAGCTGGGACGATTTCAGAAAATACGCAGATGAAGGATATGAAATCGCGAGCCATTCCGTTACACACGCCACCATGCCAGGCTTGGATGAAGCCAATATTCGTTATGAACTGGAGAAAAGCAGAGAAGAAATCGAAAATCATCTGGGCGACAAATACACGTTCTCTACTGAAGTACCCTACGGCTACGAAGATGACAGAGTGATGCAGATCGCTTACAAAATTTATCCTGCTCTTCGCAACCGCATGCCTGAGCCATTTTTGAAAGAGATTGATCGTGCGAGCAGGGAACTTCCTCACCCAAGCGATAAAGATTATATACAATGGCAGCGCGGTCCGCTTCACAAAACTTCGCTGGCATTAATGAAATCATGGGTGGATACCACTCACTCAAATAAAGATATGTGGCTGGTGCTTGTTTTTCATGGCATTGACAGCCTCGGCTGGGAACCGACACCCATACCCAAACTCGAAGAATATTTTAAATATATCAAAGACAGGGAGGACAAACTCTGGATTGCAACTTTCGGTGACGTCGCCAGATATATACGGGAGCGTGAGCATGCTACAATAAATACCAGTGAAAAAGACGGGAAGATCACTGTATCGCTCGTCCATTCGCTTAGCAAAACGGATTATGATCTGCCACTTACGCTCAAGACCTACATTCCCTCTACATGGAGCAGGGTGACTGTGATCCAGGGAACCAATCAAAAAACAGTCGACGTTCAGCACGATGAGAAGGGCGGTTATATACTCTACCAGGCAGAACCTAATACAACAAACGTATTCCTTGCGAAGTAATAACGATTCAGCCTTCAGCCGTTTTATTGCTGAGATAGTGTTTTTAAAACACCATAACTATTTCCGAACGAATTTTTATGGTTGGGAAGCGGAATAAATATTACGATCTATTCAGGAGAACCTGATTAATGCGTGTCTTTGTACAACCTAAAGTATAATGCTTTCCTCAGTGAAATATACGCCTGTTTTAAATCAGCTTCTGCCTGTCCTTTGTGACCACCAAAATCATCTGGTGCGTTGTGCAGCGACCGCATGGATTTTTCTATATCATGCATTGCATTGGTGATATTGGGATGTTTTTCCTCCTCTGCCCGCATCAGCTGAGCTTCATTTGGAGATGGTGGTCTGTTCCCCAAAACAACTTCAATACTGATCATATTGGGAGAACCGGGTTGGGCTAATAATGCGCTTGAGGATATCATCGTGAGGCAAAACAGAAAAGAAAGTATTTTCATATGTTATGATTAAGTTGAATGTTAACGCCCACTATTGGGAATAAATTGCTGACTCAACTTTCATTAACATTCGATTAATTTGATTGGATTAAACCTGATGGGATATATGGTTTCTAATATGAAAATAAAACGACCATGAAAACAGAAAACCACTTTCGCTCACGTATCGGAAATCCATTTATAAAACTCATACTGGTTGCTCTTGTAACCATGATCGGATTCAGCTCCTGTATCGTTCGTGAACGCGCATATGGCAGCCACTATATACCGGGTCATTATGCTCCGGGTTATTATCACGAACATTGGGTTCCGGGCCACTGGTCCTGACGCCAGCCAAAAAACCCATGGCATATATTTATTAATGCCATGGTTTCAGTGATCTTTTATTCAGCCTTGAACCTCTCTTCCACTTTTTTCTTAAGGTCACGCAATGCCTTCGTCCTGTTCTTCCTCAATGGCTCCGTTATGTCCAATGGCGCGCCATCAGGATTGTATTTTTCAGCCCAAAGCGTTATTTCACAAAGTATCGGAATCATTTCAATCGCTTTTTCGGTAGGGCGATATAAAAATTTCGATTTATTGGTTGGAGAAGTATGCTTTGTAACGAACCCTTCCTGAACCAATACGCTGAGCCTGTCAGTCAAAATATTTGTGGCAATTTTTTCATCTGAACATAGGAATTCACTAAAGGAATCTTTACCAAATAAGAGTAAATCCCTGATAATCAACATCGTCCATTTGTCACCAAATATGTCCAGGGTATAACTTATAGGGCATCCCGATCTTCTGGTTATTGTCTTCATAAATAAAATATAATAAATAGTTGTTGCATATTGCAAGTACCATATACCTTTGTTCTTGCAAAATGCAAGTACAAAGATACCATAAACTCCTTAAAAATTATCTATATGAAAGCAATCCAGCTAACAGCGTATGGTAATCCGGTTGAATACACCAACGTTGCAGAAATAAATGATATCGGCGCAATTAAAAATGATGAAGTCATTATTCAGGTTCTGTATAGTCCGGTGAATCCAAGTGATTTATTATTGGCGAATGGCACTTACCCCATACATCCCGCATTGCCTTCCGTAATCGGGGGCGAAGGTGTGGGCAGAGTGGAATCGATTGGCAGTTCTGTTTTAAATGTTAAACCAGGCGATATCGTGACGATTCCATTTGGCACTTTTGCCTGGAGTGAAAAGGTTGTTGCTAAAGCTGCAGATCTGTTTATACTGCCAGCGGATGTGGATTTACGGCAAGCGGCCATGTTTTCCATAAACCCAACGACGGCGGTGTTATTGCTGGAAGAATTCGTTTCGTTACGTGCCGGTGATTGGGTAGTATTAAACGCTGCGAATGCTTCTGCAAGCAATACGATCATCGCGGTGGCAAAATCAAAGGGCATAAAAACGCTGGGATTGGTCAGAAGAAAAGAGGCTATAGATATAGCGCTGAAAGCAGGTGCAGACATCGTTTTAGTGGATGATGAAAATGTTGTCAGTGAGGCAAAAAAACTTACCAATAACGCAGAAATAAAGTTAGGACTTGATGCGGTGGGCGGTAAGGCGACAGGTTCCATTGCCCACATTCTTGGTAAAGAAGGCCATCTCGTTTCTTATGCCATCCTGAGTGGCGAACCCATTATTGTAAGCCAGCGTGATCTTATTTTCAAAATGGTAACGATTCACGGGTTCTTCATGTATCTACCCACCTACCTCCCAAAATTAAAAGATGCAAAGCGCCAATCGTTGAAGCTGTTGGAACAAGGAAAAATAAACGTTCCCATCGCAGAAATATATCCTCCCGAAAGAATAAAAGAGGCACTACAGCATACCATAAACGGGGGAAAAGTTTTATTGCAGTTTTAATCTCTTTCATTTCAAATGAAATTTTTTATCATGAAAAGTCACTTCATTTTAAAAACAGTTACAGTAATAAGCGTACTGGTTAGCTGCGTGTTTTCCATCTTTGGTATTGTTCGCCCTGAATTACTGGTATCTCCGGCGTCAGGGTACAATCATACTTTAGTCGTTTTGGCATCTTATGCGGCGGCCCGGTCAATTGCCATTGCAGCGGTTTGCATATTTACTTTATTGGGGAAAAATAGAGGGCCTCTTTATACAATAGCAATTCTGGCAGCGCTCATTCAGTTTTTGGATGCTTTTGTTGGCATGTATGAGATGGATATATCGAAGGTTGCCGGACCCCTGGTTCTCGCTTTTTTAGGATTTATCTCTATATATCGCGCTTACAAATCACCAGACAAGACAGTCGCCTGATACCAAATTGCTTTATTTAATTCTGTTGGTACATATTTTCAAAAATTAAAATTAAAAAAAATGAAAAAGAAAAACTGGTCCTGCAAATGGAGAAATGCAGGATTCGTCTTCGCTATCCTGTTGGGGATGGCTTTATTTTTCGGTAATACCGTCAACGCGCAGAGTCCTGTTAAAAATGTCCTGTTGGTTCATGGAGCATTTACTGATGGCTCCGGATGGAAAGCACTCTATGAAATGCTCACAAAAAAAGGTTATCATGTAACCGTTGTTCAAATCCCCCTGACGTCGCTGGAAGATGATGTGGCAGCAACAAAATTAGTATTGGATAATCAGGATGGTCCCGTAATCCTGGTGGGTCATTCCTGGGGTGGTGCGGTTATCACAGAAGCCGGTAATGATCCTAAAGTGGTTGCCCTGGTATATGTTGCCGCTTTCCAGCCGGACAACGGTGAATCGGTTATGCATTGGTTGCAGACTTTCCCGCCTTCTCCTGAAAATGGTGTTTTGCCTCCGGATGCCAAAGGAATCATTTATTATGACAAAGCAAAATACCATGCCGGTTTTTGCGCCGATGTCAGCGAGGAAGAATCCGATTTCATGTACGCTTCGCAGGGTGCGTTTTATGCCAAAGGATTTACAACACCTATTACTCATGCAGCATGGAGAGACAAGCCGGCCTATGGCCTTGTAGCAACAGAAGATAAAAGCCTTGCACCGGAAATAGAACGGAATATGTACAAACGATCAAACACAAAAATCACGGAAATAAAAAGCAGTCACGTGATTTACATGTCACAGCCAAAGGCAGTAGCAGACGTGATTGAAACAGCTGCAAGAACGGCAGATAAATCAGGTGATGGAATGAGCAACAGTAAATAAAGGAGCGAAGCTTCATCTTGTCGCAAAGATCATTTGTAGGCGGTTGTTTTTTTGAGAAGCTCAATACCTGGTTTTATCAAACACATGCGCCATCAAAACCGATGGCGCATTTTCAACTGAATTTAATCCTTCTCACAACGACCGATTCTGCCACCCATGAGCACGGTAAAAGCCTTCAGACCAATTTACAATGGTATTTCTCGTGAACAGAACAATATCAATCCGTAATTTTAATATGCAAACCCAACTATGAGATCCCGCCTGCCAGCAGAGCTGTGAAGCCTTTAAACTTGAAATATGTTTAAAAACTACGTAAAGATAGCGTGGAGAAATATTACAAAACGCTACTCCTATACTGCAGTAAACATTACTGGACTCTCCGTTGGTATTGCCTTTGTTCTTTTAATAGGTTCTTATGCCTGGAATGAACTGGAAGTAAACCGTAATCTTAAGAATATTGAGAATCAATACATCATCCAAAGTAAGTGGGGTGATGCTTCTACTTTTGATCTGACAACCGTGGGCGCTCTTGCCAGAAGTTTGAAAGATTTATATCCCAACCTCATTGAAAACTATTACCGGTGGGACGGTTTTTCTTCCAATGTATCGAAAGACGATAAGGTATTCAGGGAAGATATTCAGATCGGTGACAGCACACTGTTGTCGATGTATAATATTCCTCTTGTTTATGGAAACCCACAAACCGTACTAAGTGATCCTTACTCTGCGGTTGTTACTGAAGAAACAGCCATTAAATATTTTGGCAGGACCAACGTGATGGGAGAAACATTGTCCATAGGAAGTTTCTCTGGCACCAAACATGATTTTATCATATCGGGTGTGCTCAAAAAAATACCACCCAATTCTGTTATCAGCATCAATGATGATAACCGGAATTCCATTTTTCTTTCAGCCGCCTGTATTGGTTTTTTCGGAAGAATAATTGAAAGCTGGAATAATCCCTGGATCGTAGGTTATGTTCAATTGAAAAAGGGCGTTCATCCTGCGGAGATAGAGCAAATCATGAGACATCTGGTGAAACAAAATACTCCTTTGGGTATCAGTGATCAGATGAAACCGATATTGGTTCCATTGAAGCATTATCATCTGGAGGCGAATAACGGCCTAATAAGGAAAATGCTTTCAACACTTACGCTGATTGCGCTCTTCATATTATTTATGGCCATTGTCAACTTCCTCAACATTTCTATTAGCCAGGCTTCTGCACGGATGAAAGAAATAGGTGTACGTAAAGTACTGGGCGGAATGCGGAAACAACTGATATTTCAATTCCTGACAGAATCCCTGCTGCTGGTTGTTTTATCAACCGTCGTCGCTATCGGTTTATATGAAATATTCCGACCTGCATTAATAAAGATACTAGATACCCAAATACCGCATATAACCGGTTTCCCGAAGTACATCTACGGAATATTGATATTACTGGTGTTAATGATCAGTCTTCTTTCAGGTTTCTATCCCGCACTTATCTTATCCAACCTGAAGCCGGTGGAAGTGATCAATGGAAAACTGACTTCCATAAAAGAAAATATTATTCTACGAAAATTTTTGGTTGCTTTCCAGTTCAGTATCGCTGCCATCGTATTGATCGGGGCAATGTTGATATCCAGACAGATAAATTTCTTCCTGAACGGTGATCTGGGGGTATGATAAATCCTACATCCTTTCAGCTCAGGTGCCCAGAGACTGGACAAGCAGGGGAGTTATGCATATGGAGACAATCCGAAACGAGTTTGCGAAAATACCGGCTGTGGAAAATGTAACTATTTCTTATGAGATACCTGACGGAAATGCCGGTGATGTGCCCAATGCTTTCAGAGCGGGACAGGATTCAACCAAAGCGTTTTCGATGCTCATGTTGAAAACAGATGCCAGTTATCTGAATACATTCAAAATACCTTTAAAGGCGGGCAGGTTTTTCAGTCAACCGGATGTGACCGGCGATTCAACAAATATTATACTCAACGAATCGGCGGCTAGAGTCCTGGGATGGAAAGATGCGCAAAGCGCCATCGGCGGACAAATAAAACTGCAGGGATATAATGGAACGGTATTTACCATTATTGGTGTTACCCGGGATTTTATGTTTGGCAGCATGCAGGGCGCCATGTCCTCCCTGATTTTCTGCCATGTAAATTATCTCAACCAATACCGGTTTCTTTCATTCAGGGTTAAACCCGGAAATCTGAGTAAATCCATCGAAACATTGCAAAAGACCTGGTCAGTTTTGTTACCGGGGTCAGCATTTGAATATCGTTTTATGGATGACAGACTGAAGAGTCTTTACAAAACAGAAATACAATTAAAACAGGCCTCTTATACAGCAACAGCTCTTGCCGCCATCATCGTGTTACTGGGCGTATTTGGGCTGGTTTCTTTGAGTATCGAAAAACGCAGGAAGGAAATCGGCATCCGGAAGGTTCTGGGATCATCCGTTGCAGGTATCATGGCACTATTCGTAAAAGAATTTTTAATGATTATTCTCCTGGCGGCCTCTATTTCATGCCCGGTAGCTTATGTTATCATTCATAAATGGCTGAATGGATATGCTTACAGAATAAATATAACTTTTCAACCCTTTCTGTTTTCCATTTTGATTTTAGGAACCATTACTGCACTGCTGATCATTTTTCGATCTGTTAAGGCAGCTAACGCGAATCCGGTGAATAGTTTAAGATCGGAGTGAAATCTCTTGTGAATGATGCCTTTGATAGTTTAAGTTACTCCAAACATATAAACGGGAAGCGAGTTATATATGTCATGAATTTCATATTGCTTTACTTCAATTTGCAATATAATAAGTCACTTATTGATTGCAAGGTAATGGTTTCTGAAGTGCAGGAAATGATGGGTAAAAAGCATGCCCATGCTTGTTTCCTGTATATTAGTGGTCTGATTCAACTAAGCTTCCATGAAAAAACTCCTTCTCATTCTAATCACTTACGCTTTCACGGGTTGTAATTATGGACAGGTTTCTCCTGCCGGTTTGGACAGTCTCGTTTCGGCATATGAAAGGCAAAACTCTTTTAATGGTACAGTACTGGTGGCTCAAAAAGGGAAAATTCTTTTAGAAAAAGGGTATGGCTTTAAAAACAAAAAAGAAAATAAA
>JABDFX010000042.1 GCA_013286315.1 Bacteroidota bacterium | reverse complement strand
GATGCGATCATTCCTGAGATTAATCACAAAACGGCCAATTTTATTTGCCTGAATTTTGCGAATGCCGATATGGTTGGGCATACCGGAAATTTTCCCGCCGTTATCAAGGCCGTTGAAACCGTTGATCAATGTGTTGAACGGGTTGTAACAGCTGCACTCTCCAACGACTATGTCGTTTTTCTAACTGCCGATCACGGAAATGCTGATTTCATGATCAATGCCGACGGAACTCCCAATACAGCACATTCCCTGAACCTAGTTCCCTATTTTATAATTGATAATCAATGGCATGGAAAAGTTCATCCGGGCAAACTCGGAGACATCGCCCCCACCCTGCTCAAATTGATGGGATATGAGGTTCCCCCGGAAATGACCGGGAATATTTTATTTGATTAAAATCAATTGTCAAAACCTCGTACGTGCAGCTTTAGCTTGTTAAAATTGTCTAAATTACAGGGCAACGAGGTTTAACATGACCGAAGAAGCCATTTTACAAGGTTGTTTGAAAAATCACGCTGCCGCACAAAAGGAATTGTATAACAGGTACAGTCCCAAAATGCTGGCAGTATGTTACAGGTTTGCACATAACCGCGAGGATGCCGAGGATATGCTTCAGGAAAGTTTTATAAAAGTTTTTCTTCAGATGCATACGTTTCAAAACAAAGGAGCCTTTGAAGGCTGGATCCGACGCATCATTGTTCATACCTGTATCAATCACCTGAAAAAAAATAAACGCTTTAACGAGAGTGTGGATATCATTCAGGCCAGTTCAATTCAGATCAGGGAAGAAAATATTCCCTCTATCGTTCAGGCAAAACAAATTGTGGATTGCATACGTCTGCTTCCTGTTGGCTATAGAACGGTTTTAAACCTATACGCAATAGAAGGTTATGCACACAAAGAAATCGCAGAGATGCTGGATATAGAAGAAAGCACGAGCAGATCGCAATATACCAGAGCCCGACAAATGCTAGAGGAGATTTTGATCAGAAGAAATCTGATACCGGCAACGAAGGAAAAAAACGACCGACTTACAGCCATCCATTAAATGGCTGGCCCGACCGAAACAACGTCCAGGAATGAAGGAGCGCAATCTATATAATGATGAATTCGAACGGCAACTCAAAGAAAAAGCCGACCAGTTCAAAATGTACCCATCGGACAAGGTATGGAATGAAGTTCACAGTTCCCTTCATACGCGAAAAAGGAGATTTGGTGTCGGGATGAGTTTCCTGATCGGAAGTATCCTTTTTCTTGCAGGCACACAGTTAATTTCACCTGTTCATAATACCCGTTCCAAATCCATCACTGCCAAAATCAATACAACTGCAAAACCAGCCGCCAGTGCAGTTCTGCCTGATTTTACTACTGGAAATTTTGAAGCAGCACCATTGAATAATTCTGCCGATCATCATGGTTCAGATGAAATCCAGCCAGGAACTGCATCGTTTATGTTGCGGCCGGTAAATGGTTCTGAAAAAACAGCTGCTGATGTACAGAAATCATTGATCGAAAAAAATACGGCCCACGCAAAACCCATTCAGCCGGTGGAACAAACTGTTTCAAGGAAACCTGAAGCAGCCGTTTCAACGAATGATTTAATGGAAAGCATGCAGTCTGTTTTAAATAATCCGGCTCCCGATATTATCGCGTCAGAGATGATTCCTGAAAACCCTGTCACCCAGAGTTCCCGTAACCACACTGACCGGTATAGCTGGGAGTTTTATGTAACCCCCACTGTCAACACACATTATTTAAATGGTATTAATTACCGTACCATGGCCCAGGCTCTTCCAACAGCGCCTATCATGGTTGTACATATTGCGAATGTGAATGGTTTTGTTGACAACACACCGGTACTCGGTTATAATGTAGGTGGAAATATCCTTTACCGCATCTCGAAAAATATTTCTCTGAAAGCCGGGCTGGAGTTCAGTTTCAGCCGATACTATATAAATACGTACAATTCAAGCCCGGGCCAGTCATCGGCCACACTGAGTTCTTATTTTGGATATGTTGCGGATTCTCTGATCAGCATGTCAAATGGTGGCAGTTCGATAAACAAAAATCCGGATCGTTTCCAGAACAGATATTATCAACTTTCCATTCCCCTGGGTGTTGATATGAAAGTGGTCTCTACAGGTAAATTCCAGGTGCACCTCGGTGCCACACTACAGCCCAGTTACCTGCTGAATACGGATGCCTATGTGCTTTCAAATGATTTCAGTAATTACACAAAAGATGCGGATGCATTCAGGAGATGGAATCTGATTGCGGGTGCCGAAGCATATATATCTTACGGTGTCGGTAAGATTCGCTGGGAAATTGGTCCCCAGGTGAGATACCAGATTTTCTCAACGTATAAGAACAGCTATCCACTGCAGGAGAATATGCTGAATTACGGCATCCGTATCGGCATTTCGAAATCTATCTGGTAGTATTCCCCCCAAGTATTAATTTTATCGGATGAAGCGATTCTTTCTACTGCTGTCAGTCATATTGTCGATTGGTGCCTGTCATTCGAATCAATCCGAAACCACGGAAACAGCAGTAACAAAAACAGATACGGCGAAAAAAAATTACCTGCCGGTTGCATATTATCTCAAGGCAGAAATCGCAGTGGTTGATTCTTTTCCCCTGCGAATCATGAAATACCAGGTGAATAGTGGTAAAACGGATTCCGGGATCATCACGACGGCCATATTTGACCAGCTGGCCAAAGAATTCCTGACCCCGGATCTGGACAGCGCCCGATTTGAAAATAAATTCGAAGAGAATTCATTTATAGACAGATCAACCGACCTTGTCAGTTTTACTTATTCAACAAAAGATACCGGTAACGGTTTAAAAAGGGTAGATGTGCTGCTTTCTCCGGGATCAGGCTATGATAAATTGAATTCAATATACATGGAATCCATTTCAAAGAATAAAGACAGCTCATTAATCAGTAAAATGTCCTGGAAAGCAGGCAGAAATTTCAGCATACTGCACATCCGGCAACCCAATAAAGGTCCTGAAACAACGAATCAGACCATTGTCGTTTGGGACAGCAGAGAATAAGACATGGATCAGGAAGCATTTCAATTAATAGCAATCAATATTCCAACAGAACCGGGTATTTATAAATACTTCGATTCCAGGAAGGACTTATTGTACGTTGGTAAAGCCAAAAACCTGCGTAAACGTGTCAGTTCTTATTTTAATAAAACATTGTCAAATTACAAGACCTATGAGCTGGTCAGACGCATTCACACCATCGAATTCACGATTGTTAATTCAGAGCAGGATGCTTTCTTACTCGAGAATTCTTTAATCAAACAATACCAGCCGAGGTTCAATATTAATCTGAAGGACGATAAATCTTATCCGTTTATCGTAATCAAAAAAGAAAATTTCCCGCGCGTATTTCTCACCCGCAGGAAAATAAATGACGGATCGGAATATCTTGGACCTTTTACTTCCGTTGCCCGGGTGCGCGAGCTCATAGATTTTATAAAAGCAAATGTGCAGCTACGCACCTGCAAGCTGAATCTGACACCGGCAAATATTGCTAAAAAAAAATTTAAGGTTTGTCTGGAGTTCCACCTGGGAAATTGCAAAGGGCCCTGCGAAGGATTGCAGACACCCGAAGATTATGCTGAAGGATTAAGAAAATTAAAAAATATCCTGAAAGGTAATCTCGGCCCTGTGATCAGTGGGTTCAGACAGGAAATGAAAGATGCTGCAGGAATCATGGCATTTGAAAAAGCCGAGATACTCAAAAAGAAGATAGAGCATCTGGAAACATATCGTTCGAAGTCAGTGATCGTAAATGAACATATCGAACGGGCAGATGTGTTTTCGATGTTTCGTAGTGACTCAGTTGCATACATCAACTATCTGATGGTTGAAAACGGCACCATTGTACAAACGCATACGACAGAAGCAAAAACACAGCTGGAGGAAACAGATGAAGAAATCATGGCTTTTACAATTGCCCAACTGCGCGACCGTTTCAACAGCGGTGCCACTGAAATTATTCTGCCCTTTGCCATAGAATACCCGCAGGAAGGTATTTTAATTACGATACCCAGGGGAGGAGATAAAAAGAAATTACTCGAACTCTCCGAGAAGAATGTAAATTATTACCGTGAAGAAGCTGAGAAGAAAAAAATGCTCCATCTGCAAAAGAAAACACCGGAAGAGAGACTGGAAGTCCTGACGCAAATTCAGGAAGACCTGCAGCTTTCTGAATTACCCACACATATCGAATGTTTCGATAATTCGAATTTCCACGGCAGTTATCCCGTTTCAGCGATGGTTTGTTTTCGCGATGGCGTTGAAAGCAAAAAGGATTATCGCCATTTTAATGTGAAGACAGTGGAAGGTATCAATGATTTTGCTACCATGAAAGAAGTTGTTTACAGACGTTATAAAAGATTGCTGGAAGAGAATCAGTCACTTCCCCAACTTGTGATTATTGACGGTGGAAAGGGCCAGTTGAGTGCCGCAATGGAGAGCATATTGGAACTCGAACTTCATGGTAGTCTAACACTTGTCGGTCTTGCTAAGAATGAAGAAGAAATTTTTTTTCCGGGCGACCAGCAATCGCTAAAACTTCCCTACGACAGTATGAGTCTGAGACTCATCAGGAAAATCCGCGATGAAGTGCATCGATTCGGAATAAGTTTTCACAGAAATAAAAGGAGCAGGGGAACTTTTAAAAATGAATTGGAAAATATAAAAGGAATCGGGAAACAATCTGCCGAAAGCTTGTTAAAGACGTTTCATTCTGTTAAGAAAGTGAAGGCCGCCACAGATGAGGAACTGAATGCTGTTGTCGGAGCTTCCAAAACAATACTGATTCGGGAATATTTTTCAAAACAGGAAGGGGAAATGAAGGCGGGACGGGAGTTTTTATAAGTTGATGTGAATCAAAAAAAAAGGGGCCAGAATGGAAATTCAGCCCCGTTTTTAAAATCCAATATCCTATGAAAAACCATTGTAAAAATAATAAAACAATTCTATTAAACAAGATCCGCTCAGAGTATTTTGAAAATAATTTATCAACAGTTTATGTTTCAAAATGTTAGAAGAGGTATCGTAAAACTACGAGTTTTCCAGTTTTGGGAATAATTTTAGTAAACGCAGAATATATCAACTTAAATTAGAGGTTACTCTGGGTTCAGAAGATGTGAATAAGCAGTTAAATCCTTTTTATTAATATATAAAAGCAAAAGAGCCATCACGCTGCATGCATGATGGCTCTTTTTATATTTTTGCTTTACGCGTTACGCGTTCATCTTAATAGGACCATAGATCCTGTTCGTAGTTGAATATTTTTTCCTTGATATTGTCACCTTCCAGTAAACCCAGGATTGGATCTTTGATATAAGCGCTGATAAAATTATCACCTGGATTATCAATTGTTGATTTGACAACCCTGCTGGAGAACATGCGACTTTCAAAAAGCTCTTCCCAGCTCATACGGGCACCATAGTTCTTACCATTGTATGCTTCATACTTCGCGAGGAATGTCCTGAGATCCGGATAATAAACCCAGAATATCGGCAATACTGCACGGAAAGATCCGTCTGCATTGAGAATTGTTTTTTCGGGAGCGATACCCAGGATACGTACATACATTCTGGAAGATTCTTTATCAAATACCCACTCTTCCTTGATCTCATATCTCTCCACCTGGTCGGGATTGAAATCTTCCTGGATTGTTGTGTCCTTGGTAAGTCCTTTTGATCCATCAGGATCCTGAGTCATGTCAGGTATCTGAATAGTATGAGGTTTACCGACCATGCTTTCAGCTATCTGGCGGAATGTCATCGGAGTAGTAAAACGATCATCAATAGTGGCGTCGAACGCCGTTACGTCACCACTGTGGATCAGGTTCAGCAGGATACTGATGAATCGCTGGTTGCCATTATCTTCAGATGCCTTATAAACAAAAGGCAGATTCATTTTTTCATGAACGTCAATTTCACGCCAAACACGCTGGCGATATACGGCATCGTCTTCCCTGATATGCTCATAAGCGAGCGGGGTGCGATCCTTCACCAGTTGCAATTCGATGGAAGCATCATTACGAAGTGATTTACGCGGCGTATCCAGTTTGATATCTGCAATAAACTCCTGGACTGGTTTCACAGTGTCTTTCGGAGGCACGACAACTGTATTGGCTGCGCTATTCTTATTCGTATTCGTTTTCTTTTTCGCAGTTGACCTCTTCGTCTTTTTCCTGGCCGCAGGTGCCTGGGCCTGGGCGGTACCCAATGCCATGGCAATGACTACTGCGAGGAGGGACAATCTGATAAATCGCTTCTTCATGTTCTAAAATTTATCTGTACGATTACTAAAAACAGGTCCGCCACTACATCGTGGCGGATTATTGTAATATTTTATTTAAGGCTAAATACCATGGGCGCTATTTCCCGCTGTTTCCCATCAGGCCCAATTACGCGGATCTGATCGAAAAATATATGAGTACCCGGCGTTGACCGGCTTACGATGCCGGCTGCATTACCTGACCACCTGTTACTGCCTTCAACACTGGCTTCAGTGTATGCGGATATTCCGCCACCTTCAGCACCTATCTTATAACTTACCACTTTGAAAGGCGCTTCGAAGTCAGAATCTTCCAGTCGGGCGATCAGACCACCGATGGCTTTGAATTCGGCAGAAGAAATTGAACCACCTTTTTTTGATCCAATGAAACCAGCCGGTAAGGGCAGGTTCTTTACGCGGATCGGGAATTCGAAATTCTTACCTGCCGCAGTTACAATGATCTTGGACATACCAGGCGTTGTTGCGCGTGCAACATAATGGTCACCTGTAGATTTTACAAGCGAAGCACCAGGACTTGCAAAGTTTACATGTACTTTTTCAGCGCCTACGCTACCACCAGAGATGGTCATCGGATTATCTACGCCGATGTATACCACGTTCATTTTTTCCAGGAAGATGGAAGCACCCGAAGGCATGCCGACCGTATACTTAATTGTTTTGGTAATGGGCTGTTTTGTGCCATCTGGTTTGGTGTATTCAATATTGACGCTTACTGAATGCTCACCAGCACCCGATACTTTTGTTTTGAAGTCAGCTACACCATCAGCATTCAAAGTCTGCAGTGCACCATTAATGGTGATAACTGGTTTTGCTGCCGCACTAAACGCACCAATACCGGCTTGAACTTCCAGTTCATCACCAGGCATCAGGTATGTAGCGTTTGTTCCTGCAAATGCCTCAAACTGGTTATAAACCACTTTTACAGATCCGATTTGTTTGTAGCAATAATCTACCATTTGAGATTCAGAGTTCTTTACATCACTCTGGAACTTACTCAGAATAGTAATCGCTGCAATCGTGGGCGTCATGTGAAAGTAATTGGTTACCCAATCTTTTACATCATCGCCTGATTTGGCTGCACCTGTCTGTGACTGCGGCACACGAAGATCAATCGGAAGTTGTTTTTCAAAGTCGGCCTGAGCCTTTGCAACTTCTTTTTGTAGAACCGGGTTTTTTGCAATATCCGGAGCGTTCGGGTTCAATACAGCTATCATCTGTTTTCTATATTCTGTCAGGGAATCATATAATATTTTTCCCTTGCCATCCTTATCAAATACGCGGGTGGCTGCATCCAGATTGGCATCATTAAATTTCTCTTTGCCATCTTTGTCTATCTCATACTGCGATTCCAGTTTCAGCAGGTGTTTCATTCCGTCGATGGTATTATACATGGCGGAAGAAATGGACTGAATCTGCTTTGCTTTAGGAGCCCAGATTTGAGCATTTTCTTTTGTTTGGGCATCATTCAATGCTTTTTCAAAAGCACTGTAAGTCAGATTATTTTTATCAGTAACTACCCCGTTGGACGTGGTGATACTGTTATTTACGGTCTTGAAGGCATTCAGAATCTCAGCTGATACATTCAGTGCCAGCAATGCTGTTAGCACCAAATACATCATGTTGATCATCTTCTGCCTGGGCTCTTTAGGTAAGGACATGAGCGGGAGAATTTAATGTGTTAACAAAGGTTTTTCAGGTTATTAGTCCCGATAATTAAATATTGGATTACTGTCTACCTTGCATTGCGCTCAGCATATTACCATATACATGGTTCAGGTTTCCGAGGTTCTTCGCAAGTAAAGCAACCTGTTCCTGAGTTTTCTTCGCATCTGCGATACTACCGTTCATGGCTTCAGATGCCTGGGCCAGGTTTGAGTAGAAGCTGTTCATTGCTTTCAAATGATTGTTGCTGTCCTGCAGTTCCAGCTCATACAGCGTATTCAGGGATCCCAGATTCTTGGTCAACACCTGAACCTGTCCGTGAAACTGTTTAGTGCTTTCAGCTGCGTTATTAAAAGTCGTAATGGTTGCAGTTGCACCCTGGTAAGCATTCTTCATGCTATCCAAAGCAACAGATGCTTCCTTTGTCTTATTTGTATAATCAGTAGTCGCGGCAAGCGCACCTGACACATCGCTTATTTTATCTACTGTCGTGCCGAATTTCTTAAAACCATCGCTCAGCTTGGCAAGGTTGGTTGGCGTGATGTCAGCTTCCTGCATCATTTTGTCCATCTGCTGTAAAGAAGGATTACCAGCACCTGCACCAGCCAGTTTTGGAAGGGCTTCTGCCAGAGCATGCATTTCACCACCTGGAGGCGGTAAGAAAGCATATACAATAAATATTAATGCTTCTGTAAGCAGACCTGCTGTAAGGAAGAAGTCAGCCAACCGTTGGTGGGTGATTTTCTGCCATGCACCAAAGATTACTACGGCTGCACCGACGCAGACGATGATGTTTACGAGCTTTTCGGTCGATTTTGAAACTCCGGCTGACATAATTTTAGGTTTTTAGTTTTTAATAGGTGTTGTAAGGGCCGCGGAAACGATTTTCCGCGTGACGTTATAAATTCAAACGTTGTTTGTTTTAAAAAATTTTATTTTATCCGATAAATATCAGTTATCTCTTGGCCAGTGAAGACGGCAGATCAATCACACAACGGAAACCGATGTATGATTTAGCAGTATCCTGGTACTCGTAAGTTCTTGTACTGGTCTGCAGGAAATAACCCACATCTTTCCAGCTACCGCCACGAATCACTTTACGTTTCATACGCGGAGGATCGGAATCCTTGGCATTGTAACGAATGTCCGGGTTCATATCATGCTGGAAGTTGTAAGCTCCTTCGTAGTAGACAGAGGAAGTCCATTCTGCCACGTTTCCTGCCATGCAATACAGACCGAAATCATTGGGCCAGTAAGCATCGGCGCGGGCTGTGTAGAAGGCACCATCCTCAGGATAGTTACCGCGTCCTGGTTTGAAGTTCGCGAGCAGACAGCCTTTCTTGTTCCTCAGGTAGTAGTTACCCCATGGGAACATTGATTGTGAACGTCCGCCGCGGGCTGCATATTCCCACTCAGCTTCTGTAGGTAAACGGAAAGGGCTTTCGTTTGCCTTTCTCGTTTTATCGAGATAGGAATTCAGGTATATCGTTCTCCATTCACAGAACACAGTTGCCTGGTTCCAGTTAACCCCAACCACCGGATAATTTCCGAAGGCAGGATGGGAGAAATATCTTTTAGTCATCGGTTCATTGTAAGAATAAGAAAAGTCTCTTACCCATACCAGCGTATCCGGATAGATGGGTATGTTTTTCTTAACAATGAATTGCGAACGCACTTTCCCTTCGTTGACTTTTTTAGCAGCCTCTTTCAGGTCAAATGTTTCGGAATGAAAAATGAGTTTGGAAGGGTCAATTTCCTTTTTGCCGAAAATTCTGTTTTCAGGCGTCAGAATCAGCTGATCAATTTTTTCGATTGTAGCTTTATCTCCCCATTTAATGGTCTGGGCCTTCTTCCAGTCGATCTGGAATTTGCCATCCACCTCCTTACCATATTGCATCAGGGTTGCAGCGGTTGAGTCACGCACCCAATTTACAAACTGGCGGTATTCGTTGTTGGTAATTTCAGTCGCGTCCATCCAGAATCCATTGATGGATACCTGTTTATTACGAGCAGTATACGCGTAGTTGATGTCTTCGTCGCTGGGACCCATGTGGAAGGTTCCAGGTGGAATATATACCATTCCGGGAGGCTTACTCAGGTTGTACCTGCTGGCCGGGGCAACGCCATGTAATTGTCCGTCGTCCGGTAATCCTTTGCCGGAATTACCAAGTTTACTACAACTTGATAGGCCCACAGCCATACCAAGTGTCAACAGAATGGACAGGTTTTTCATTTTCATTTTATTAAAGGGTATTGGACAAAAATAATCTTTTGAGAATATCTCCTTAGTATATCTTCCATCACAAGTATAAAATTTATTTTTTAGAAGTCAAAGTTTTGCCAACAAGTTTATAAACGGCCGAAAGGTCCGTCTTATTGTTAATTCTGCCTGTTTCAACGGGTTTTTTAAGAGTTTTTTATGAGGCGGATTAAGTCAGAGACTTCTTTTACAGGCTGTTGACAAGAATAATCCCGGCACAGAAAAAACTGGGACTGTCCCACAACAGGTTTATTTCTCAAAATGGGAAGCTCTGGATGGTTGACGGAGGATATTTGATTGCTAACGGAGGATATCTGAAAAACCCGGTTTGGGATTGCTTTCTCTAAAAATTCTTTATGTTTTTCTACTGAATAGGTACCAGCCAGCACAATCTCATATAGTGGATACGTGAAGGCATTTACCAAAGTTGCCCAAAAGGCAAAAGATCCCGGATATCGTTTTATAACATCTTTTAAACCTGCCGCATTCCCCGCGGCCCGCTGTTTCCATTCATTCACATCAAAAACAGTTCCCAGATATAACAAATTTAAAGCCATTACCGAATTCCCGGACGGGGTAGCCCCATCATATATATCCCGTTTCCTTACAATTACATCATTCTGAGCCGCATGTGTATAAAAAAAATATCCGGTATCCTCTTCACCGAAATTTTCTATCACCCAGTGAGTGAGCGTTTTAGCGCTTATCAGAAATTTAGCTTCGCCTGTCACTTCCTGTAACTGAATATATGCTTCAATCAGGAATGCATAATCGTCCAAAAAAGCCGGAATATTCTGTCTGTCATCGCCTGTCTCAGGCTGATCGGTTCCTATAACTGCTCTCGTTTCGTTCTCCGCGGTATTTTTATAGGAATGGATGAAAAAATTAGTGCCTACGCCTTTCATTTTTTCCTCCAGGAAAGCTATGTTTTTTAAGGCCAATGATCTGTATCTTTCATCTCCCAGAGCTGCAAACGCCTTACAACAGGCTGTGATCATTAATGCGTTCCAACCCAGCAGGATTTTATCATCTAGCCTGGGCCTGATCCGCTCGCTTCTTCGCTCCATCATCCTTCGCTTCCATCCAACCAGCTTCGGGTCGTTTTCCGAAAATCCTGGGCCTTCTGCGGCCATTCCACCCAATTTCGGATCTTTTTTGTTAAAAAAAACAATTTCCGGAAATTTTATTCTTAAGATATTTTTTCCCTCCCAGTTACCCCGTTCACTGACATCATACATTGAGCAAAAATCCTTCGCATCCGATCCCAAAACGTCTAATATTTCATTTTTATCCCATGTGTAGTATTTACCCTCTTCTCCTTCTGTGTCTGCATCAAGTGCTGAATAAAATCCTCCTTTTTTTGAATACAATTCATTTTGAACAAAATCCATTGTTTCCCTGATTGCCCTGGAATAATTGGTTTTTCGTGTCAGTTGGAAGGCCTCACTCATGGCGATAATAATAAGAGCGTTGTCATATAACATTTTCTCAAAATGCGGCACCAGCCAGTCTTCATCTGTAGAATATCGTGCAAATCCGCCGGCTAACTGATCATAAATACCTCCATATATCATTTTATCCAGGGAAAGGCAGGCCTGGTCAAGGGATGCCTGATCTCCTGTGTAATAATGATGCTGAAGCAGGAACCGTATTGAAAAAGTCTGCGGGAACTTGGGCGCGGCACCAAAACCACCTTTTTTACCATCGGCCGTTTTCATAAGTTGCTCTTGCATTACCTGAACATCTTCCTGATCGAAAACCCGCTCTTCCATCAGAACCTGGGTCCCAAAAACAGATCCGGCAATATGATTGGTCAGGCTATTAGCCTGTTCTTCGATTTCCTTTCTTTTTTCCCTGAAAGCGATGGATATGCTTTGTAATACTGATTTCCAGGAAGCGCGGTTGTACATATTCACCGGCGGGAAATAGGTACCCCCGTAAAAGGGTTTTCCTTCCGGTGTGAGAAAAACATTCAGCGGCCATCCACCATTGCCGGCAATAGCCTGAACAGCATCCATATAAATCTGGTCGAGATCCGGTCTTTCTTCCCGGTCGATTTTGATATTCACAAAAAGGCGATTCATGATCTCCGCAGTTTCCGGATCCTCAAAGCTTTCCCTTTCCATTACGTGACACCAATGACAAGCGGAATAACCAATGCTCACCAACATGGGCTTGTCCTCGTCTCTGGATTTCTGAATGGCCTCATCTCCCCAGGGAAACCAATCCACGGGATTATGCGCATGCTGAAGCAGGTAGGGACTTGATTCCTTGGCTAAGCGGTTCGACAATGGCGGAAATTAAAAGTTAGAAATTAATCTGTTTTGCCGGTACTCCGTGCTCGTCCTCATCCTCGCTGACAATGAAGAATATTCTCCAAATCGTTCGGCGAACCTCCGCTCATCCTTCGCAGATCTTCTGATGCAGGGAGTTTTGAGCAAAGGATCGGCGAACAATCGCAGGAGGTTGGCTGGATGTTTACTCACTTTTTTGTCATTCCTGCTGATCCCTAAAAACTTTGTGCCAACTCATTTTCAGATGCAAACTGATCGGATAAGAGCTAAATTATTATATAAAAAAAGCCCGGACTTCCCGGGCTTTTTTGTACAACGATTATCCAGATATAAAGTTCTTCTATCCAGATATAAAGTTCTTTCAAAATTCAATAATCAAAGTCGTTTTTTGGCGGCCAGGTATTTCTCCAATGCGGAAACCATACTGGGAGCGGATGGTTCGGGAGCTTTAATTTCCAGTACGAGCCCTGCTTCCTCAGCGGCCCGGGTTGTGTTGGTTCCAAAAGCACCGATCAGTGTTCCATTCTGTTTGAACTGGGGGAAATTATCGAATAGACTCTTTACACCGCTGGGAGTGAAAAAGCAAATGATATCAAATGCATTCGGACTGAATGTTTCACGGATATCATTACTGATGGTGCGGTACATATAGGGTGTAGCGAATTCGCAATGATTACTCTTGAGCCAGTTTACGATTTCATTGTCCTGCTGAAATTCAGAAGTTGGATATAAAAATTTTTCGTTCTCCTTATGCTTGTTTATTACATCCAGCATACTTTTATTGGTTCCGTCTGAACCATAAAAAACTTTCCGTTTCCGGTATAGTATAAATTTCTGAAGATAAAGTGCGACAGCCTCTGTGATACAGAAATATTTAGTATCCTGCGATATACTTATTTTCATTTCTTCAGCTGTCCGAAAGAAATGATCGATTGCATGACGGCTGGTAAAAATCACAGCCGAATAAATTCCGATCTCTACTTTCTGGCGCCTGAAATCCTTTGATGGAATACCTTCCAGCCTGATAAAGGGCAGAAAACACATCTCCACGTCGTGCCTTCTTGCAAGATCAAAATATGGAGACTTATCAGATTCCGGTCGGGGTTGGGTGATTAAAATCTTTTTTACTGCAGTCTCAGACATCACGGCAATATCCTTTTTATCCCTATTTTTAATCAATGTATAATATATTAGAAAAATGCGTTTGCAAAATTAATAAGCTTTTTCCAAATAAGTAACTAACACTTTGTAAATCAACAACAGAGGAGCTATTTCGAAAGCGCAAAGGTACAGAATAAAGTGTAAACCACTGATTTTTATTTCTTTGTGCAGGATTGAATAGCTCCCCAGGAAACGGTACACGTAAAATACGCCCGTCATAATGATGGAAAGAGTAACCGCAATTACGGAAATAACGGGACTGGAAAAGGAAATCAGTACCAGAAAAGGCAGGAGGAAAATACCTATGATCTTATTTGTCAAAAATACCACGAAAAGGTAGGTCTCGGCGGTTCGGCTGATATTGAATATCCAGCCTATCATTTTAATCAACAGATATTTCGAAAGATACAGAACTGCCAGCAGTACAGCACAATACATGAAGTATATCCAAAAATCGTCCGGGTTACCGAATCGATAAAAACGGAGGAGAAAAGCACCATACAAACCGCCCGAAATCACAAACAAATTGTTGAGCAAAAGTGATGGAAAAGGAGATTGTAAAACCTGCTCCCGCAATTGCTGTTGCCGCATCGACGCCCTGAAAAAAAGAGTCAGCACATTGGCCAGATATTTACCAAAAAATAATTTGACCACAGCAAAATAGAACAACATCAGAATCAACAAATAAAACATCGTATCATAGGATTCCCTTTCATATTTTTCTGATCGCATATAGACAGCCTCGCCAAAAAAATTGAAGAAGGACTGTGATTTCAAAAGGTCGGACCAGGCTACGGGGAGGTGTTTATAGTCTGCCGGTTTTTTTTCACTAAAGCGCAAAGTATCCGTGTAAAACCTGGCTATTGTATCAACTGATACTTTTGATGATTTTCTTACAACAGGCTTCAAAATAACCGAGTCATTCTGTACAGACCTTGATGGAACCGTATCTTTCAGTTTGCTGAAATCAGGCGTGGACTGCGCCTCCACCCTATTTATCTGGAATAAAATACAAACAAACAGTAACGCTCGTTTTCCCAATATACAATAATTTGAAAACCGATTGTTCAGAGCAGTCGGCTTCATCCGCTCAATCACGCGCTGACGGAAGAAAACGGTTTTATGATTCAGGGTTGAGCCTTGCATCGAGTGTTCAGCGTTCATCATTCTGCATTCAACGCAAAGATTTGTGATTCAATGCGGATCTTCTAAAAAAAGTTTACATAACCCAAATGAATCTTAGCCTGGCCAAATTCAAAAGGACTGCTGCCGGTTTTTCCAACAGCATACGACATATTAAAAATGCCGGCCTTCGTCTCGAATGCCAGTCCCAGCCCGACGCCCATGTAAAGACTGTTGCTGGCATATCCAGGCACATCATTTTTTGCCCAGCCACCATCAATGAAACTAAAAAGAAATGAATTCATTCCGATCAAATACCTGTATTCCAGGCTGGTCACTGTGTATTCGGATGCAAGGATACTCTCTTCATCAAACCCACGCAATAATTTATATCCACCGATCTGGAATAATTCATTCCGGAAAATTTTCGGACTCTGATACCACGCCGCATTCACCGCAAAACGAATCGTAGATGCATGGCCCAACTGAAAATAATGTGCTCCCGCAAAGTTTAACCTGAATTGATAAGACGATGTTTTGACTGTATCATATAGCGTCCCATAGTCAAAGGAAGGATCATTTTCATCCTTGAGTTGCAGAATCTGAGTATTCTTTTTCAAACGTTTGGTTCCTGCGGATCCGATAAAATAAATTTCATTGCCCCGCACTGCATTGAAACGATAGTTGGTATTATTAAATTCATACGTCGCACCCAGACTCAATGAACTCACATCTGCTACTTCAGGCAACTGGCGTGTGGCAATGATTTGCGTGGTGTCAAGGGTAAGTACCGTGCATCCGGTGGTTTGAATAAAAACAGAAGCCTTCCGGTTCATCGAAGCGTTATATTGAATACCGAGCATTCCATCTGTATTGATATAGGAAGAGTCTTTTTTGTACAAGGAAAAAGCGAGGTTAACACCATAGGGCGAATGGAATAAATAGGGCTGCTGAAAGTTTACATTTAATCTGGGTGATTTCTGCTGTAGCTGCTGCCAGTCGAGTCCAAGATTTTCTCCGTTGCCAAATGGATTCCTGAGTATCACCGTAGCCTGGCCGGTCACGAGCAGTTTGGTACTCTGCTGATCGGTGCTATTAGGCATGAATCCGATCAACGCATCTATCTGACTGCTTTTTTTCGGTTTCAGATACAAATTTAAAATCGAACCCGTGCCCAGCATGTTTACATTCCAGGGTCTTTCTTCCTGTACAAAAGGAAGTTCCAAAATGCGCTTACTGATAGATAATAAACGATCCTTTTTGTATATACTTCCTTCCGGAATGCCCAGGTATCTTTCCATGAAATCAACCGAAATTTTTGCTGTGCCATTGATATGTATGCTGTCGATTTTATAAAGAGGCCCCTTTTGTACATCAAGTACAGCCTGTATTGCCCCCTGCTTTATCAGCACGGAGTCCAGCGAGATTTTCGCAAATGGATACCCGTTATTTTCGAGCCAGTTGAGCAATAGCAATTCTTCGGATTGGAATTGTTCCAGGGTAGCCGGTTTGCCAACCAGTTTTCTGGAACTCCATCCGGCTTCTTCCAATAATATGGCGTCAGTCTGCCTCGTCCTGATCACTGACCATGTGAATTTTTCGCCAATATAGAGTTGAAGAAAGGCTGCTGCAGAATCCATATGCACACTATCGATGGAAGCAGCAGTAAATCCTTTGTTTCGTAAAATATCTGTGAGCTTGTAGATATATTCAGTGCATAACGCCCGGTCCTTAAAGGAACTGGGTATTCCCAATGCATTAGCTTTCAGGACGGAGTCGGGTGAACTGATCCTGACATGTAAAGCGTACTGCGCAAAGACCGGACGGACGGAAGCTATCAACAACAGGAGGATCAGTCCATATAATCTTAATTTTGCCATTCGCTCAATTCGCATTCGTAATTCCATAAAATTAGCCAATCCAATGGCAGGCATCTATATTCATATTCCTTTTTGCAAACAGGCCTGCACCTATTGTAATTTTCACTTCTCCACCAATCTCGACTTGCAGAACGATTTTACAGTCGCTTTATTGAAAGAAATTGCTTTGCGCAAGGCATATATTCAGGGAGACATCATCGAAACAATTTATTTTGGGGGAGGCACTCCCTCCCTGCTTACTTCACAGACCATCTATGAGATACTGGGTTCTGTGAGAAGTCATTTCAAAATCAGTCAAAATCCTGAAATCACGCTGGAAACGAACCCGGATGACATCGATATGAACCATCTGGATAAATGGAAAAAAGCCGGTATCAATCGCCTGAGCATTGGCGTCCAGTCATTTTTTTCAGAAGACCTTGTCTGGATGAATCGCGTGCATAATGGGGAACAGGCCGTTCAGGCGGTGCAAGACTCCAAAAAAGCAGGGTTCGATAATTTCAGCATGGACCTGATTTACGGATCACCTGGCTTGACTGACGAAAAATGGGATTTTAATCTGCAAAAAGCTATTTCGCTGGAACCTGCCCATATATCCTGCTATGCCTTGACAGTGGAGCCCAAAACAGTGCTACATAACATGATCAAAACGAAAAAGAGCGTTGCGGTGGATCAGGAGAAACAGGCCAGCCAGTTTTTAACCGGTATTCAGAAACTGGAGGCAGCCGGTTTTGAACATTATGAAATCTCCAGTTTTGCCAGGCCGGGTAAACGGAGCAGGCATAACAGCTCCTACTGGCAGTCCAAAAAATATCTGGGTCTGGGGCCCTCGGCCCATTCATTTGACGGGACCAGCCGACAGTGGAATATTTCCAACAATGCTCTTTATATCAAATCTCTCATGGCGGGTCAACTTAATTATGAATCAGAGAATTTGCTACCGAAGGATCTCCTCAATGAATACATCATGACTTCCTTGCGGACCACAGAAGGGTTGGATCTGCAACATGTTACAGAACATTTTGGTAAACAGAAGGGAAGACTGCTGGAGAACAACGCATCGGTATATATCCATTCAAACCAGATGGAGAAAAAGCAGGAAAAACTGGTGCTGACCCGAAACGGCAAATTATTCGCCGACGGTATAGCGGCGGCGCTTTTCTTTGGGAGTTGACGGTTGACGGTTGGTAGAAGCTTTGGGCTTCGCATTACGCGTTGGGCGTTAAGCGTTACGGGCCTTTTTATCTTCATGACGCTGAAAAAACCGTTCTTTGAGGTATTTCAGCAGATGGGCTGATGAAAGGATCCCAACCATCACCAGGATAGCTGTGAATCCAAAACCCTGATATGAAAGCGGTGTCATAACCTTGTTATTTAAAAAATCAGACCAGCAAAAGCTCTATACGTTTAAAGCCTTCCCTGACATTAACATTTTGCCATAGGATTTTATAGATTGTATCAGAAATCGGCATGTCAGCTTTAAAATGCTGATTAAGCCGGTAAAGACACTTGCTTGCATTATAACCTTCGGCCACCATATTTAATTCAAGCTTTGCAGCATTTACTGAGTATCCTTTGCCGATCATACTTCCGAACATACGGTTTCTGCTGAACAGGGAATAACAAGTTACCAGCAGGTCGCCCAGGTATACGGAGGCTGCATAATTTGCGCTCTTCTTATCATCTACGGTCATGGCCATCTCGTGGATGCCTACTTCGATATGACTTATACCCGCTTTCAAAAGAAAACCAGCCATTTCATCAGCACAGTTGGCTATGAACACACTGAGAAAATTATCCCCATATTCCAGTCCATGTGCCATTCCGGCGCCCAGGGCATAAATATTCTTCAGAACAGCCGCATACTGAACACCATATATGTCATTGTTTGTAATCGTGTTCAAATAATCCGTCGAGAAATTAGACGCAATTTCCTGTGCCTTGGTAACAGAATTTCCTGAGAAAGTGAGATACGATAGTTTTTCTGCTGCAATCTCTTCAGCATGACAGGGACCCATAACCGTAAAATACCTGTCGATCCCGAATTGAAACTGTTGACTGAGGAAATCGTTCAGCAATAAATTTTTCTCCGGTAGAATTCCCTTAACAGCAGAAAGAATTATTTTATCTTCAAAAATTTCCTGAGGCAGCTGCTGAAAGATTTGCTCGATATATGCTGAAGGAATGGCGATCACTATACAATCGGAGTCCCTGATCAGTTTTTCCAGGTCATTGGTCAAGTTGAGATGGTTGATATCAAAATAAACCGAACTAAGATATTGAGGGTTATGATTTTTTTTTCTGAGATGATCGATGATACCCTTATTTCTGATCCACCAATTTACAGTATGATTGCTATCGGTCAGAATTTTGACAAGTGCTGTACCCCAACTACCGCTTCCTAAGATTCCAAATCGCATTGAATCCTGCATTTCTGTGAATAAAAAGGCCGGATCATTTCTTAGCCTCGAATAACTTGTCTTTATCTACTACAGTCACCTTAGAACCGTTGTTGAGAATTTTACTCACTGTACCATACGGACCGGTAACCACCTGATCATCCAGATTTAAACCACTTACAATCTCTATATAATTGATGTCCTGTATATCGGTTTTTACGGATACCTGTTTAACAGATTTATCAGGTTGTAATAAAAAAACCACTTCATTCAGGTCACCCACCGGAACGTCCGTTTTCACGTCCCCCATTTTATCTTCTACCGGTTTTCTATCCTTGGTAGCGGCCGTTGCGCCTGCTGTTTTTTCCCTGGTGGTTACTGCATTGATAGGCACAGAAAGTACATCCCTGTGTGTTTTGGTCTGGATATCAGCACTCGCGGTCATTCCCGGACGGAATACCAGGCTTTTGGGTCTTTTCTTATCCATCAGATCCTGATAACTGGCAGGATCCAGACGGATATGCACTTTATAATTGGTTACATCGTTTGTGGTAGAACTTGCAGAAGAAGCAGCTGACGCAACAATACTGCTGGCGATCTGTGTAACGACGCCTTTGAATTTTCTTCCATTGTAAGCATCCACTTCCACTATGGCGGTATCTCCCAGATGCACTTTCGTAATATCATTTTCACCTACATCCACGACCGCTTCTATCTTGCTCATATCAGCAACCCGCATAATTTCGGTACCTGCCGTCATTTGATTCCCGGCCACGCGCTCACCTTTCTTCACACTGAGCAGCGATACCACGCCGTTGATTGGTGAAGTCAGACTGGCGCGATTCACATTTTCGGCTGTTATTGCGAGGTTAGCTTTTGCGCTGGAGACCGACGCCATATTCATATTCACGCTTTGCAGGGCCGCATTATAAGCAGCCTGGGCTGTTCTTAAAGTGGTGGTTGCCGTTTCAAATTCTGAAAGAGAAATAACTTTTTGAGCGAGCAGGGTTTTCTGACGATCGTATTGTGCCTGGGCAGCGTCCATACTGGCTTTTAAGCCGGGCAACTGGGCCTTCGAATTATCCACCATGGCCTGCTGCTGGTTTACCTGGGCCGCAGCCTGGTTGCGCTGGTTGGAATATATATCCGCAAAAATTTTTGCCAGTTGCTGTCCTTTTCGAACACTGTCACCTTCAGCCACATTCAACTCAACGATTTCACCAGATATATCAGAGCTCATTTTAACTTCGACTTCAGGATAGATTTTTCCGCTGGCTGTTACTGTTTCAGTAATGGTATGCCGGCCTGTCTTTTCTACGGATATTTTGATCCCCTCTTCTTTCCCAATGACGCCGGCTTTTTTTAAGATGACGAGCAGTAGTATAAGTACTACCAGGCTAACGATGATCCAAACCAGCTTCTTATTCATACGAGGTTGTTATAATAATTTTCTTATAATTTAATGCCGAGCCCTTTATAATATTCCAATACTTTAATGCGGAAAACGTAATCATACTGGGCAATCAGTATATTAATGCGGGCTGTAAATAAATTGTTTTGATTGGTTAAATAATCAATCGTATTCAGCATACCGATTTCATATCTTTTGGTTGCGAGTTCGAATGATTTTTCAGCTACAACCACTGCCTTTTTGTTGGATTCGAATTTCTGCAGGGAAGCCACTGCATTATAGTAAGCCTGGTAAACTCCCTGTTTAAGGGTAAGCAGATCGTTGTCCTTTGTCAGTTTGGCCGTAGCCACATTCAGCTGGGCTTTTTTATAGTTGATTCGGGCGGTATTTCCATTGAAAATCGGAATGTTTAACTGCAGACCCACCTGTTGACCAAAGTTATTGCTCAGCTGTTCTCCATAACCCTTGAAAGCTTTATAAAATGGTTGACTGCTATAAGTTGTGTTGACGTTCGGAACGAAAACCTGGTACTGATCATTATTACCAGTGTTGAGTGCATATCCGTTGGTTGGGGAAATGAATGGCTGGTAGTTCACCTGGCGGAGGTCGTTAAAGAAATTATCTCCCAGAGCACCATAGGCGGAAAGCGTCGGATATAAACGCCCCTTGGTATAATCTACATTTTTCACAGCAGAGCTGATGCGCAGGTCGTTCATTTTTTGCTGGGGGAATGTCCCGATCGCAATGGAATAAACGATATCAGGCTGAAGAGAGGTTATCGGTTCTACAGGAATGGTTTCTACCGGAGGTGTATCCAGGTCGAATGGAGCCGCAGCATCCAGATTCAGGATCGCCTGTAATTGCAATTTATCGATATCGTAGGTTTCCTGAGCCGTAATAATGGCCGCTGTATCCGTCGCAAATTGTACCTCCAGCTCAGCAGCATTTAATTCGGGGACTGAACCCGCGTTCACCAGGGCCCTGGTATTTGCAAGTTGTTGCTCCGTTAGCAGGATTTTGGTTTTCGCCAGGTTTACCTGCTCTTTTGCAAGTAAAGCCGAAAGATAGCCGGCTGCCACATTCAGCGTAACGTCATTTTTGATTTTATCAATATTAACCACCTGTGCTTCATAGTTGAACCTGTTGGATTCAACTGCCCTTTTTAATGCAAACCAGTTAAAGAGGGTAATACTGGCCTGAAGGTTATAATACTGGGACAAACCCTCTGTATTCGTGTAAATATTAGTTGTCTGATCAATGGAGCGTCCAAAATTCAATCCAAGGGCTGTAGTCGCATTAGCCACACCCATCTTATTCCCCTTCGCCTGATCATAGTAGAGCTTATAAGTCCGGGAATCGATATCTGCCTGTTTAATGGAAATATTATTGGCAAGCGCATATTCAACGCACCGGCGCAGATCCCATTTATCCTGTGCTACGAGGTTTGTAAAGGAAATTAGTGCGGTTAGGAATAAGGTAATTAACTTGGTCAATCTCATGAAACTTTTTTAAGGGAGGCCTTGCTGGCTCCTAGTTTTGGGTAGGGGCGGTCGGAATTATTGCTAAAATAAAGAATCCACGGTCATTCACAATCAAAAAAAACCTAAAATGGCGTTAGAATGATAAACGGAAAGACTGGTCAAGATCACTGATCAGGTATTCAGCAGATTCTAGTCCGACATATAAGCGCAGCATCCGGTGTTCTTTATTATCCTTATCAAAATCCGTATCGTTCACACTGGCGCAGCGAGGTAAAATCAGCGATTCATGGCCTCCCCAACTAACGGCCATCATAATATGTTTTAGGTTTTCGCAAAATCGCACAATTTCTTTTCTTTCGCCGGCTTTTACAAAGAAACTGATCAGACCGCCGGCATTTTCCATTTGCTTCCTGGCAAGTTCGTATTGCGGAAAAGACTTATCCAGCGGAAATAAAACGGATTCTACGATGGGGTGAGTTTTTAGATAGCTGAGTACTTCCCGGGTGGTTGCCGTAATTCGTGCGAGTCTCGTGTCCAGCGTACGCAAACCCCGGATCAGGAGCCAGGCGTTAAAGGGCTGAATACCGCTGCCTACAGCCATATATTCACAGTCAAATATTTTTTTTATCATCTGGCGGCTACCTGTCAGAATACCACCCAGCGTATCACTGTGACCGCCGACATATTTTGTTGCCGTCTGCATGCTGATATCAATGCCCATCGGAATCGGTCTCTGATAAAGAGGCGTACAATAGGAATTATCCATGAGCGTAATGAGCTTACGTCTTTTGGCAAAGGCAGCAACTTTTTCCATGTCCTGTATGGCAAAACTCCATGAGTTTGGGCTTTCCAGATAGATAAACCGGCTGTTTGGTCTCTCCGCTTTTTCGAATTGTTCGATTTCCGTTCCGGCGATATATGTCGTTTCAACACCGAACCGTTGGAAAATCAAATCAAACATGCGCTTTACCCAACTGTAAGGGTTTTCAACCGAAATGATATGATCGCCCGCATTGACGTTTGCGAGCACAGCAACAAATATGGCTGCCGCGCCACTGTTAAAAACCAGGCAGTCTTCGGCTTGATCTAATGCCGCCAGTTTTTTTCTAAGAATATCAACTGTAGGATTCAGTCCTCTACTGTACAGATATCCGGAATATTCATCGGCAAATAATTTCTTCAGCTCCTCGACTTTATTTACGCGGAAGTTGCTGGTTTGAACGATGGGGGGTGCGACTGCATTAAAATATTCTGACCGCTCCTCGCCAAGTTCATTCAGTATATATGATAGGTCCATTATTTTTTTTGAAGCCACAATTTAAGCTTAAAGCGTAAAGCTAATTGATCAACATTCTTCCGTGATTTCTGAAACCAGATTTGCAGTCTGGTTTAAAAAGATAATTGAATCACATTGACGGATGGTGCTGAGCCGGTGGGCAATCACGATAATTGTCTTTTTCTGATTATAAAACCAGCGAAGGGTATCCAGCACTTTTTTCTCGCTCCCTGCATCCAGAGCTGAAGTGGCCTCATCCAAAATTAAAATCTGCGGATTTTTGTATATCGCACGTGCGATACCGATCCTTTGTTTCTGACCTCCGGATAAATTCATTCCCTGCTCACGGATAATCGTCTGATAACGTTCCGGTAATTGATCAACGAAGGACTGTAATCCGAGGCGCTGGCAGATTTCATATATGCGATCCATATCCGGTTCTATTTCTCCGAGAGCAATATTGTAAATAAAATCTCCCTCGAAAAGATCTATATGCTGCTGAACCGCGGCGATTTTTTTTCTCAATATTCTGGTTGAGAGATGCTGAATATCGATGTCGCCGATCATTATTTTTCCTCCATCCGGCACATATAATTTCTGGATCAGTGAAAGCAAAGTGGACTTCCCGGATCCGCTTTCACCTACGACTGCTGTTATTCGTCCCATAGGAAGCCTGATATCCTGCCCATTGAAAACAGCATTTCCCGGCCCGTAAGAGAAATGAACATTTTTGAAAACCAGGTCTCCCTCCGGAAAACATTCTATCTGGAGTTTCTCATTTTTTTCTTTTTCCAGATCGGTGATCTCAAAAAGACGGTCGGCCGCAATTAATGCATCCTGTAAAGGTTTGTTCGCATTGATCAGGGCCTGAACCGGAATCGTAAAAAATGCAGAGATTGCAAAAAAAGAAATAAGCTCACCAGGTAACAGCCTGTGATCCATTACCAAATTTGCACCGTTCCAAATTAAAGTAATCATCAGCAGGCCGGTTATCCAATCTGACAGATGCGACATCAATAAACCGGTACGGCTACTGATAAATACCGATTGCATGAGTGGATTATACTTATTTTCCGTTTGCGCATTAAAAAACTCCTCTGTTCCGAACCGGCGTATGGTTGATACCCCCTGAATGGTTTCCATCAAATGGTTTTCGAGAGCCGCTCCTGATTTCATTATTTTGCGCTGCCATTTTTCATTTACATTGTTACTTATCCGGTAGATTATGAGGTGGAAGGGAATAACCAGCAGGCACCAGAGGGCCAGCTTCCAATAGCAGATGAACATAATGGTCAGACTGAGAACAATGGCGAATATGTTTACAATAATACCCAGCGCAACATCACTGATAAATACACGTATCCGCATCGCATCATTTACCCGGCTAACTAATTCACCGGTTCGCATACCATCGAAGAATCGTTGCGGCATGTTTAGCAGATGTCTGTAATAGCCTAAAATAAGGTTCCTGTCCATAAGCTGGCCGGTGCGTAATACAAAGATTGATTTCAAATATCCTGTGGCGAATCTGAACCAGAATAAAAGGATCATCACAAGACCCAGGATCTTCAGCAGGCCGTTATTTGTGGCGGGCAAAATTACATCTATGATTCTCTGAATATAAAAGGATATTGAGAATCCAAGACCTGCGTGTATGACAGCAAACAGAATGGCCACTGTCATCACTCTTCGATGCGGACGAACCATCTGCCAGAATCTGATGAAAACAGATTTCTTTTCGTCAACGCACAGAAATTCATCAGAAGGAATCAATACGAGGACAATGCCCGACCATTGCTTGTTAAAAGAATGTCTTTCATGCCTGATTATTTTTCCGAAAGCCGGATCCATTAGCCAGATATATCTGTTCGTTATCTTATAAATCACCACAAAATGCTGCAAGCCGTCTTGCACGAGATGAAAAATAGCGGGTGTTGGGATTTGCGTAATGGCATGACTCCGGCTTCTGGC